>NZ_JAATJW010000040.1 GCF_011800755.1 Listeria valentina
CTTTTTCCATTTTTATAGAAAAAAACGCCCATCCCTCTTCTTTCTCATGGAGGGATCGGCGTTTTTCGACAGTCTGGAACGAAGCCTGCAAATGTAATTTTGCAGGCTTCGTTTTGGAAGGATAGCGAAACCTTAAATTTGTAAAGATTTAGTTTGAAACTAGTTATAGAGGGAACTAAATATATGACTTTATAGAAGGAAGGGAATCAAACATGGAACAACAGGAAAGATTGCAAATTCTTAAGGACATCGTAAACATTGATTCAACGAATGGAAATGAAGAAGCGGTAGCAGATTATTTAGCAGATCTATTTAAACAGCATGGCATTGATTCGAAAAAAGTTCAATTTGCTGAAAATCGAGCTAGTTTAGTGAGTGAAATTGGAGAAAGTGGTAAGCGTGTGCTGGGCGTTTCGGGGCATATGGACGTCGTCGATGCTGGAGACGTGTCAAAATGGACTTACCCACCGTTTGAAGCGACTGAAAAAGATGGGAAGCTTTATGGTCGTGGGTCGACGGATATGAAGTCTGGGCTCGCTGCGATGGTAATTGCGATGATTGAATTAAAAGAAGAAAAGAAAGAACTTCCTGGTAAGGTGAAACTTCTTGCGACGGTTGGTGAAGAAATCGGAGAGCTTGGAGCGGAACAGTTGACTTCGGAAGGCTATGCGGATGATTTGGATGCTCTTGTTATCGGGGAACCAAGTGGGCCACAAATTTGCTATGCGCATAAGGGATCCATGAACTATACGGTAACTTCATACGGCAAGAATGCACATAGCTCCATGCCAGAGTTTGGAGTCAATGCGATTGATAACTTGATGCTGTTTTATAATGAAGTTGAAGATTTTGTCGCTTCGATCAAGGAAAGCAGTCCATTACTTGGCAACTTCACGCACAATGCGACCGTCGTTTCAGGCGGGAATCAAGTAAATAGCATTCCTGAATTTGCGAAGCTACAAGGGAACATTCGGACGATCCCTGAGGTGGATAATGAAAAAATTCAAAACGTGTTTGCGGATATTTTGAAAAAGTTGAATGCGGAAAAAGATGTGAAATTAGAACTTGTTTGGGACTATGATAAACTTCCTGTTTTTAGCGATAAAGATTCGGATATTGCACGAATCGGTCAAGCGGCTTATGAAAAACAAACTGGCGAAAAAATCAAGTTCGTTACGGCGGCAGGAACGACGGATGCAGCTGAGTTTATCAAAGCCAAAAAAGAATTCCCGGTCATTGTTTTTGGCCCAGGCGTTGGAGAAATGGCGCACCAAGTGGACGAATATGTCTCCATCCAAAATTACATGGATATGATTGAAGTGTATAAGGACATGATGGTGGATTTTTTGAATGAGAAGTAAGCAAAAAAAGCGATTCGAGGCTTCCCTCGAATCGCTTTTTTATTGAAATTGAGCCATGAAGTTTTGCATGCGTTCCATCGCTTCAGCAAGGTCGTCAAAAGATGCTGCATAAGATAGTCTGAAGTAGCGCTCGCCTTTCTCGGAAAACGCTTCTCCGGGAACAACTGCTACTTTGGCTTCTTCTGCAAGACGCACGGCCCAGTCGAAAGCATTTTCTTGAACGGAATCGGGCAATTTAACGAAAAAATAAAAGGCGCCATCTGGCGGGATGATTTCAAAGCCCATTTTGAGTAGTCGTTGCTCGACAAAGCCGGCCCTTGTTTTATATTCAGTGCGCATCGGCAGGCAATCTTCTTTTCCGTTTGTAACGGCTTCAAGGGCAGCTTTTTGGCTGATCGAACTTGCGCAAGTAACGGTATATTGATGCACTTTAAGCATTTCTTTAAGCAAGTTTTTTTCTGCCATCAAAAAGCCGATTCGAAAGCCTATCATCGCATGAGACTTCGATAAACCATTGATTACGATCGTTTGCTTTGGCAAAAACTTACGAATAGAAACGTGTGCAGAGCCGTAATGGAGTTCACTATAAATTTCATCAGCCACTACATAAATTCCTGTTTTTTCTAGGACGGAAGCAAGTGCAGCTAATTCTACTTCGTCTAACGAGACACCGGTTGGGTTAGAAGGATAAGGCAGGATTAGTGCCTTTGTTTTTTTCGAAATCGCTTGTTCTAGCTGTTCGGGTGTTAATTTAAAACCGCTAGCCGTTGTATCTACTTTAATAGGGACCGCTCCCAGAAGGCGAATGATCGGTTCGTATCCTGGATAAATCGGATCTGGCAAAATGACTTCATCACCAGCGCTAAGGGTCGTTTCAAGTACAACTGCAATCGCCTCTGTTGCTCCGACAGTCGTAATAATTTCTTCTTCAGAGAAGCCGAGTTGGTACTTTTCATTAAAATAATCGGAAGCCGCACGAAGAAGTTCAGGCATGCCGGCATTATTCGTGTAGTTTGTAAAATTTTCATGAATCGCATCTATCGCTGCTTGCTTGATATGTTCTGGCGTATAAAAATCGGGTTCACCGAGCGTCAATTTAATCATATCGCGAATGCCAGAAACGCGCGTATTAAAGCGACGAATGCCACTAATTTGAATTTCTGCTAATTCAGGTCGAATAGGTTTTAACATACACTTCACCTTTTTCTATTTGTTCTGTGTTTTATCATATCATAAAGAAGCGACAAAAGGCGAACAGGAGCGAGAAGAAACGGGAACAAGCGATTAGTACAGGAAAAAAGATTCCAAGGGAAAGTCTTCAAATAACCTAGTTAGCTGTTGTCATGTAGCTGTCATATAGCAGGAAAAACAAGGAAATAAGCTGTTTTTCAGGTTTTTTTATTACACAAGTTATAGTATGATAGGAAGGATAAGGAATACGAAGAAATTGGGAGGAATTGCGAAAATGAGCGATTTATTTACATCCATTAAAAAACAAGTGGCAGGAAAAAACGTTAAGATTGTTCTGCCAGAAGGAAAAGATGAACGAATTGTTGGCGCTGCAGCTAGATTAAAAAAAGAAGGAATTGTTGAACCGATTCTTCTTGGAACGGAAGAAGAAATTGCAGCAGCCGCTAAAAAAGCAAGTGTGGAACTTACTGGTGTTGAAATAAGAAATCCACAAGGCGATGCTGATTTCTCTGAACTTGTAGCGGCTTTTGTAGAACGTAGAAAAGGAAAAGCAACGCAAGCAGACGCTGAAAAACTTTTACTTGATCCAAATTACTTTGGAACGATGCTTGTTTTCACTGGAAAAGCAGACGGGCTAGTAAGTGGAGCGATTCATTCAACGGGGGATACGGTTCGTCCAGCCCTACAAATTATTAAAACAAAACCTGGCATTTCGAAAGTGGCAGGCGCGATGATCATGGTTCGTGACGCAGAACGTTACTTGTTTAGTGATGTAGCGATCAACATTGCACCAACAGCAGCGGACTTAGCTGAAAATGCGGTTGTTAGCGCTGGAACGGCTTCAATTTTCGATATTGATCCACGTGTTGCAATGCTAAGCTTTTCTACAAAAGGATCTGCTAAATCGGAGGAAACCGAAAAAGTTGCGGAAGCTACTCAATTAGCGAAAGAAAAAGCACCTGAATTGACGCTTGATGGGGAATTCCAATTTGATGCAGCGTTCGTTCCAAGTGTGGCTGAACAAAAAGCACCAGGTTCCGTAATAAAAGGGGACGCTAATGTATTTATCTTCCCAAGCCTTGAAGCAGGAAACATCGGTTATAAAATTGCACAACGTCTTGGAAATTTTGAAGCGGTTGGCCCCATCTTACAAGGTTTAAATGCTCCTGTTAACGATTTATCACGCGGATGTAACACACAAGACGTTTACAATCTTTCATTGATTACCGCTGCTCAAGCAGTTAGCGAATAAAAAAAATCCAAGCCGAGGCTTGGATTTTTTGCATAATTAGGCATACAAGTGGGTATGAAAAAGAAAAGGAGGATAAATTTATGAAACGCATTTTATTTCCGATTCTTGCGTGCATACCTGTGCCTTTTTTATATTTTTATGTTGAGTATACTTTCACCGCTTCTGCCACTTATCCGTGGTTTCTTATCCCGCTCACCATTTTTTACTTTGTCGTGACGGGTTATGTGAGTAAAAACTATACAATACTCAGTTTGCTGTGCTGGAATCTAGGCAGTTTAGTCTTTTCATTTTTATTTGCCCATTTTTTCCTAGTAGAGGATATGGAATATTATGAGCCATTTGGGGAGCATTTCATGTTGATTTATACTTGGGTATTAATGGTTGTTGCGCAGCTTTTTGTGCGTCACGTGATTCACTATTATAATGAAAATATTCGCCAAGAAAAATAAGCCGCTTGCGAGCCTTGATCGTCCCGAGTGAGGGGAAGGGAGCCGCACTAGAAGCTGGCTTATTTTTCTGCCAAATATTGTACGTTTTTAGGCAAGTTGGTTACTTTTTTGTAATTCGAAACCAAATGATTGCTGTTTACGATAATTTTAAAACGTTCATTTTGTGCTAGCTTTTTACCTGAGTAAAAAGAAAGTTTGGAAGAATGTCCTTTTGAATTATACACAGTTTCCGTGTATTTATAGCCTTTAAATTGATTTTTTTTGACGGTTTCTCCATTTGATTTCATTTTAACAAAATAAGAGCTAGCTGTTTGATCATCTGGAACTAAATATTCAAAAATAAAAAGAGTGGATAAGAGCAATGTTACGGTTAGAAATCCTAGCAAAGTTGTTTTTTTCTTCATAATGCCCTCCTTTAGTTTTTTCTTTCTCTATACTCTTATTCTACAGAAAAAAAGATATACATTCCCTCGGATAACCTAACAAAATAAGAATATACCTTACGATTTTGTCATGTTCGAGAAAAAAGTCTTGCTTTTCTTAGTAAAAATATGGTTAAATAGAAAAGCTAATAACCGTTAGGTAAAAACGAGGGATGTAAGATGAAAAATAGTGATCAAATTTTAGAAAGTAGCTCAGTCGGAAAGGTTTATGTTAAATATTTAATTCCTTCACTTGTTGGTATGTTGCTGATGTCGATTAACATTGTCATCGATGGTATTTTTGTAGGGCATCGCCTTGGTGGCGTGGCGCTTGCGGGTATCAATATTGCTGTCCCTGTGTTTTCGATTTTTACAGCGATTTCGCTTTGGATCGGGATCGGAGGGGCAACACAATATTCGTTTGCGCTCGGCGAAAAGAAAGTGGGGCTTGCGCAAGTTATTTTTACGCGCTCGATTTTGATGGTGCTTGCGATTACAGTCCTACTCGCTATTTTCGCTTTTGTTTTTCGAATTCCACTTGCGTATACGCTCGGTGCGAATGAAGAAACCATTCCCTATGTAATGGAATATATGAATGTTTTGCTACTGTTTGGTTTCGTTCTGACACTTGAAAATATTTTAAGTATTTTTGTGCGAAATGATGGCGATCCCAACTTAGCGATGATCGCACTCATTGTGACGGCCCTGATGAATATTCTTTTGAATTATATCTTTTTATTCATTTTAGATTTAGGTGTAAAAGGTTCAGCTCTCGCAACGGTTTCTGCCATTGCAATCGGAGTTGTTATTCTTGCGACACACTTTTTCAAGAAAACAAGCCGGTTGAAATTCGTTCGTTTTAGTTTAACGCTTGATTCGCTTAAGCGGACCTTTTCAATTGGATTACCAAGCTTTTTATCCGAACTTGGGATGTCCGTTTTCACGATGGGCTATAATATTGCAATTGCGGCTGTGGCAGGAACAGCAGGTGTGGCGGCCTTTTCTGTTTTAAACTACTCGCATAGCATCATTTTAATGATGTTCCTTGGTATGGGATCAGCTATTCAACCGCTAATTAGTTATTATCGCGGGGCTAAACTTGTTCGGCGTGAAAAAGAAACAGTTCGCTTAGCGGCCATTGTTGCGATTTTAACAGGGTTATTCTTTTTCATCATTGGTCTATTTTTCGCCGATCAAATTGTTCGATTGTTCGGTGACTTTGAAGCAGATATCCATGATTTGGCTGTACTTGGTGTTCGTATCTTTTTCTCGGGCTACTTATTCATGGGCTTTAACTTTGTCATGATGACCTATTTCCAAACAACAGACCGAATTGGCATGGCAACTTGGGTAACTATCGCAAGAGAATTGATCTTTATGGTGATTTTCTTATTTGTTTTACCTCCATTTTTCGGAGCAGCCGGCGTCTTTAGTGCGATTCCGATTTCTGAATTGATTGTTGCTGCAAGTATTTTTGTTTATGCACGCTCGAAACATTTATTTAAACTTCCTGTTTCTTAAAACGGGAAGTTTTTTTCACGAAAAAAATTAAAAAAATTTTTCTTTTAGGACTTGAAAAAATCAAGGTTTTATGTATCTTATCCTTAGAGATTGTGAAAATAAAAGGTTAGAAATTGTTTGTTAATTTTCTGGTGAAATGACACTCATTTTCTAAAACCTTGTCACTCCAAGCATTCAAAACCACTAACATCTCATTTTGCTTTTTTTATCACAATCTCATTTTAGATTTAATAAAATAAGATTTTTTCGCTCTACTTCAATGTTGTATGCGTTTTCAAAAAGAAAACATAAGTACTATATCTTGAATTCACAATTAAAAAGTTATACCATATATAGTGTTAACACCAAATATCGCATCACTTGTTTTTAGCTTTTTTAAAGAGAACGTTTTCTTTCTAAAAAAGTTAATTTTTATGATTTGACATAAAGAGGGGAACGCGATCGAAAGCCGCACGTGGCTGGAAGAATTTTTAAGAAATGGGGAGTGCAAATGACGACTTATATTGTAAAAGACGGTGGAAATCGGAAATTACCTTTCGATGCTGATCGTTTAAACCGCTATTTGGATAAAATTCATGAAGAATTTCCAAAGCTCGACATCAAAGAATACAAAGAAAAGATTTTCCGTTTTATTGAGAAAAAAGAAGATTACCCTGCTGATGAATTGACGGATTATTTAATTCGCGAGGCAGAAGCAAAAACGGATATTCATTTGCCTGAATGGGAACATTTCGCAGCGCGGCTGTATTTAAATAAATTATACAAAAAAGCTAGTAAAAATCGTTTCTATAATGATGACGATAAATACGGGTCTTACATTGGGTTACAGGAAAGTCTTGGCGAACGCGGGATTTATTCTGGCAGCATTTTAAAGAATTACACGAAAGAAGAATTGATTGAAGCAGGTAAAATGATTGACCCAGATAAAGACAAATTGTTTACATATAATGGTCTTTATCTTCTAGCCACTCGTTACCTCGCTACCGATCAAGCAAGAAACGTCTATGAACTTCCGCAAGAACGCTGGCTTACGATTGCCCTCTATTTGATGCAAGAAGAGCCAAAATCGAAGCGTATGGAGCTTGTGAGTGAAGCTTACTGGGCACTTAGCAATTTGTATATGACAGTTGCCACACCAACGCTTGCTAACGCAGGAAAAGTAGGCGGTCAACTTTCGAGCTGCTTCATCGATACGATCGATGACAGCTTACAAGGCATCTATGACAGCAATACAGATGTTGCTCGTGTTTCAAAACACGGTGGTGGTGTTGGAGCTTACATCGGCTATGTGCGTTCCACTGGAGCACCTATCCGTGGCGTCAAAGGAGCAAGTGGTGGTGTCATTCCTTGGATCAAGCAATTAAACAATACAGCAGTAAGTGTGGATCAGTTAGGCCAACGTAAAGGAGCTATTTCTGTTTATCTGGATGTATTCCACAAAGATATTGAAATGTTTCTTGACCTTCGCTTAAACAATGGAGACCAACGTTTACGTGCGCATGACATCTTCACGGCAGTTTGTATTCCAGATTTATTCATGGAAGCAGTAGAACGCCGAGGAGATTGGTATTTATTCGATCCGCATGAAGTGAAAGCGAAAAAAGGTTGGTATTTACAAGACTTCTATGATGAGAAAAAAGGGGAAGGTTCTTTCCGCGAAAAATATGAAGAATTAGTGGCTGATGAAACGATCAGTAAAAAAATCGTGAAAGCTATTGATATCATGAAGCGCATCATGGTGAGCCAACTTGAAACTGGGAACCCATTCATGTTTTACCGTGATGAAGTAAACCGCAAAAATCCAAATAAACATGAAGGTATGATTTATTCTAGTAACCTTTGCACAGAAATTATGCAAAACATGAGTCCAACTCGAGTGATCCAAGAAATGATTTCTGGAGATCAAATCGTCATCACTAAACAAGCAGGAGATTTCGTTGTCTGCAACTTGTCTTCGATCAACCTTGGCCGGGCCGTTGTGGCTGAAGAAGCAGGCACAATGGAACGCTTGATTGACATTGAAGTTCGCATGCTTGATAACGTTATTGATTTGAATGAATTGCCTGTTCCACAAGCCACGATTACGAACCGGAAATACCGTTCAATTGGACTTGGAACATTTGGTTGGCATCATTTATTAGCGATTAAAAACATTGCTTGGGATTCAAAAGAAGCTGAAGAATTTGCAGATGAACTGTATGAAAAAATCAACTTCTTAACGATTCAAGCAAGTTCTCGCTTAGCAAAAGAAAAAGGCGCTTATAGCGTATTTAAAGGCAGTGACTGGAATACAGGTGAATACTTCTCAAGTCGCGGCTATACAAGTGAGAGTTGGCGTGAACTAGCAAAAGACGTGGGACAAAATGGTATTCGTAATGCTTACCTTGTTGCTGTTGCACCGAACATGAGTACAGCTCAAATTGCTGGATCCACGGCTTCGATTGATCCAATTTACAGTGCGTTCTATTATGAAGAAAAGAAAGATTACAGACGTCCAGTAATTGCACCGGATCTAAGTCTTTCCACATATCCATACTATGAAAAAGGCGCTTATAAGCTAGATCAATTTGCAAGTGTTCGTCAAAATGGTCGCCGTCAACGCCATGTTGACCAATCTCTAAGTTTTAACTTTTATGTACCAAGTGGAATCAAAGCAAGTACGTTGCTTGAACTTCACTTAACGGCATGGAGAGAAAACCTTAAAACGACTTACTATGTTCGCTCGAATGATATTGATATCGAAGAATGCGAATGGTGCTCAAGCTGATAAAGAATGATGAGGCAGGGAATTTGATTTCGCTGTCTCCTCTTTCTTACATATAATACGAGAAGAATTTAAAGGAGGCCTAGCTGATGGGAGACCAAGGCAAAGCATTGACCAGAATCAAAATTTTAGAACCGATGTATCCAAACCATGCCACTGCGATTATTAACGGTGAAACAAGTGGGATTTTAAATTGGAATGACATCCCGTATCCATCCTTTTATCGAGCTTATAAAGAGCTTTCAACGAACTACTGGATTCCAGATGAAGTAGATATGAAAGGGGATGCTAAACAGTATCCGCTACTATCAGAAGAAGAACGGAACGCTTTTGATTCTATTATTGGATTACTTGCAACGCTTGATTCGCCGCAAACACGTTTCATTTATAATATTGCGGAATATGTAACAGATCCAGCTGTGCACGCTAATGCAGCGATCATTGCACAACAAGAAGTGATTCATAATGAAAGTTATTCTTACGTTCTAGCTTCGATTACAGATCTTAAGAATCAAAATCGGATTTTTGATTTTGCAAGAACACATCCAACGATTATTAAGCGAAATGAACCGATCATGGAAGCTTATAATAACTTTATGGAAAACAAAACAGGCGAAACCATCGTCAAGGCTTTAATTCAATCATCCATTTTAGAAGGAATCAACTTCTATAGCGGATTTGCTTACTTCTACAATTTGGTAAGACAAAATAAGATGAATGGAACTGGAAAAATCATTAGTTTTATCAACCGTGACGAACTAGCTCACTCGAAATTTATTTCCGAAGTGATTCGTGCAATTTTAGGCGAAAATCCAGAACTTCAAACAGATGAACTGGTTGAATATACGAATAATGCCTTCAAGCATGCAGTAGAATTAGAAACAGAATGGTCAAGCGAAGTACTTCAAGGAATTGAAGGTATTGATGTGGATGAAATGGTCGATTACGTGAAGTACCGTGCGAATAAAATGCTTGGCATGCTTGGGATGGAAGAACTTTATCCAGGATATAGCGATAATACGATGACATGGATTAAAGCTTATGCGGATAATTTCACAGAAACGAAGACAGACTTCTTCGAAATGCGCAATTCAAGTTATAAAAAGACGAATATTGATAACGGATTTGACGATCTATGAGAATCCTTCTTGCCTATGATTCTTTAAGCGGAAACACGAAGATGGTTGCAGACCTGATTCTGGAACGTCTTGAAGCGCTTGGGCATGATGTGACCGCTTTTCGGGTCGCACCGGATGCAGATTACCCGCTCGATGAATCTTTTGACCTTTACATGTTGGGGGCATGGACGGTTGATTACGGTAGAACCCCACCGGATATGAAAGATTTTATTGCCGAACTAGGGGGAAAACCAGAGCATGTTGCTTTGTTTGGAACTGGGGAAACGCAGTGGGGAATTGAAAACTTTTGCGGGGCAGTTGACCGGATGAAGAGGTTTTTTGGAACAGATTACCCGACATTAAAAATCGAACAAATGCCGCATACTAATGCTGATTATGAAGCAATTAATAATTTTGTTCAGCAAGTGCTGAAAAAAAGGAGTGGATCGTTATGACGAGTATCGAAATCAAATCTTTAGAAGAATTTCAAAATCATATGGCAAGCGATGAATTAGTTTATGTGGATTTCTGGAAAGATAATTGCCCAAATTGCAAAATGCTAGATCTTTCTTTCCAAGAATTCAATAATTCGGTGCAAGCAGAAAAAGTGAAAGTATTGAAAGTAAAATTAGAAGAAATAGGCGAAAACTTCTTCTTTGAACAAGACATTCGTCAAACGCCAACACTTGTGCTCTATAAAGGTGGAGAAGAGTTAACGCGTTTAAATGGGTTTATTCCACCAAACAAAATTGAAGAAACTTTGGAACAAAATGCATAAGTCTATTTGGAGCCCTCCCGCTTTGGAGGGCTTTTTTTACAACTAGAGGAGGTATTTAACGGTAATGAAAGAACTACAAGAAGAAATTCGAACATTTTTAAAATCTCGTGGTTGGGAAGAGCAATATGCCCTCCAAAAAGATTTAGCTTTATCAATTTCGATTGAATCCGCAGAACTATTAGAATGTTTTCAGTGGAAAGAATCAAAAGAAGCAGTCGAACAAAACGAAGAAGCTATTTTAGATGAATTAGCGGATGTGTTGATTTATTCCCTGCAACTAGCAGATAGTTTTGAGCTGGACGCGGCAGATATTATTCGCAGAAAGCTAGAGAAAAATAAGAAACGGGTTTGGTAATAACATAATTAGACAGAAATTTCTCTGAGCCGGATAGTTTTACGTCAATTTTAGAAAAAGCAAGAGTGTAAGATAGAAAATAAAAAAGAACAGAATCGTCAAGGAATTCATTTTCAAAATGGCTTCGTTGAACGTTTTCTGTTCTTTTATTTTTGGCTAAATAGCCTTGCTTTTTCAGTTGTAATTATACTCTTATCGGAATGAATAAGACCGTCTGCGGCGATTTTTCACTTTAATCAAAAGCACGATGCCGAGAACAGTAAGAATAAGGGAAACTAAGAATGTGCCGAATCCAACAAGTCCAGAAATACTGAATGAAACAGCAATCCCAATGATTCCAACAATTAAGAGGAGAAGTCCAGTTACTTTCATTTGAGAGCTCCTTTCTGTATGGTTAGTTCCATTATACGCAAAATCAGTCGAAAAGAGGAGAGCTTTGACCAATTTTTAAGAAAGTTGTAAAAAAACTTTAGAATTTACACATGACAAGACAATTAAAGCTAGCTTTTTTACACCAGAACACGTAAAATAAAAAAGGTAAATAAAACGAAAAGGGGTAGGCACTTTATGAAAGAATATTTTGTCGATCGTTCCTATAAAGCATCGATGGGAATTGCGAACGCGGTACTTGTCACACTAGGGATGGGACTTTTGCTGCAAACGATCGGAGACTTAGCAGGATTTGAATTTCTCACTAAAATTGGAGCGATTGGGAAGAACATGCTCATTCCGGGGATTGGGATAGGGATCGCGATTTGCTTACGAGCAAATACGCTCGTTGTGATCAGTGCTGCGGCTTCTGCCATCATTGGAGGCGGGGGGATCGTTACACTCGCGAACGGAAGCTACGCGATTTCGGGCGGCGAGCCAGTCGGTGCGATTCTTGCCGTGCTTGTTGCAGTTTGGACAGGAAAAAGGGTGAGTGGTACACGATTTGATATGATCCTGATCCCAGCTGTTTCGCTTCTTGCGGGCGGACTTTCCGGGTTGCTCTTTTCGAAAATCATGACGCCCATTCTAGTAACCGTGAGCCAATTTATTACAACACTTGTTTCCGGGTCACCACTTATTTCTTCCATGGTTATTGCACTTATTTTTGGCTTACTCATTTTAAGTCCAGCTTCATCAGCCGCACTAGCGATTGCTTTACAACTCGATCCGACGGCTAGTGCTGCTGCCTTAATCGGCTGTACAGTTCAATTTGCCGCTTTCGCTGTTTTGAGTTTTCGAGATAACAATTGGGGTGCCTTTTTTGCTCAGCTGATTATCACACCAAAGCTTCAAACCGCCAACATTATTCGAAAGCCTAGCTTGATGATCATTCCACTTCTAACAACGCTTGTAGCGGGACCGCTTGGCGTGCTGGTTCTTCACTTAGAAGCAACTGCTGAAATTGCTGGGATGGGACTTTGCGCTTTTGTCGCTCCGTTTTATTTGATTGCGAACACGGGAATAGGAACGTTTCTAACTTTTGTCGCTGTGGCTGTTGTATTTCCCGCTATTGTGGCACTTCTTGTCAGACCCATTTTATTGAAGCAAGAAAAACTAAAAGCGGGCGATTTAAAAATTGAATTGGAATAAAAAGAGAACCCTCGGATTAGTGTTTACATCCGAGGGTTCCTTTTGATGAGCTGTCAAGCCTGCTCATCTGATGGCCGGTTTGCCTGATGTTTCTGTATAAACATACGTCTTTGAGAGGAACAACGGTTAGGCTTTTCATTCGCTAGTGGAGTTAGCGTCTAACTAATGAACCAATTACATTCACTAGTGGGAACTTGAAAAGCTTCCCTGACTTTTCTGTGAAAAATGATGCTCATCACAGTTTCCTCTAACGAAATATTTGCCCTTGCATTTAGTGGATACTGTTTTCAGATCGCATCCTTAAAAGGAAATGCTTCTGACTTTCAGCTCATCCGTTTCTCAAAGTGTTGAATTTCGAATTTACACTTTCGACGCGGCTTTTCATCCATCGCCTTCCTCCTGCTTATCCGAAATTCAAATCAACCTTTCATCAGACGTTACCGGCATATGACAAAGCTGGAAAACCAGCTTGTACACACAAGATTTGGAAAACTAGAAGCGATATTAAACATTGTGTGCGTAATGAAGAATTTTCGTTTTCATCCGCATCGCCTCTCTTTCCTTTTGCTATAATACAATAGCCGTTTTAGCTGTTTTTGAAACGGAATTTATTAAAAATGAGACAAAAGACTAGAAAAGGAAAATTGTTGTGCCACGATTCAAGTCTTTTGAACCAAACCATCTCCTGAAATCAATTGACAGGAAGAGGCTAAAACGAGTATGATGTTTATTGAGAATCGTTATCAATGAAAAGAGGTTGGAAAATGAAAAAAGTTCTTTTTTTGGGAGTACTAAGCATCATTCTTGTTCTTGCAGCTTGTGGGGGATCCAAAGCCGATCAATCAACTGAAAAAAAATCGGAAACGATTACCTATAAATCTGAAAATGGTGAAATAAAAGTGCCTGCGCATCCAAAACGTGTCGTTATACTTTCATCTTATACAGGAGATGCTCTTCAATTAGGCGTTCCAGTTGTTGGTGCGGATTCATGGAGCATGAACAACCCAAACTTTGACAAAGGCTTAAAGAATGCAAAAGAAGTATCGGATGAAGATATTGAAAAAATCATTGCCCTTAAACCAGATCTTATTCTTGGGTTAAGTACGATGAAAAACCAAGATAAACTTAAGAAAATTGCCCCGCTCGTTACATTTACATACGGCAAAAACAACTATTTAGATCAACATATTGAAATCGGAAAAGTGTTAAATAAAGAAAAAGAAGCCCGCGCTTGGGTAGCAGATTTTAAAAAACGCGCTGCAAAAACTGGAAAGGAAATCAAAGCCAAGATTGGCGCAGATACAACCGTTTCAGTAGCAGAAAGTTTCGAAAAGCAAATTTATGTGTTTGGAGACAGCTGGGGACGCGGAACAGAAGTTTTATACCAAGCCATGGGACTTAAAATGCCTGAATCTGTTAAGAAAGCCGCTGCTAAGGCCGGTTATTATGCTGTTTCTACAGAACAACTAGCAGATTACACAGGCGATTACATGGTACTTAGTCGCTACGAAAAAGCAGAAAATGCCTTCATGAAAACAAATGCTTACAAGGAAATTCCTGCCGTAAAAAATGACCATGTTCTTCAAGTGGACGCGAATAAATTTTACTTCAATGACGCGATGACACTTGATTATCAATTAAAAATCTTTCAAAATTATTTTTTAGGAGAGTAAAAGCGGTGTTCAGTCATGACAGTTAAAATTCCAATGTCGATTCGTTTTTTTATTCTTTTTGTTGTACTGCTAGTTGCTTGCTACGCAGCACTTGCCTACGGATCGGTAAACTATTCTTTTTCCTTTTTATGGGAAGGCTTTGTGCAAGGAACTCATGTAAAAGAAATCGCCTCGTTAACAGAACTTCGCATCCCGCGAATTTTTGCTGCGATGCTGATTGGGGCAGCGCTTGGTGTTTCAGGAACCATCATGCAAGCTATCACTCGTAATCCGTTAGCGGATCCAGGATTACTAGGTGTTTCAGCTGGTGCCAAATTGGCTCTTTCGATGGTCATTGCTTTTTTACCAAGCCTTGCCTTTCCAATGAAAATGGGCGTAGCTTTCCTTGGTGCGGCTCTTGGCACCTTGCTTGTCTTAGCGATTTCCCAAACAGGGAACTTGTTTAAAGTTGTACTTGCCGGCGCAGCAATTTCGGCTTTTCTACTCGCTATTTCGAACGCGATCAGCTTACTTTCGAAAACTTCAAAAGAACTTACGATGTGGACATCAGGTGGTTTAGCTGGTGTGACCGGGCATGAAGTGGTCCTGCTCGCACCTGTTTTATTACTAGTGATTCTTGTGAGTTTCTTTTTTGCAAGACAAATTGGCATCCTCACAATGAGCGACGAAGTAGCAGCAGGACTTGGTGTTGCAACAGGCCGCATCCGTTTTTTCTTGTTCACATTAGTGGCTGTTTTAACAGGTGTTTCTGTTTCGGTTATCGGTGAAATTGCCTTTGTCGGCTTACTAGTGCCTCACTTTGCGCGCTTTATCGCGGGGACTAGCTACCGCATGCTTTTACCCATGTCAGCACTTGTCGGTGCGGTTTTTCTCGTCATATCCGATTTGTTTAGCCGCGTTATCGCCGCCCCGTTTGAAGTTCCCATTATCGCGATTCTGTCAGTGGTTGGGCTGCCATTCTTCGTCTTTATCGTACGAAAGGGGCTGAAAGCATGACACGAATTTCTTATAAATGGCTCTTTTCAGGCGGCGTTTTCTTGCTTTTGGCGCTCATTATCGTTAATTTGTCGCTCGGAACAGATGCGTTATCTTTTTCAAGAGTTCTAGCCGTTTTAACAGGAAACGGGGAGGTGCTTGAGAACTTTATTTTGTTCGACCTCCGCTTACCGCGTCTTTTGATCATCTTGCTCGCCGGGATCAGCCTCGTCTTATCGGGAAGCTTATTCCAAACCGTATTAAAAAATGACTTGGCCGACCCGGGAATCATCGGTATCAATTCAGGCGCCGGACTCGGCATCGCGATTTTCTTTCTTTTCGTACCCTTCCAAGTTGAAAGCTTCGGTGCTTTTCTTCCACTTGCAGGAGGCGTTGGCGCTTTACTAACTGCTTTTTTAATCGTTCTTTTTTCGCGCAACCGACCAGGAAGCTTGATCTTGAATGGGATTGGCTTTTCGTTTGCGATGAGCGGTTTGATGGTGCTTTTAATGTCTTCAGCAAACCGAGAAAAAGTGGATTTTCTTTCCAGATGGTTAGCAGGCTCAATTTGGGGATTAGACTGGCTTTTCGTATTTATTTTAGGTGTGACGCTTCTTGTAATCGTGCCCTTTATACTACTAAAAAATCGCACACTTGATTTACTGACACTTGATGAAAACACCGCGCTTAATTTAGGCGTGAGAGTCACCATGTGGCGTACGCTGTTCCTAATTTGTGCTGTTTTACTAGCGGCTGTCGCTGTGTCGATCACAGGAAGCATCGCCTTTTTAGGTTTACTGGGCCCACATATTGCTCGAGCTCTTGTTGGACCACGCCACCGGTTATTTTTACCAGTCGCTATGCTAGTCGGAGCTTTTCTATTTTTACTCGCAGACACGATTGCCATGCGATTACAATTACCATCGGGCATTTTACTTTCATTGATCGGAAGCCCGTATTTCATTTATCTGTTATTCAAAAAATAGAGAGGAGACCCAGAAAAGGTCTCCTCTCTATTTTTTAAAGAAAGTATGCCATAAAAATGTCATCTACATAAGCTCCGTCAAGCAAGAATTGCTTTTCAAGAACGCCTTCCTTATGAAAACCATTTTTTTGATAAAAACGAATCGCTTTCTCGTTGGTTGATAAAACCCGCAATTGAAGTTTCTTGATGCCATTTTTTTGCGCCATTTCTTTTAAGAAATTCATTAATTGTCCAGCGATTCCTTGTTTTTGGTAGTCTGGATGAACAGCAATATCCAGTTCCAGCACGTGCTGAACAGCCTTTAGAGTATGCGGCGCGTGGTATCCAAGAATCCCAGCGACTTTCCCATCAATCACGGCTACTGCTTTTGAACCTGGCGGATTTTTTTCAAGAAATTCTGCTTCTGACTCGAAGTGAATTTCTGCCGGCGTAGTTCCTTTTGTCCAAACTAAATTTTCAAGTTCCATCATAGAACGGGCATCTTCTTTATGACAAAGCCTAATTTCCAAATTCTTCACCTTCATTTCTCTTTTTTAGCATATGCAAAGGATTTTCTAAGAGTTTTAAGCAAACCTTCATTTGAATAAAGTAACACATTGCTCTTATAAAGTCGGAAGGTGAGCAAGAAGGCAAGACCCACAGTGATAATCAAAATTCCGAGTGAAATAAGAATGCCAAAATCAGAAACTGCAAGCATATTCATCCGAGCAATCATCATCATCGGAGAAAAAACAGGGATATAAGAACCGATGACGACAATAATATTATCAGGAATACTTGTTGCGACGATCGAACCCCAATAACCCACTATTGAAAAAATCGTAAGCGGATAAATAAACTGCGCGACCGTTTCCACATTGGGCACGAGCGAGCCAGCCATTGCAGCAAGAACGATGTAAAGCAGTAAACCAAAGAAAACAAAGAGTAGATTTAAAATTAAATAGGAGACAGGGAAGTTCGCCAGTTGATCTAAGAGGCCGCGAACCATGTCCGTTTTTTGCAAACTAATCATGGCAATGAAACCCACTACAAAATAACAGCCAATTTGCGTGAGTAGCATGAGCACAATCGCTGAGAGTTTAGCTAAGAAGTGCGTCGTTGCAGAAACGCTGGATAAAATCACTTCCATAATACGCGTTCCTTTTTCAGTAGCGATTTCTGCCGCCACAATATTGGCATAACTAATCACAAAAAAGAAAACAATTAACGTCAAAAACAAATTGGCAGCTTGCATAACATCTTTTTGACTGTCTGTTAATTCTTTATCGGACTTCAACTGATTTTTAACAGGAACCTCAGACGTGAGCGCCGTTAATTTTTTTTGATCGAGCCCGTATTCCGTCGCCTTTAGTTGGACTTTGACTGCTGTTAGACTTTGCGAGAGCTGTGTCATAATCTCTTTTCCAGGCGTTTCGCGCGTCGTGTAAACCGCATGAAACATACCATTCTTTTCAGAAATCGTTAAGTAACCATCAATTTTTTCAGCTGTGAGCGCCTTCTGAGCCGCTTTTTTAGAAGTAATGGCATCATTTACTTTAAAGTGTTCCTTATTTTGCTTGATCACTTCCACGAAAGCCGTATTGTTCGAGAGCACAGCGATCTTAGCCGAATCATCATTTCCAAAATAATCCATGATTTTAGGAAGAGCAAGAGCAATCCCGGCAACAATCAAAGGAAGAAGAAGCGAGATGATGAAGGATTTCGTTTTAACGTGGCGCTTATAGACTTGTTTTGTGATCACCCAAAATTTATTCATGCTGATCCCCCGCTTTCAATTTGAAAATTTCTTCAAGGCTTGGTGTTTCAAGACTAAACATGGGGATAAATCCATCTTTCGTAACAAATTCAAACACGGCATCCGCATATTTTTCATCTTCAAGTTCAATCCGGCGAATCCTATCGCGCAAAGTCTGAATCCGAACGACGCCCGGAAGAGCCAGCAATTCTTCGTCCGAATAAGGCGCTTTTAGGCGAATTTGCTTATGACCAAAACTTTCCTTCACAGAAGTCGTGTCGCCTCTTAGAATCGTCTTTCCTTGCCGAAGCATAATGAGCGAATCACAGAGTTCCTCAACATTTTCCATCCGGTGACTTGAAAAAATAATCGCCGCCCCGCGTTCCTTCATTTCAAAAACAAGCTTCTTCAAAATTTCTGCATTAACAGGATCGAGACCACTAAAAGGTTCATCCAAAATAAGCAATTTGGGATTATGTAAAATCGTACTAATAAGTTGAACTTTCTGCTGATTCCCTTTTGAAAGCGTCTTGACAAGATCCGTTTTCTTACCCACAATTTCCGCACGTTCCATCCACATATCAATTTCAGAGAGAGCCTGCTTTTTCGGAATTCCCTTCAACTCAGCAAAGAAAGTGAGCTGTTCTTCGATTGTGACATTTGGATAAAGGCCTCGTTCTTCAGGTAAGTAGCCAATATCATTAGGATTTATTTGACTAGCCGAACCATTATCCCAAGAAATTTGTCCGGAAGTTGCTTCAATAAAGCCTAGAATCAAGCGAAAAGTAGTGGTTTTCCCAGCACCATTTTGACCGATAAGGCCTAAAATTTCGCCAGAATCGACTCGAAAAGACAAATCGTCGACTGCCCGTTTCTCGCCAAATGCTTTTGTAACATGTTGTAGTTCAAGCACCATATGTGTTCCTCCTTATTAATTGTCTGAATGTACTCTCCATTTTACCAAACTTCCTCGCCGATGAGTAACTTTTTTTGGCAGAAATTGAAGGAACTGTTCGAGAAGTTAGAAAAATTTATAATTAGTTTGGAGACTGAGTGTAGCTTGTAAGAAATGAATGACCAAATAGGAAACGGACTTGTTTTTTAACAAATAAAGCTATATGATGGGATCAAGAGAAATTTGGAATGTAGCACAGAAGAACCATCAGAATGGAAGTTCTGCTAGGAGCGAGTAGCGCGATTACGAAATGTCGGAAAAACTTTCCGAGGTTTTAGAGCTATGTTATTCTGAATGGTTCCAAAACATAAGACCAAATCAAGTCTCGCTGATATCTGTTTTAGAGCTATGTTATTCTGAATGGTTCCAAAACGTTGTGATTAAATCAGCGAACAATGACATGGTTTTAGAGCTATGTTATTCTGAATGGTTCCAAAACTGTGAGGCAATCCGATTTCCAAGATGCTTTGTTTTAGAGCTATGTTATTCCGAAACAAACTAAATAGCGGACAAAAACTTTGCCTCATTTTTTTGGATGGGGCATTTTTTATATCAAAGTGAGTGAGAAAATGGTATTTAGACAACTTAGAGGTTTTATACTAGGAGTCAAAAGGGCAATTGAAAGCTTTAATTCTAGTCATTCGAATAGTTTTAACACTGATTTTTGCCTATGTGATTAATGAGTTTATCATAGCTCCAATTGCAAATCAGGTTTTGCCAGGAAATAATAGTTCTATAGATATAGTAGTTGGATTAGCGAGTATATTTTTGGTGTGCTGCTAGGATATCTAGTAATGATAGGTCTTTTTCAAGTCATTAAGAAGCAAAATAAAAACTAGAGCAGCTGAAGGATAATGTCGTTTGGACCATTAGCAGCATTAATAGCTATTCTTTTTGTATTTGGTATTACGGGTGTGTGATAATTATGTATAAAAGAAGAGCCTAATTTAAAAACAAGTTAGTGCGGCCTTGTCATAACAAGAGAAGATGATGAATCTATTTTTTTAAGTTTTAAACAACAAAAAAACGGGTTTCAGGAAAAATCGCTTAATCCTGAAACCCGTTCTTATTCTAAGATGCGGCCGAGAGGACTTGAACCTCCACGAGCTAATGCCCACTAGGCCCTCAACCTAGCGCGTCTGCCAATTCCGCCACGACCGCTTTATCGCAACAAAAATTATTATAGTATTAAGTTGACCTGTTTGTCAACGGTTATCACGAGCGTTATGCAATTTTTCTTGCGTATCCTGCTTTTTTCACGTATAGTATTTACTGGAAAGGCGATGGAGTTCGCCTAAAATGCGATATTCGCTGATGACTCCTATTTAAATGTACATGGGCAAATGAACCGATGTTTATTTAAATAGGAGTTTTTTTATTGGAGGTTTTAGAAAATGTATCTTTTGTATATTGCTATTTTTAGCGCTTTAGGTGGAATGGCTCGCTACGGAGTCAGTTTAATTCTACCAAGCGACACCTTTCCTCTTGCCACGCTTGCGGTTAATCTTTTAGGGTGTTTTTTGCTTGCGCTCATCACTCAAAGTTTTGCTAAACATACCCGCTTTAGTCAGGAAATGATTACGGCAATGGGAACTGGATTTGTTGGCTCTTTTACAACTTTTTCAAGTTTTAGCGTCGAAAATATTCACTTGCTTCAAGCTGGCGCCTATGCGGAAGCTTTTCTTTATATCGCTATAAGCTTGATCGGGGGACTAGCTGCAGCTGCCCTAGGTTATAAGGTTTCGAAAAGGTGGGATAAACGAAGTGCTTAATGTGTTTGTGGTTGGATTTGGTGCTGCTTTTGGCGGAATGACTCGCTATTTGCTTACTCTTTATTTGAAAAAGAAGTGGAAAAGTGATTTTCCGTGGCCGACATTTTTAATCAATATTTCGGGTTCTTTTTTATTAGGTATTTTGCTGTCCAGTAATCTGGCTAGCTTTTTAGTTTTACTCCTTGGAACTGGTTTTATGGGGGGATATACTACGTTTTCAACTTTTAAAGTTGAAAATATTGAATTATATCGACATAAGGAATACAAAAAATTAGCTGCTTATTTGATCTTTAGTTATGGCTTTGGGTTACTCGCTGCCTATTTAGGTGTTTTACTAGGAAGCCTTTTTTGAGAAGAATATAGCCTTCTGAATAGTAGTTTTTAGAAGGCTTTATCTTTAAGAAAAAAAATTTGAAAAATTGTGTCTAAAATGTGAACAAATAGGAAAAAGGGTTGTAGTCCATCTTTCACATGTGATACA
>NZ_JAATJW010000041.1 GCF_011800755.1 Listeria valentina
TTTTTCCATTTTTATAGAAAAAAACGCCCATCCCTCTTCTTTCTCATGGAGGGATCGGCGTTTTTCGACAGTCTGGAGCGATATTTTATCGCTCTTCTTTAGTCGTTTTTTAGAATTATTGTGCGTAATAACCACCATCAATAGGCAGTTCAATACCTGTAACGAAATTAGCTTCGTCACTTGCGAGATATAGTACGCCGTAAGCAATGTCGATTGATTTTCCAAGTCGTGGAAGAGGAGTAAGGGATTGGAACCAATCGCGCGTTTGTTCATTTTCAAAGAGTTCTTTCGTCATTGGAGTTTCAATATATCCTGGGTGTACCGAGTTGCAACGGATGTTTTTCTTCGCGAAGTCAACAGCAACGGCTTTCGTCAGTAATCGAACGCCACCTTTAGATGCTGTATAAGCACTCGCGCCAGATCCACCTGTTAACCCAGCGATCGATGAGATATTGACAATGGAGCCGCCGCCTGATTTTTCCATGTGTGGAATAACGTGGCGCATACCAAGAAATGTCCCTTTTAAATTTACATCAATAACTTGATCCCATTTTTCAAGACTAGTTTCTACAATATTAAGGTCTGTGCTGATTCCGGCGTTATTAACGAGAATATCAATCTTCCCAAATTTCTCGATAGCCAGATCCACTACTTTTTTCCAATCTTCATCTTTTGCAACATTGTGCACCATTACTTCAGATTTAGGACTGATAGCTTTGATTTCTTCCCCAGTTTTTTCAATCAAATCTTTTTGCATATCTGTAGCTACAACGATTGCTCCTTCTTTTGCAAATAAAAGAGCTTCTTCTTTTCCTTGTCCTCCTGCTGCACCAGTAATAATCGCAACTTTGTCTTGTAATCTCATCTTGAATTTCCTCCTTTTAAAATTCAGTATAGCGCTTACATTTTTATTATAAACCACAAAAAAGAGCAGTTCCATAAAACTGCTCAAATTTGAGTAAGTATTCTTGTTAAGCGGTTATTTTTTTCTTTAACCAATTTTTTCCTTCGACAAAGCGAGCAACGAGCATTGCACACACGGTATTTCCAGTCGAGTTGAGCAAAGTAGCAGGTACATCAATAATCGTGCTGATAATCATGATGGTAGCCACAAGCTCAGCTGGGAAACCGAAAACAGCACAGATTAAGAGCTCTCCTGTCATCCCGCCACTTGGGATGGCTCCCATGACGGCGCCAACTAGAAAGGCGACACCAAGCATGGCAAGGATGCTTCCAAAACTTGACATATCTTTTCCAAATAGCGTAAATAAAAAGGCAATCTTGAGCATTCCACCGATCACGGAACCATCTTTATGGGTATTGGCTCCAAGCGGAATGACCGTTTCGGCAATGTCATCTGGAACCCCCATTTTTTTAGTAGCAACGAGATTCACAGGAATAGATGCAGCACTTGATGATGTAGCGATGGCTGTGATCGCAGGAGTAAGTACGTTCTTCCAGAAGGTGCGGATACCCGCTTTTCCACCAGCAATGAAGGCGTAAAGCGTATTTAAGCCGAAGAAACTTACGACGGTCAGCGCCAGGTAAAGCAAGAAGGCATTTAAATAGCCACTAATGATTTGTGGTCCAAGTTTGCCAACTGTAACCGCGAAGTAGCAGCCGAGTCCGATCGGAGCTGCGTACATAATCACTTGGACGATTTTTAAAATGACTTCCGTTGCAGAGCGAAGTAAATCAGCTACAGGACGTCCTTTTTCACCCGACATAGTGGTTGCAAGGCCGAACAAGATAGAAAAGATAATGAGCGGCAGTAAGTTTGATTTCGTAAATAAATCTAGGAAATCAGGAACCGTGAAGGTGTCAACAATCACTTGACCGATCCCTTTGCCGCTTTCAGCATCGACCTTTGGCAAATTTGCAAGCAGGGAGGAGGTATCCACATTATGTAAAGGATTAAATAGTTTAACGCCAATCAAGGCGATAATACCTGCAATCATCGCTGTTGAGAAAAACACGATAAAAATCGTACCAATAATTTTTCCAAGTCGCGCCATTTGACGCATATTTGCAATAGCAGAAGAAACACTTAAAAAAACAAGTGGCACAATGACAACAAACATTAAGTTTAGAAAAATGTCTCCAATCGGTTTCACAACTGCTGTAGCTTCACCGAAAATAACGCCAGCGATCCCTCCAAGAATAATTCCCGATAATAGACAGATCGTAAAAGCATAATTTCGTAAAATTTTCATGTTAACCGTTCCTTTCTCATTAAAAAAACCCCTCTTAAAAATATAGCAAAATTAAGCAAGAAAGAAAAGAAGAGAATAAAATAAAAAAGCTTCCTGAACTGATCCAGTTCAGGAAGCTTTTGCTTATTTAGTACTTTCGCTTGTCGCTCCGTTTGATGTCGACTTATCATCTGATTTGTTCTTTTTCGTTTTCTTGTTGTAATTGTAATCATTTGGATCTGTTTTCTTGAATCCTTCCGGCGTATAGAAACGCAAGAGATCTCCTTGTAAAACAGAATCGGAAAGTTGAAGTTCTTTGGATACCGTTTCTTTTGTTTCTTTCATTTCAGGTGTTTCGGTTTCAATAACTTCACCTGTTTTTTGATCGTAGTACTTACCACCGATTAAGGAGTAAGTTGGGCTGATAAAGTCACCATTTCTAAATGGTACAAGTTGCTTATGTTCTTTCGAAAGCAAGTCCGATCCCATTTGAAGATAGTTTTTCGTATCGATACCTAGCAAGCTAAGAACCGTTGGTAGAACATCAATTTCGCCACCATATTGTTCTTGAATGCCGCCTTCAACACCCGGAACGTGAATCATTAGAGGAACACGTTGCGCTTGAGCATTTTCAAATGAATTGTAATCTTTACCGAGAATTTTCGTCATTGCTGCAGCATGGTTATCTGAAATTCCGTAGTGGTCACCGTACATGATAATCACGGAATTGTCATATAAACCTTTTTGCTTCAAGAAATCAACGAAAGCTTTTACAGATTCATCTAAATAATGAGCAGTTTGGAAATACGTATCCACGGATGAATCCCCAGTATTTGCAGGTTCAATCGTTGCATCCTCATCGCTAATTGGATAAGGGAAGTGGTTCGTTAGTGTAATGAATTTCGCATAAAATGGTTGTTTCAGCGATTCGATATAAGGCTCAGACTCGGTAAAGAATGGTTTGTCTTTTAGCCCGTAGTTCGAAACATCATTATCATTCATATCATAGTAGCTTGCATCAAAGAAGTTTTTATAACCAAAGTGTTTATAAACTTCGTCACGATTCCAGAAACTCTTATAGTTACCATGGAAAACAGCTGAATCATAGCCTTGTTGTCCAAGAATAGCCGGTGCAGATTGGAAGGTATTTGATCCTTTTGTTGTAAAGGCAGATCCCTGAGGAAGTCCATAAAGCGAATTCTCAAGCATCATTTCCGCATCTGCTGTTTTTCCTTGCCCAGTTTGATGGAAGAAATTTGTGAAGCTTAGCGTATTTTTATCTTTAAAGAATGAATTGATAAACGGCGTGACTTCTTGTCCGTTTAGTTTGTAATTCACTAAAAATTGTTGGAAGCTTTCAAGGTGAATGTAAATAACATTTTTTCCTTTAGCTTTTCCAAAATATTCTACGTTAGGTGCTGCATACTTCGATTTTGTATAGTTTAAAACTTCATTTACATCACTGCTGTCAGCAAGTGCTCGCTGTGTTTGCGATTCTGTACTTTTCACAGCATCATAAATTTGATAGTTTGTCATACCGAGATATTTCACAATATAGTTGCGGTCAAACGTTCTTGTTAAAAGTTCAGGCCGATCGATTTCAGCCATTCCCAAGTTGGCAAGGAACATCGCGACTCCAAGAGTTAAAACACCGACTACTTTTCTTGCACGAATTCTTGCTGTGCGATCTGGTTTAGCAAATTTGAAAACAAGCAGACTGATCAAGAACAAGATATCAACAAAGAATAAAATATCTGTCCAGTGCATCAGTGCTAGTACACTGCCACCCATGTCGCCCATGTTTTGCATTTGTTTTGGATTTAAGTTCGGAAGCGTGATGAAATCCGAGAAGAACCGATAATAGACCATATTCGCATACAGTACAAAAGTGAGTAAAAAATCAATGATAATGATCCAAATAAAGGAACGACGTCCTTTTGCAAATAAGGCAAGCCCCATGAAGAATACGGCTGTACTCAACGGGTTAATAATAAGTAAAAATTGTTGCATTGCATTTTCTATACCGAGTTTAAACTGCGTTTCATAAGCAATTACTGATTTTAGCCAGAATAAAATGACGGCTAGAATAAAAAATCCATAATTCTTGCTGAGGAATGTTTGGATTTTTCCTTTTCCATCCTTCATGTTACACCTCTCCTACACTCTATTTAATAGTTTTTTGTCTTCCAAGTACGTCGTAAAAATTCATAAAATGTTAAAACTATACGACTAACATTTTAACACAATTTTAACATAAGGGAAATGATAACACATGCGTCTCAAGTTGGAAAAAAGAAATCGTTTTTTGTATGATAAAAGAAAAAGATAAAGAGGTAGTCAAAATGAAACAGTCAGCCACTTTTTTTGAAAACAAGAATACAATTGAAGTTGCACGCGATTTGCTGGGAACAATTCTTGTGCACGATACGGGAAAACATCTTTATAAAGGGTTCATCGTAGAAACGGAAGCGTACTTAGGAGCCCTAGATCAGGCTGCGCACAGCTATACAAATAGGCGAACCAAACGGACGGAGATCATGTTTGGGAAACCGGGTGCGGTTTATATGTATCAGATGCATAGACAAGTGCTGCTTAATTTCATCACGATGGAAGAAGGGGTGCCAGAAGCCGTTTTAATTCGCGCGATTGAGCCACTCACGGAACAGCGAGCCATGCAAGAAAATCGCTCTGGAAAAGGGGGGCTTGAGCTGACAAACGGCCCCGGGAAACTCACTCAAGCGTTTGAACTGAAAATTTCGGACTACGGAAAAACGCTTTTTGACAGTAATATCTGGCTAGAAACGGGAGAAACTCCTAAGCAAATTGATGCGTCTCCAAGGATTGGCGTTCCCGGAAAAGGATTAGCGACTTATTATCCACTACGATTTACGGTTCATGGGAATCCATATTTGTCTGGGAAAAAGCAAATTATTAGAAGCGATCATGGATTTTGATTTGAAGTTAGATAAGCTCTAAGCTATAATGAAAAAGCATTGAGGAGGAAAACTATGAGTCGAACAAAGAAAATTATTGCGATTATCATTTTAATCATCGGATTATTACTTATTTTTTCACCGTTCATTAAGACGGCTATCGTTAAATATATGAGTGGTCACGGGGATCTAACAAGTTATTCTGCAAAGGATCTCGACAAAAATAATAATAAAAAAGCCACTTTTGATTATGATAGCGTTGAACTTCCATCCATGTCGAGTGTCCTTAAAGGCGCGACCAATTACGATAAAAATGCTGTCGTGGGTTCTATTGCGGTACCTTCGGTTGACATTAATTTGATGATTTTAAAGGGAACCAATACGTCAAACTTAATTGCCGGAGCAACAACCATGCTTCCTGACCAAACAATGGGAAAAGGTAATTATCCACTTGCAGGGCATCACATGCGTAATCAGTCTGTTTTATTCGGTCCACTTATGGATGTGAAAAAAGATGCTAAAATTTATACGACAGATTTGAAAAATGTTTATGAGTACAAAGTTTCTGAAACAAAAATTGTGAATGAAACGGAGGTTAGTGTCCTTGAAGATGCAGGAGATGATCGGATCACTTTAATTACCTGTGACAAGGCAACGGAAACAAGTAAACGGCTTGTTGTAGTCGGAAAGCTTGTGAAAACCGAGAAGCTAACGAAAAAATTACAATCTAAATACTTTGCAAAATAAGCGTTAAACCTTTCTGGAACACCCCAGAAAGGTTTTTTATTTGGCGAAACTTTGTGTTTTGGCTTAGAGGCAAATTTGTTGTATGATAAGAAGGTGAAGAGAGGGTGACAAATCAAATGAAATTAACGGTTTTTGGACATTGGGGTGGCTATCCGAAAGCAAACGATGGCACTTCCAGTTATTTACTTGAAGAAGATGGGTTTAAACTCTTAGTTGACATTGGGGCAAGCGCAGTTGCGATCATGCAAAATTACGTGGATCCAAATACGATTGATGCGGCGATTATTTCGCATTACCATCCAGATCATGTTGCTGATTTAGGAATTTTACAACATGTCCGGTTGCTATCGCCAAGTCAAGAAAAGCCGCCCGTTCTTCCAGTTTATGGTCATAAAGAAGATGAGCGCGGTTTTTCTTATCTCGAAATGGAAGGCGTGACAAAAGCACATGAATACCATGAAGGCGATATCCTTAAACTTGGTCCGTTCACCATTTCATTTTTGAAAACAATTCATCCCGTGCCTTGCTATGCGATGCGGATTGAAGCGAATGGAAAGGTATTTGTTTATACGGCTGACAGTGCTTATCAAGACAGCTTCATTCCATTTGCTAAACAAGCTGATTTACTCGTTACGGATACTAACTTTTTTAAAGAGATGGCAGGTAAATCTAAAGTGCATATGGCAAGCGTTGAAGTCGGAAAACTGGCGCGACAAGCAAATGTCAAATCACTTCTTCTCAGTCACTTACCGCAAGTAGGAGATCTAGAAAAGTTGAAGCAAGAAGCAAGTGAAACTTATGCTGGACCGATTGAACTTGCAACAAAAGGCTTTACAAAAAATATATAGAAAAAGGGGAAAAGCAGATGTATTTTGTCGACAATAACAACGAAAAAGATCCACGAATCAATTTAGCAGTAGAAGAATTTATTTTAACCGAGTTAAACCTTGATGAACCAGTTCTTTTGTTTTACATTAATAAACCTTCAATTATCATTGGACGTAACCAAAATACAATAGAAGAAATTAATACAGATTACGTTGACAAAAATAACATTATCGTTGTCCGTCGTCTTTCTGGCGGTGGCGCAGTTTACCATGATGAAGGAAACTTGAATTTTAGTTTTATCACAAAAGATGATGGCGATTCCTTCCACAATTTCGCGAAATTTACACAACCAATCGTTGCAGCGCTTCGTAAATTAGGAGTGAATGCTGAACTAAAAGGACGGAATGACTTATTAATTGATGGTTATAAAGTTTCTGGGAATGCGCAGTTTGCAACAAAAGGCAAAATGTTCTCACACGGGACGCTAATGTATGATTTAAACTTAGAACATGTCGCAGCTTCCCTTAAACCACGTAAAGATAAGCTTGAATCCAAAGGAATTAAATCGGTTCGTAGCCGGGTAGCGAACATTGCTGACTTTATGGATAAAGAAATGACAACAGAAGAATTTCGTGATTTATTGTTGCTTTACATTTTTGATGTGAATGATGTGTCAGATGTGAAGGAATACAAACTTACAGATGCGGACTGGGAACGAATTCATGAGATCTCGAAAGCTCGTTATGCAAACTGGGATTGGAATTACGGAAAATCGCCTAAATTTGATTTAGAACGCACGAAACGATTCCCAGTGGGTTCGATTGATATTCGCTTGAATGTTAACAAAGGACAAATTTCTGAGATTAAAATTTTCGGTGACTTCTTTGGTGTTGCTGATGTGACAGAACTTCAGAAAAAATTAACAGGTGTCACATACAAAAAAGAAGATCTTGAAAAAGCACTTTCTGATGTGGATATTCAAAGTTATTTTGGAAACATTACGAAAGAAGAATTCTTGGAACTTCTTTATTGAGTAAAATCATTTTAACGCAGCGAGGACGAACTCTTCTCGCTGCTTTTTTTGAAAGCGGAATAGGTCTTTTGTCTTATTTTTTATTGTCAACGATTGTAACTTGCAGGCAGTTCTAAGAGGGAGTGAGCCCGTTCTATGGGACTATTTTCAATTTGCAATCCGTTTTCAGTATGTTATGGTAAAAAACATATCAATTAGCAAAATTAGAAATTGGAACATTTTGAATTTTCGCTTATCGAAAAGGAGTGGCTTATTTCATGGAATTTGGAGTATATTTTTCAGTTGGCGTCTATTTGCTATTAATGGTCGCAATTGGAATTTATGCGTATCGGAAAACGAACGATATGTCTGACTATATGCTTGGAGGGCGTTCACTCGGACCAGCAGTAACAGCCCTTTCAGCAGGAGCTGCAGATATGAGTGGCTGGATGATTATGGGGCTTCCAGGCGCGATCTATAGCACAGGACTTGCAACAGCATGGCTTGCACTTGGACTTGTGTTAGGCTGTTACTTAAATTACATCATCGTAGCCCCGCGACTTCGCGTTTACACAGAAGTAGCAAAAGATTCACTTACCCTTCCAGACTTTTTCAAAAATCGCTTTCAAGATAAAAGCAATGTCCTACGTGTCACCTCAGGCCTCATTTTGATTGTTTTTTCAACTCTTTATGTCACAAGTGGAATTGTCTCAGGTGGAAAGCTATTTGAATCCACCTTCGGATCGCAGTACTTAACAGGTGTTTTGATCACGATGGGAATCGTCGTCATCTATACCTTTATTGGCGGATTTCTTGCAGTCAGTTTAACAGATTTTGTACAAGGCGCATTGCTTTTACTCGCGCTTGTCATTGTACCTGTTGTAACGCTAACACATATTGGAGAAGGAGAAGGCGTCAAAATTTATCATCAAATTGTAGGAGCCAACCCAGATTTCTTTAATATCGTAACAGATGTTTCGATTCTGACCATTATTGGCTACTTAGCTTGGGGGCTCGGTTACGCAGGACAGCCACATATCATCGTTCGCTTCATGGCGATCAAAAGTCATAAACAAATGAAATCGGCAAGAAGATACGGTGTTTCTTGGATGATTGTCAACATGCTAGGCTCAATGGGAGCCGGCTTGACGGGTCTGTTTTATTTTAAACAGCAAGGCATGACGTTAGCTGACCCTGAAACTATTTTCTTAAAGCTTGCAGATATTTTATTTAATCCATACATAACTGGATTTATCTTAGCAGGTGCGCTTGCAGCTATTATGAGCACCATCTCATCACAGATTCTTGTTGCATCGAGCTCGCTTGTGAATGATTTGTTTCTTCTATTATTCAAGAAAAAAGCATCGAGTTCACAAAAAGTGCTGTATAGCCGTTTAGCAGTTCTTCTTGTATCCCTCGCAGCGACCATCCTTGCCTTTATGCCTAATAAAACGATTTTAGAAATTGTTGGCTACGCTTGGGCAGGTTTTGGATCAGCATTTGGCCCGATGATTATTTTCAGCTTGTACTGGAAGCGAATGACGAAAGAAGGAGCCGTAGCTGGAATGTTAACTGGCGGCCTCGTCGTCGTGATTTGGATTGTGACTGGGCTATCGAACTGGCTGTATGAAATGGTGCCAGGATTCTTATTATCTTGCCTTGCGATACTCATTGTCAGCAAACTAACCAAAGCGCCGCAAAAAGGGGTATTACGTCAGCATCAAAATCAAAATGAAATACTAGAAAAGTGAACGAAAAAAGAGGAAATCCAGTCAAAACTTGGATTTCCTCTTTTTGACTTTGTTTTAAAAAATAGTGGGAATTAAGCCACCATCCATGCGCAAAGCTGCTCCAGAGAAAGAAGGAGAGAAGGGGCTGGCAACAAAAGCTGCGAACCGACCAATTTCTTCAGGACGAATGAAACGTTCAATTTGGGAAAGTGGCCGGTGATGTTTCATAAAATCTTTTTCCTACTCAGCTTTTGGAAGCTTACTATCTTGGTACATGGTTTCAAGCATGGCTGTTACCCCTTCTGTTAATGTTGAACCAGGTAAGATGGTATTTACGGTGACCTGTGTGCCTCGTGTTAGTTTGGATAAACTTTTTGCAAGCGACAAGTTCATAGTTTTCGACATGCTGTATTGAGGCATTTCACCGGAAGGCATTAACGCTTCTTCGCTAGCAATGAAAAGGATGCGACCAAAATCTTGTTCAAGCATTTTAGGAAGGTAATGTTTAGCGAGTGCATTTCCAGATAAAACATTGACATGAAAGAATTTTTCCCAAATGGCATCTGAAATATCCTGATAGTCCATTGGCTCAAAGATTCCCATGTTGTTGATAAGAATATCCACTTGTGGAAAGGCCTGAAACAAGTTTTTCCTTTCTGCTTCATTCGTGATATCAGCTGTGGCCGCTTTTGGAGAAGAATTTGGAAACTGTTTCTTGATTTCAGTGATGACTTGATCTACAGCTTCTTGCTTACGTCCGTTTATAAGAGGAATGGCGCCTTCTCTAGCCATTTCAAAGGCAATCGCTTTTCCAATGCCTTTTGTAGACCCCGTAATAAGAACCGTTTTATTAGTTAGACCTAAATCCATTTTTATTCCTCCCTTTTATTAAACAAAATCAAATTGATCGGGATCTGGACCAACACGGAGATTTTCATTTAGTGCCGTTATTTGGCTTAATTCTTCTTGCGTTAATTCAAAATCGAACAATTGTGCATTGCTTTTGATTCGTTCTGGTTTTGCGGATTTGGAAACTACTAAAATATCTTGTTGAATATCCCAACGAAGCACAATTTGTGCAACAGAACGCTGATGAGTTTGAGCAATATTCTCTAAAACAGGATCCGATAAAATCTGGCCTTGCATGAGCGGGGACCATGCTTGGATGCGGATATCTCTTTCCTTACAAAAAGCGCGTAATTCTTTTTGGATTAGTTTAGGATGTAGTTCAATTTGATTGAGAACAGGTTTGATAGTTGCAAAATTTAGGAGTTCTTCCAAATGATGCTTTTGAAAGTTACTCACGCCGATTGCTTTTATTTTTCCTTGGCGATACAAATCTTCTAAGGCTTTATAAGAAGTGCGAAACGCGTCTTTCCCCGGCCAGTGTATCAAATAGAGATCCAAATAATCGAGTCCTAGTTTTTCAAGACTTTCGTTTAAAGCTTGGATGGTGTCTTCGTAGGAAAGATGATTATTCCAGACTTTAGAAGTAACAAATAAATCTTTACGTTCTAAACTAGCAGCTTTTAAACCTTTCTTTATTCCTTCACCTGTTCCCTCTTCATTTCCATAAATTTGAGCGGTATCAATGAGACGATACCCCGTTGTAATGGCTTCTTTTACTGCTTCACTTGCATCTTGATTTGCGACTTGGAAAACACCTAGGCCAAAACCCGGAATCTTTGTCCCATTTGCGAGTTCAACGGAATCTTGTAATGACTGAATCAATTTAAATCCTCCTTTTGACTAATTATTGGAATACTATATAATAAAACTATCCATAAAGCTAGTACCTACTTTTTTGTCTGATAGGGACAAAAAAGTAATTAATGGAGATAGAAGGGATGAGAGAAGAATGATGGCAGAAAAAATTTATAATATTGGGGTAGAAGCAACGATGGATGTGATTGGGGGCAAATGGAAACCAATTATTCTATGTAACTTACGCTATGCTTCACTTCGACCAAGTGATTTAAAACGAAAGATTCCGGATATCAGTCAAAAAATGTTGACTCAACAGCTTAGAGAACTTGAAAAAGATAATATTGTAAGTCGCGAAGTGTATCAGCAAGTTCCACCCAAAGTAGAGTATTCACTTAGTGATTACGGAAAATCGCTAACAGCGGTGTTAGATATTTTATGCGACTGGGGAGAGGCCCATGTTAAACATTTAGTACAAAACGGGGAGAGCATTATACTCCGCTGTGAATAATACTCAAAAAAGAGAGGAGCTCAAGCGAGCTCCTCTCTTTTTCTAACTTCGAAATCAAATCCATTGGCTTCATCAACGATATAACGAGGCCGCACTTTAACATCCTCAAATAGCCGTGCGAGGTATTCTCCGATGATCCCCAGAAGTAAAAAGCAACTTCCAAAAAGAATAAGCAATAAAACAGCAATTCCCCCTGTGCCTGACAGCTGCTCGCCTGTAACTCCCCATTTGATCAATAGGACAAGGAGGCAAAGGAATCCTGCCCCTAGTGTGAAGCTCCCTAAATAACTGGCAAGTTTAAGCGGTAAGTAGGAAAACGAGGTGATACCATCAAGTGATAATTTCACCATTTTCCTGAGCGGATATTTTGTTTCGCCATATAAACGCGCATCCCGTGTATAGGTGATTTCTGTCTGTCTAAAACCGATCCAGCTTACTTGCCCACGTACGAACGGATTTTTTTCATCAATCAGGCGCAATTGCTCGCACACTTTTTTGTCCATTAAGCGGAAGTCGCCTGTATCTAATGGGATGGACGTTTCCGATACTTTGTCTAGAATACGGTAGAATAGGCTTGCCGATAATTTTTTAAATGGAGATTCGCCTTTTCGTGCAGAACGTTTTGCATAAATCACATCGTAACCTTCTTGCCATTTTTGAATCATTTCTGGAATTAATTCCGGCGGGTCTTGGAGGTCGGCGTCGATGACGACAACGGCCTCCCCAGAAGCATAATCCACGCCAGCAGTAATAGCCAGTTGATGACCAAAGTTTCTTGAAAAATGCAGAACTTTAACATGCTCATCATGCCTTTCCATTTGATCGAGCTGCCGTTTTGTATCATCCCAACTCCCGTCGTTGACAAAGAGAAGTTCATAATTTGCCGATAAATTCTGCAAAACATCTGTTAAACGAACATAGCTACTTTGTAAAACTTCTGCTTCATTATAGACGGGAATGACGATGGAATAGTTGATCTTATTTAACATTTGCATCCATCCTTTTCTTTATTTGAGTAGATAAAGCGTGCCGTTTCCAGTGCCATTTGTTCCAGGCATTCCGCCGCTTTGTCCACTGGTTCTGGTTTTGCTGGCAGAAGAAGTTGCATCCGTGTCGCCTCCATATTCTGAAGCGTCAACTTCTGTACCATTTTTCTCAATCCATTTAATCACAGATGAATCGGCCGCTTTGCTGTTACTTGGAAGATAGAAATATTTCAATTCTCCATCTTTGATCATTTGTTTAAGTTCTTTAACAGTAAGTGTCGGGTCAGTGCCGTTAAAACCTCCAAGTGCTAGAACTGCTTTTTTCGTTTTGATAATATAAGGGCCGGCAGTTGTTGAATCAGTTGTACCAAACAGATAAGTTTCACGAGTAGTATTCTTCTCCAAGTAACTAATTAGATTGGTGTCAACAGTCGCATCAGCAAAACCTCCGCCGCTAGAAGTAGCAAGCTGTGGCCCAGTTTCTGGAAGTGAACTATTGCTTCCATAAATGAGTGGAGTAAGCGACCAGTAGGTAGGTGCAGCAAGTAATAAAATCAGCGAAACAGTAGCAAGACCAGTTGTTAATTTTTGTGATTTCATACGGGAGAAGAGCAACAAACCAGATCCTATAATTGCTAGAACTCCAAGTGTAATTCCAAAAACGAAACTGTATTGGCTAACATAAAAGGCCTGCAGCACGCCTGTTGCTGTAATGGACGCTGGCAGAAGAGCAGTTTTCCAGCCGCTTTCTTGGCGGAATAATTGAAGCAATGCGATAAAACCAGCACCTGATAAGGCTGCTATAGCTGGTGCAAGCATGATCAAATAGTAATGGTGGAAAAAGCCTGCGACACTGAAGAAACCTGCAACTGGAATCAGCCAAGCTGCCCAGAAAACCATTTCTTTTTGAGTTTCTGATAGATGGAACCACCGTTTCTTTTTATAACGATAATTGAAGAAAATTCCTAGCATACCGAAAAGCGCAAGCGGTAGGAACCAGCTGATTTGATCACCAAGAGCTGTTTGGAAGAGACGAAGCGGTCCTTTTTCACCCGTTCCGAACATGCCCCCGCTATTTTGCTGCATCTTCGAACCGTTGTTTCCGCCCGGTGCTCCATTATTATTGTTGCCTGAAGAACTAGGGGCCCCATTTGCATTACTTGGAGGATCACCTTGCTGCCCTCCAGATGGCGGCTGTCCGCCGGTTCCTGATTGTCCATTCCCATCCGGGGCACCACTTGGAGGAGTGCCTCCGCTAGGATTTCCATCTGATTGTCCACCGGAAGGAGGTGCCTGCATACCTTCACCACCACTACTTGATGAACCCTGCGGTCCATCAGTTCCGTTAGTCCCCATTCCAGTTTCTTGACCTAAGAGACGTTCTACACCGTTATAACCGAAAGCAAGTTCGAGAACGGAATTCGTTTGGCTACTGCCAATATAGGGACGAGAATCAGCATTTGTGCTGTCGACAACCATTGCCCATGAAACAGAAACGCCCAGCATGAGAACAAGAGCAATTCCTAACTGCAAAGTTTTTTTCTTCCAAGAAATTTTTGTTCCGATTAGGTAAAAAAGAATAAAGGCTGGAAGTACCATATAAGCTTGAAGCATTTTAACATTAAAGCCAATACCTATCATGATAAAAGCAAGCAATAGCCATCCGAATTTCCCTCGGTTCACTGCCTTAAATAAGAAGAAAGTGCCAAGGAGGAGGAAGAACACTAGAATAGCGTCCACATTGTTTGTTCGATTTACTGCAACTGCGATGGGGGTTATAGCAAGAACAAGCGAAGCGATACGCGCCGCCCATTTCCCAAAGCGCGGTTTAATTAATAGATAGAGTAAAAAGACAGAGCCAATACCTGCAAGTGCTTGTGGTAAAATCACACTCCAGCCATGAACACCAAAGATTTTGGCGCTGAGAGCTTGAAACCAGAAGGCAACAGGTGGCTTATCCACAGTGATAAAACCAGCTGGATCAAAAGCTGCATAAAAAAAGTTATGAAAATTTTGTACCATACTAGTTACAGCTGCAGTATAGTAGGGATTGACAGTTTCATCATTCCATATCCCGTAAAAGTTGAAAAAAGCGGCAATTAAGAGAATGCCAACTAAATAAGGATCTATTTTTTTCTTCATCAAATCACCTCGTTCTGTTAGAGTACTTTTAGTGTAAAAGTAAAATGTGAATAAGCTATGACGGTTCTGCGAACAAATTTTAAAAGGAATAAGAAAGGAATTGGATGAAATGAAGAAAAAGGAAGAAAATTTTATAAAAAAGTCTTGTCAAAATGAAAATTCGGTGATATGATATAAAAGTTGTTACGGACAACTCTTATAACCTAGTCATGATGCGGGTGTAGTTTAGTGGTAAAACCACAGCCTTCCAAGCTGTTGTCGGGAGTTCGATTCTCCTCACCCGCTCTTTATAAAACTGTTACTAACGCAGTGTTTCGACCTTTTTAAGCGAAGCATTGCGTTTATTTATTTTCTAGGCAAGAAAGGTGGAGGAAGCGCAGTGGATTTAGAGCAATTAAAAGCAGACATTCAGGCATACGCCACCGAAATCGGCATCCAAAAAATCGGTTTTACAACAGCGGATCCCTTTCTCTTTTTGAAAGAGCGCCTTGAAATAGCAGAAAAAGAAGACGTGCTAACCGGCTTTGAACATCCGGTGCTTGAAGAGCGCGTCTACCCAGATCGCATTTTTAACGAGCCTAAATCGATCATCGCGATCGCACTCAGCTATCCGTCCAAACTAAAGATGAGCCCAGTCAGCCGAAAAGAGGCGAGGCGGGGTGTATTTGCGCGGGCTTCATGGGGAATCGACTACCACACGATTTTGCGAGAAAAACTAGCGCTTCTTGAGGCATTTATCAAGGAACGCGTTCCGGATGCTGTCATGAAATCAATGGTCGATACCGGTGAACTTTCGGATGTAGCTGTTGCAGAGCGTGCGGGGATTGGTGCTCGAGGTAAAAATACCCTACTTATAACTAAAGAATACGGTTCTTGGGTTTATCTTGGCGAAATGATCACGAATTTAGCTTTTCCGCCAGACGAGCCAATCGGGGATTTGTGTGGGGATTGCAATCAGTGCGTCAAAGCTTGTCCAACGGGTTCACTGCTTGGGGAAGGGAAAATGAATCCTAAAATCTGTCTAAGCTATTTAACACAAACCAAAGGCTTTCTTGAAGAAGAGTATCGCGAAGTTTTACATAATCGTCTTTATGGCTGTGATACTTGCCAGGTAGTGTGCCCATATAATCGCGGCAAAGATTTCCATTTTCATGAAGCTATGGAGCCGGATCCTGAACTTGTCCGCCCAGAGCTAAAGCCGTTACTCAAAGTTTCTAATCGTGAGTTTAAAGAAAAATTTGGCGATATGGCCGGATCATGGCGAGGCAAAAAGCCGATTCAACGAAATGCCATTATTGTTTTAGCACGCTACAAAGACAAAACGGCGGTAGAGCCACTGATTGATTGCCTAACAAATGATCCTCGGCCTGTTATTCGCGGAACCTCGGCTTGGGCGCTTGCTAAAATTGGTGGTGAAGAAGCGGAACAAGCCATCCAAATGGCACTTACGGTAGAAGAAGAGGAAGAAGTTCTTATGGAACTTGAAAATGCCAAAAAAATCATAGAGACAAAGTGAGGAAGAAACTATGCCAAATCATGTTGTACTTTATCAACCAGAAATCCCTGCCAATACAGGGAACATTTCGCGGACTTGTGCCGGAACTGACACTCATCTGCATTTAATTCGCCCACTTGGATTTAGCACGGATGACAAAATGTTGAAACGAGCTGGACTAGATTACTGGGACAATGTTAACTTGACTTATTATGACTCGCTGGATGAATTCTTTGCAAAAAATCCAGATGGGCATTATTATATGATTACCAAATTTGGACGCCATCTTTATAGTGACGTTGATTATAGCGATGCAAATGAGCATCATTATTTTATTTTTGGAAAAGAAACGACAGGGCTACCAGATGAGCTGTTGCGAAAATATGAAGAGACGGCCCTTCGAATTCCGATGACGGATAAAATTCGTTCGCTAAATTTATCGAATACAGCGGCCATTTTAGTATACGAAGCTTTAAGACAGCAAGCATTTCTTGATCTCGATCAGATGCCGCACTACGATCGCAAAATATTTGAAGATTAAAGGAGAGCATATACAATGAATCAAACTGTTGAACAATTACTCAGCCATTATTCAGTTCGGGCTTTTTTAGATAAGCCGCTTTCAGATGACCAAATCCGGTTGCTTGTCGAAAGCGCTCAGGCGGCTTCAACGTCCAATTTTGTCCAAGCTTATTCCATCATTGGCGTCAGTGATCCGAAAATTCGAAGGGAGCTTGCAAGAATCTCCGGCGGAATGAGCTATGTGGAAAAAACCGGACAACTTTTCGTTTTTGTAGCCGACTTAAACCGAAACAAACAAATTGCAGAAAGCAAAAAAGAAAATCCAGCTTCCCTTGAAACAACAGAAAAAATGCTTGTAGCTATCATCGATGCAGCCCTTGCGGCACAAAATATGGCGGTTGCTGCCGAAGCAATGGGACTTGGAATCTGTTATATCGGTGCCATTCGAAATGACATTGAGCGCGTCTCAGCGCTTTTAAATATTCCAGAACATGCCATCCCACTTTTTGGGCTTACGATTGGCTATCCAGAGCAAAATTCAGCACCAAAGCCACGGATGCCGTATCAACTCGTTTATCATGAAAATGAATATCAAGCGAAAGAAACAGCGCTTTATGAAGCTTATGATACGACGATCAGCGATTACTACACTAACCGCACGGGTGGCGTTCGTAATGAAACATGGACTGATCAAATTGCAGAGGGTATGAAAAAACCCGTCCGGATGGATATGAAGGCTTTTATTGAAAAACAAAAACTAGGACTTAAATAAAAAAGGTTTGCCGGCTGCGGCAAACCTTTTTTTATCTTCTTTTATTACGGGCGGATTGGATCAAATTCCAGATGATCAAAATTAAGATGACGACTAGAAGAATGTTAATTAAGCCGCCCGCAATGTGGAAAATGATTCCGATCAACCAAAATACAAACAAAATGACAATGATTCCCCAAATGATTCCAAGCATGTGATTCCCTCAATTCTTACTTCTTTTGATTCGCTCATTTCTTTTTCCCGTAAGCCGGGTTTTTGAAACATTAAAGTTGTTTTTCACGTCGAATGGTGGCAAGGAGTCCTTTTACGCCAGCAGTTATCAGGCGCTCGGTTTCCTCAAAGTCTCCTGTGTAGTAAGGATCCGGAATGTTTGCTTTTTCAGGATTTGAAACGAAATTCATGAGTTTACCTACAAAAGCCTGTGATGCTGGATCGCGTAAGGCTTCAATATCTGCCAGGTTATTATCATCCATGCCGATAATGTAATCGGCAGTCAAATAATCATCACGATTGATTTTTCGCGCTCGCATGCCGCTTGTATCTACCTGGTATTTTTTTAGAACCTGCTGCGTTCCCCGGTGAGGAGGATTCCCCAAATTCCAAGAACCTGTTGCTGCGGAATCTACAGTAATCTGATCCGCAAGGCCTTCATCTTGAATTAACTTTCTAAATAGTCCTTCTGCCATTGGTGAACGGCAAATGTTACCTAAACAAACAAAAACGACTTTAATCATACTTCAACCTCCAGTTAATAATTATCTTCCCATTCTTTTTTTAAGGATGCCCATTTTTCTGTTTGGTTATGGAAAAGCGAAAAGAAAGCATCCACGGTTTCTTTTGGTAGTTTCCGCTTGAAATACAAAATTTGATTTTCAAAAAGCCGGTAAGCACTCTCTTCGTTTCCAGCTGTTATTAGTTTTTTTAATTGATCAAAATACCATTCTTTATCTGCGTCGTCTTCAAGTTCTGCTAGAATGGCTTCCTGTGCGCTTTTTGAGCGACTCTGAAGCATGATTTCAAGCTTATCATGGCTGTAAGTGGAAAGCTCGCCATTTGCAAATTCGGCGTCATAAAGTTTATCCAGAAAATCCTTGAAATTCTCTGCTACTGGTAAGACTTGCAGCGTTTCGAAGTCGACATAAAGAATGCTTGGCTCGCTTGTTTGGTAGTCAAATCCAAGAAAACGATTTTTATCTTGAGAAAAATAAATTTTTTTACCTGGAAGTGGATTTTGGTCTTGAAACGGAATCGTTGTGATGAGCTCATGAAGCCCGAAAAGTCGGTAAACTTCTAAAAAGTCAAAACCGTAAGAAGTGGGTTCACTCGTTTTTAGAAGGTTTTTTCGCAGTAAGCCACCATTTTGTAGGCGGATGAGTTTTTTATAGCTTTCAGGTAAGCAAATGTTTTCTTGCGCTTCAAATTGTAAAATGGATTTTTCTTTTGCCGCTATTTTACTTGCATCAGGCCACATGTTGTAACACCTCCGTTTTCATTATGCCGAAGTTTCTCAGAAGATGCAATTCAAATTGACGTTTTATTTATCCAAAATGTGGTATAAATGAACTAGTGAGTCATCTAGGCTAGACATCTGTGAAAAAATATACTATAATAATTATTAAATGATAATAATTATAATTTAAAAGGAGCTAGAAAACATGAAAACCATTAATTCAGTAGATACGAAAGAATTCCTGAACCATCAAGTAGCTAATTTAAACGTCTTTACGGTGAAGATCCATCAAATTCACTGGTACATGCGTGGTCGCAATTTCTTCACGCTGCACGAAAAAATGGATGATTTGTACAGCGAATTTGGGGAACAAATGGATGAAGTAGCAGAACGTTTACTTGCAATCGGCGGAAGTCCTTATAGCACGCTTAAAGAATTTTTGGAAAATGCTAGTGTGGAAGAAGCACCTTATACGAAACCAAAAACAATGGATGAAATGATGGAAGACTTGGTTGCTACACTTGAATTACTTCGCGACGAATATCAACAAGGAATCAAGCTTACTGAAAAAGAAGGCGACGATGTTTCAAATGATATGTTGATCGGATTTAAAACAAGCATCGATAAACATATTTGGATGTTTAAAGCTTTCCTTGGAAAAGCTCCACTTGAAAAATAAAATGATTAGCTGGATCCGAATGTTGAAGCGACATCCGGATCTTTTTTTCTTGCCTCGTGTTTTAAAATCTTTTTTCGTGGTAAAATGTAGGATACTTGAGGAAGCAGATAATGTGCTTTTTACGCGAGAATCTGCTAATCTTACATTAAACTGAAGGAGTGAGGATATGGAAATTAAAGTGACGGAAAAAGCGCGTGACTGGTTTAAGGACGAATTTGATGTTTCTGGCGAAAATGGTATTCGTCTGTTCGCAAAATACGGCGGTTCCAATAGTTCCTTGCATCCCGGTTTTTCAATCGGAATAGCTGCTGAACCACCTGTTGAGGCAGTTGTGACTGTTAATGAAGGCGGCCTTAAGTTTTTCATTGAAGACCATGATTTCTGGTTTTTCAAGGATCATGACTGGGCAATTGACTATGATCCGAAAACGGAAGAAGTGAAATTTTCTCATCGTGAAAAAGTAAAATAAATTTATAGCTGTCTAGTTTTTTTACTGGATAGTTCCTTGAATGGTGAGCTTCTTGATTTTTATCAAGGAGCTCTTTTTGTTTACAATATGTACAAAACGAAAGGAATGATCTTGTTTCCAAATTATTCATGTTTTCTGCAAACATACTTTATATGTATTGATTTTTTAGTTAAAAATAAGATGTATACTATTAATACGCAATTAAAAAGGGATGTTGAGTAAAAAGGGAGACAGATATATGACACAAATTCTTGGATCGAAAATTAAAGATGTGATGATAACTCTACAGAATAAACGTGTTGAGTTATATTGAATGGTGAAAATACAGCATAAGAAAAAAAGAAGTTTTTATGTTCAAGATCCAACTAGAATTTATTTTAATAAGAGCGGGCAATTAATAGTTAGAAAGATTATG
>NZ_JAATJW010000042.1 GCF_011800755.1 Listeria valentina
TGAGTTTCTGTTGCGCGTTTAGCGCATCAGCAACGTTTATTAATATACCAATTTTCAAGCCGTTCGTCAATAGATTTTATGATTTTTTTTGAATAAAAATTATATCTGTTCTTCTTTTCTTTTATAAAACCTTATTTATTCCCGTTTCAGACCACTTTAATAAGCATCATGTTAAATAGATATAAACACCTTTTTCTTCAAATTGTTTTAGCAAAACCTCATCGAGTTCTTTTCCTGTAACAATGCAAGAGATTTCATCCAAGTCTGCATATTTATAGAGGGAAATCCTCCCAAACTTTGTATGGTCAGTAATCAAGATCACTTCGTCAGCCGAACGCAAGATTTCTTTTTTTATAGAAACTAGGTATTCATCATAATGCATTAAGCCCTTATCCACATCTAGTGCAGGTGTTGTGACAAATGCCTTATGCACGTGGATATTTTGAATGGTTTCATCTGCAATCATCCCATTTAAAATATAAGTTTCAGGATAAATCACCCCACCTGTTACAATGATTTTTGATTTTGAAAACCGCAAAATCGAAGCTGCACGAATATCATTTGTAATGATTGTCAGGCCTTGCCTCTCTTTTAACGCTTCTGCAATATAGCCTGTTGTGGTGCCAGCATCCAGTAAAATTGTATCGCCATCTTCTACCATTTCAGCTGCATAAGTTGCAATACGTCTTTTCTCTTCAAAGCGGACTTCACTTCTCTTGCTCCAATCCGGTTCAGAAACCACCTTCTCCTCAAGCATTACTCCGCCATGAGTACGTTTTAATTTTTTATCTTTCTCTAGAGCTGTTAAATCTCGTCGAATAGTTGCCTCATGGACATCAAAATGTTTAGCTAGTTCTGAAACGGTAGCTACTTTTCTTGATTTCACGTATCGAACAATGGCTCTTTTCCGTTCTATGGATAGCATAAAACTTTTAACTCCTTTCAAAGAAAAAAGCCTTCAAAAAAATTTGAAGGCTTTGTCTCTTGATTTTTAATCGTTCAAACGTTTTTCAAGTTCAGCTTTTTTATCTTCAAAGCCTGGTTTGCCAAGTAGCGCAAACATATTTGCTTTATATGCCTCTACTCCAGGTTGATCAAATGGATTTACACCATTTAGATAGCCACTGATTCCCACAGCTTTTTCAAAGAAGTAAACTAAATAGCCAAACGTATATGGATCAAGTGATGGGACTTCAACGACAAAATTCGGAACTTCTCCATCTGTATGAGCAAGTAACGTTCCTTCAAATGCCTTCGTATTTACGAAGTCTACTGTTTCGCCCGCTAAATAGTTAAGGCCATCTAGGTCGACTTCTTCTTTATTAATGGTTAAGTCATGCCGCGGGGTTTTCACCTTAACGACGGTTTCGAATAAATTACGACGTCCATCTTGGATATATTGCCCAAGTGAATGCAAATCTGTCGAAAAGCTTGCGCTCGATGGGTAAATTCCCTTTTTATCTTTCCCTTCACTTTCGCCAAATAGCTGTTTCCACCATTCATTGAAATATTGAAGTCCCGGTTCGTAGCTAATCAAAAGCTCTGTTACTTTTCCTTTACGGTGAAGCACATTACGAGCTGCTGCATATTGATACGCAATATTTTCTTTTAAGGAAGGTTTGGCAAAGTCTTTGCTTGCAGCTTCTGCCCCTTCCATCATTTTCTTGATATCTACACCACTTGCTGCGATCGGAAGTAAACCAACGGCAGTGAGTACTGAAAAGCGGCCGCCAACATCATCAGGTACAACAAATGTTTCGTAGCCTTCATTATCTGCAAGGGTTTTAAGAGCGCCTTTCGATTTATCAGTCGTTGCATAAATGCGAGATTTCGCGCCTTCTTTTCCATATTTTTTTTCAAGAATTTCTTTGAACACGCGGAAAGCAATCGCCGGTTCTGTTGTTGTTCCTGATTTTGAAATAACATTCACAGAGAAATCACGGTCGCCAACAACTTCGATTAAATCATGTAAATAGGAAGAACTGATACTGTTTCCTGCGAAAAATACTTGTGGCGTTTTGCGATCTTTTTTATCTAATACATTGTAGAAAGAATGATTTAGCGTTTCAATCGCTGCACGAGCTCCGAGATATGAACCACCAATTCCGATGACGATGAGCACCTCGGAATCATTTTGAATTTTTTGGCTAGCCTTCAAAATGCGGTCAAATTCTTCCTTGTCGTAATCGCTCGGTAAATTCACCCAGCCTAAATAGTCGCTTCCTGCCCCAGTTCCGTTATGTAACATATCATGTGCGACTTTTACAGCAGGTTCTAGATAGTCAAGCTCATGTTCGTCAAAAAAACGTAGCGCTTTGGAATAATCAAAATTAATATGAGTCATTTTATTCCCTCCAAAAATTAAAAAAGATTCTGCATTAACTTTATATCATATACCCAACTTTCGCAAGGATAGTCACTGATTTGCCGGAAACTCATTACAACGATCGTAATGGGCTCCTGTAGCATCTAGTAAAAGGTTAAGTGAGGCATACTCAAAAGGGAGTAGATTATCCGCTAAAGGAACGGATAGCCATTTCACACGAAAAGCGATTTCTTCCGTTTTAGGGATTACGAACTCCCCTCTCGGAAAGGCCCGAAAAATAAATGTGCAAACATGTTCCCAAGCAGTTCTTCTTTCCCAGCAGTGCAACAAATTAGCAACAGAAACATCAATATTTGCTTCTTGCTTGATTACTCGAATTAACGCTTCTTCCATTGTTTCATCACGTGCTACTTCTCCCTCTGGAAGCCCCCAAGATAAGTCTTTTTTCCGTACAGCAAGAATTTCATCCCTTTTTCGATTATAAATAAAGCCCTCAACTTTGATCGTTTTTTTCATGGCGCACTCCCTTTCTACTCAAATTCATTTGGTTTCTTCTTAATAGCCTAACTAGAAAAAATAGTCTAAAAATTCACTTCAAAAAAAGAGTTTTTGCTCACCAGCTCTAGTAATAACGTTTAAACATCGAATTGTCAGATATCTCAAGTGAAAAAGGAAATGGAAGCCCCTGAAAGAATCAGAAGTTTCCACCATTGTCACTTGTTTAGCGATCTGCTTTTTTTATCCACTCTTCTAGCTTATCGCGAAGAGTGTTAAAGCCTTCATCTGCATTTTGTGATTCTTTTTTAGATGTCGTTTTTTGCGCTGGTTTTGTTTTTTCAAGGGCACGCATTGATAAACTGATTTTGTTTTGCTCTGAATCAATTTCGAGTATCTTGACTTGTACTTCTTGACCGATTTCAAGAAAGTCATGGATATCCTTGACAAAGCCATGCGTAATTTCGGAAATATGAACAAGACCTTGTGTTTTGTCATCAAGCGCAACAAATGCTCCGTAGCCTTGGATACCAACAACTTTTCCAGTTACAATATCTCCTGCTTGAAAATCACTCATCTGAACAACACCTACTTTCTCATTTAAATGGATAAAAATTATTATAACACTCGTTCGCCTTTCCTGCCATTTTCTTCTCTTTTTGTTTTTTAGTTCGTTCTTCTCTTCCAAAAAAAGTGGGTATGATACAATAAGTAAAGAGAAATTCCATAAATGAGGGAGGATTTAGCATGAGTCAATTTGATGAAGTTATTCCGCGTCTTGGCACAAACTCTGTAAAGTGGGATGGCGCAAAGGATTTATTTGACCGCGAAGGAGTAGTCCCCATGTGGATCGCTGACATGGATTTCAGGGCCCCAAAACCGGTTTTGGATGCTTTTCGCTGTCGAATCGATCACGGAATATTTGGGTATACAAATTCAGTGGAGCCAATGCTTGATGCCTTGATTGCTTGGAACAAAAAACGTCATGATTTTACGATTAACCGTTCAGATGTGCTTTTCAATGAAGCCGTCGTTCCTTCCATCTCGCTTGCCCTTCGCTCGCTTACTGAAAAAGGAGATAAAGTTTTGATGCACTCGCCGATTTATACACCGTTTTTCCGAGTGGCCGGAGAAGAGCTTGATCGTGAAGTTGTCACAACTCCGTTAGAATTTCGTGATCACCGTTTTGAAATTGATTTTTCGGATATGGAAACTAAGTTAAAAACCCAAGATATTAAACTTTTTTTACTGTGTAATCCACAAAATCCAGGCGGACGAGTTTGGCACCCTGATGAACTCAAAAAAATGGTAGAGCTTTGCAAGCGTTACAACGTTCCGATCGTTTCGGATGAAATTCACTCCGACCTTGTGATGGAACCGTTCATACATACGCCACTTGTGAAAGCTTGCCCCGAATATCAAGAACAGATCATCACGCTTATGGCGCCGACAAAAACCTTTAACCTCGCTGGTTTGAAAGTTTCTTACTTGATTGTGCCTAGTGAGAAATATCGCGAAAAAATCGAAGCTTGGCAAAAATACGTTCATGCTGCAGGAATCAACGAGTTTGGACAAATCGCACTTTGTGCAGCTTATCGCGAAGGGGAAGCTTGGCTAGATGAATTGCGAGCTTACGTACTTGAAAACTACCACTACGCCAAAGATCAATTTGAGCGTTATGCCCCGGAAGTGGAAGTTGCTAATTTAGAAGCTACTTATTTGATGTGGCTTGACGTTCGCAAAGTGGCTAAAGATGAGAAAAAGCTCTATCAAGATATCATTGCCGCCGGTTGCGGCATTCAACTTGGATCAGATTTCGGTGAAAACGGAAAAGGGTTTATCCGATTAAACATTGCCTGCCCAAGAGCTACTTTAGAAAAAGGGATCGCTTGCTTGATTAAAGGGATCCAAAAATAAACAACTCTATCGAACAGTTTTCCGCTCATGAGTGGGAAACTGTTTTTTTTGAGCGGTTGCGCTACATTTTCAAGTCATTCCTTGTTATACTTTAAAGTGAACAATTTTTTACAAAAACCGGAAGGCTATCTTCCGTTATTTCATTTAAAGGAGTGAATTTTTAATGCGTTTAGGACTTCTCGAGATGCGATACTCGAAGCTGCGCTACATACTTGTGACCGGTATTATGGTTTTAATTATGCTTTTATCGCTCATTTTATCCGGACTCGCAAATGGACTTGCCTACGACAACGCTTCATCTGTATCTGGCAACAATGTTCCTTACTATGCCATCTCAAAAGATGCGCAAGGCAAAGTCGCTCGTTCTTTGTTTAGTGAAAACGAGCTTTCAAAGGTGAAAGAAAGCAAAAATGTTGCTGACGCCGCAGTGCTTGGACAATCCATGCAAACTTTAAAACGCGAAAAAGATGATAAAAAATTCAGTATTGCTTTTTTCGCTATTCAACCGGGTAGCTTTCTCGATCCTAAAATTTCATCAGGAAAAGGACTTGAAGTGAGCAAACCGGATGAAATCGTAGTCGATGCATCCTTAAAAAAGGAAGGCATTAAACTTGGCGATGTACTCATGGATGACATCTTGAACCGAGAACTCACAATTGTTGGATTTACTGAAAATCAAAAATACAGCCATGCGCCGGTCGTTTATATTAATATGCCTACTTGGCAAGCGATCAATCCGATTTTATATCATCAAAAGACGCCTGAAGTGAGTGCTATTTTGATCAAACCTGAAAACAGCGACAAAAAAGTGACGCTTTCTGGATTGTCTCTAAAAGTGCTCGACCAGAAGGAGTTTCTAGATCAAATCCCTGGATATTCAGCTGAGCAAATGACACTTAACATGATGATTTATTTCTTAATCGTAATTGGCGGCTTTATTTTGACGGCTTTCTTCTATGTAATGACGCTTCAAAAAACAACGCAGTTCGGGATTCTAAAAGCGCTTGGAACGAAAGCAAGCTATATTGCTATGAGTCTCGTTACTCAAGTAATTGTTATTTCATTAATCAGCATTATCGTGAGTGTAGGTATCACGTTGTTACTGCCAAGCGTCCTTCCTGATGCGATGCCATTCCAGCTTTCTACTAGCACGATTGTGGCTTACAGTTTAATTTTCTTTGTGGTCGCTTTGATCGGATCGTTACTTTCAATGTGGCGCATTAATAAAGTGGATCCACTGGATGCTATTCGTGGAGGTGATGAGTAATGTCGACGATTTTAAAATTTGAAGCTGTAGCCAAAAATTATAAATCTGGTCCTGATACGGTGCATGCTTTACATCCAACTGATTTCGAGGCAGCTAAAGGAGAATTAATTGCGATAGTCGGACCCAGCGGTTCTGGCAAAAGTACGTTCCTTTCACTTGCGGGGGCGCTTCTTTCACCGAGTTCGGGGAAAATTTTCTTAAACGGCAATGATATTTCCGGACTTTCGAAAAAGGAGCAAACGGCGCTTCGCTTGCGGGAAATCGGGTTTATTTTTCAAGCGGCTCACCTCGTGCCATATTTGAAAGTGAAGGACCAAGTCGGTTTTTCTGCGGAACGCGCTGGAACTTCTAAACATGAAGCTAGCAAGAAAGCTTTGGAATTGCTTCACGAACTTGGTCTTGAGTCTCGCTCTAAGTTTTACCCGAAAGATTTATCGGGCGGCGAAAAACAACGGGTAGCGATTGCACGCGCGCTCATTAATTCGCCTGCTATCATCCTTGCTGATGAGCCTACTGCCAGTTTAGATAGTGAACGGAGCCGTGAGGTTGTGGAATTGCTACGAAAAGAAGTTGAAGGAACGAACCGGGCGGCGATCATGGTTACTCATGATGAACGAATGCTTGATTTGTGCGATCACGTTTACCGGATTGAAGATGGTAAATTACAAAAAGAACGTTAATCCATTTGAAAGTGAGCCACTGCCTTTTGGTAGTGGCTTTTTTACGCACAAAAAAACTAGCAAACTCAACATTTGCTAGTTTTATTTCATTAAAACCGATTTATTGATGTTCATCCATCAATTTTACAGCTTGGCTATAAACAGCGTCACCATTCATTGTACCGTAGTCTTGCATATTGATAACATCAACTGGAATACGTCCATCCACAGCCTTTTTCACGTTACCTTCTTCATAACGAATTTGTGGGCCGATCAAAACGATATCGGCATCTTTAATTTTTTCATTGAGCTCGGAAATAGAATAAGCGTCAATATCCGCTTCGTCACCTTTTTTCTCTGCTGCTTCTCTCATTTTTGTGACCAGTAAACTTGTAGACATGCCCGCTGAACAGAACAAAACGATTTTTTTCATTTTTATCTTCCTTTCAAATTGAAACGCTTAATGATTACCTTTTCATTATACATTATTTCTTCACTATTTCTCAAGCAAGAGATCTTAAAAGTATATACTTTTATACAATCGTTTTTATTTTGTTTAAAGGAATAAGTTTTTCAAACAAAAGAAATTGCACTTTTGTGAAAAAAGGGACATAATGAAAAGGAACAACTGCGAACAGGAGTGAAGACATGAAAGTAGTAAAATTTGGTGGAAGTTCGCTAGCTTCGGCCGCTAATTTTGAACAAATTTTTCAAATTGTTTCTGCAGATTCTAGCCGAAAAATCGTCGTTGTTTCAGCACCCGGCAAGCGTTTTAAGGAAGATGTCAAAGTGACGGATCTACTAATTGATCTGGCTACAAAGGCACTTCTCGACGAAGACACCGCAGACTTAGTTGAACAAATCGTTGCCCGCTATCAAGAAATTGCAACAAACACTGGAACAGATTTTGCGGTTATCCAATCGATCCGCTCCAATCTCGAAGCGCTACTCGCAAGTGATAAAGCCAATCCAGATTTATTCATGGACCAAATAAAAGCGAGCGGTGAAGACAATAACGCCAAATTAGTTGCTGCTTTTTTTAATGCGCGGAATATGCCTGCACGCTATCAAAATCCGCGAGAAGCTGGATTATTCGTAACAGAAGAACATGCAAACGCCCAAGTTTTACCGGAATCTTACGAGAACCTTTACAAACTACGGGAAGCGAAGGAATTGATTATTTTTCCTGGCTTTTTTGGTTACACAAAGTCTGGAGAAATCAGCACATTTTCTCGCAGCGGCTCGGATATCACGGGTGCCATCCTTGCCAACGGTGTTAAAGCTTCTCTTTATGAAAACTTTACCGATGTAGATGCGGTTTTCACAGTCAATCCCGCGCTTGTTCGCGGCCCGCAAGAAATCCATGAATTGACTTACCGCGAAATGCGTGAGCTCTCTTATGCTGGCTTTTCTATTTTCCATGAAGAAGCGCTCCTTCCTGCCTTTGCTGCCGAGATTCCTGTCCATATCAAAAATACGAATAATCCCAATTGCAGTGGCACAAAAATCGTCAAAGCTCATGAACAAGCGGCACGTCCTGTTGTTGGGATTGCAAGTGACAGCGGTTTTAGTCAAATTTATATTAGCAAATACTTAATGAACCGAGAAATTGGCTTTGGGCGACGCGTGCTCTCTATTTTGGAAAAGTATCAGCTTACTTTCGAGCACATGCCCTCAGGTATTGATGATCTCACGGTTATTTTGCGTGACAACCAACTAAATTCAGAGCTTGAACAAACCTTGATCAAGAATCTTACAGAGGAGCTTCAGGCTGATTATGTTAATATTGAGCGTGACATCACGCTTCTTATGATCGTTGGCGAATCGATGCGGCACAACATCGGAACGACTTACCGCGCTAGCCGTGCGCTCGCTAATGCGAAGGTTAATATCGAAATGATCAACCAAGGTTCTTCTGAGGTGAGCATCATGTTCGGCATCAAAAAAGAATTTGAAAAAACAGCAATCCGTGCGCTTTACGAAGAGTTTTTCAAGTCTCATTAAAGGAAAAAGGGCACACCGATTGCGGCGTGCCTTTTCGCTATTATTCTTGAATGTTGATTTTTTCAATTACAACATCATGTACGGGTTTATCTTGAGCTGCTGTTTGAACGGAAGCGATGTTATCAACAACATCCATGCCTTCGATCACATGACCAAACACTGTGTGGCGACCGTCAAGCCAAGGAGTTCCCCCATCTTTATAAGCTTCGATAATTTCAGTTGGGAATCCAGCTTCTTCCATTTGACCAACCATTTCTGGTGGCATGTCCGGTTTTTGAACAATGAAAAACTGACTTCCATTTGTATTTGGACCTGCATTCGCCATTGATAAAGCCCCACGCAAGTTAAAAGCATGACGTGAAAATTCATCTTCAAATGGTTCGCCCCAGATGCTTTCGCCACCTGTTCCGTTTCCGTTTGGGTCACCGCCTTGAATCATAAATTCAGGGATAACGCGGTGGAAAATCAAGCCATCGTAATAGCCATTTTTAGCATGTGTTACAAAGTTTTCAACCGTTTTTGGTGCGACTTCCGGGAAAAGTTTGACTTTCAACGTTCCGCGATTCGTCACAATTTCCGCAAGAATTTCATTTTCTGCGATTTCTTTTGATAATTGAGGATATGTCATAATTATGCTCCTTTGCTTATTTTTAATTTCCAAACCAGATGAAAAGCAAGTTGATAAATACAGCAACCATGTATAAAACAAGCAACGTTGCCACAATCCAAATGATAATTTTTTTAACCATGAGTGCTCCTTTTTCCGCAGTCCATACTGCTCTGATTTTTCAATTCCTACTTAATTCTAATATGAAACGCCTAGTTTTTAAACTAAAAAGAACGGAGTGAACGATTTTGTCGACTGAAAAACGCAATTTATACATTTTAATGCTCGCAAATTTATTGATGTCAGCGAGCACCACGATGATCATGCCATTTCTTTCGCTCTACATTGAAACCTTTGGCAAACATTCTCCCGCCTATGTTCAAAAGTGGGCAGGCCTTATCTTCGGAATCACTTTTCTTATCGCCTTTGTTTTCTCACCGATTTGGGGAAGGATTGGTGATAAATATGGGTACAAGAAAATTTTGGTTTTTACTTCATTCGGGATGTCCGTTAGTATCTTCCTAATGGGATTTGCACAATCTGTTGGTTACTTATTGATTCTTAGGATCTTCATGGGGATTGTCACCGGGTTTATCGGTATCTCCAATGCCTTTATCGCTCGGCAAACATCAAAACAAGAAGCAGGGAAAATCCTCGGAACACTCCAACTTGGCGGCGTTACTGGGATGTTATTTGGACCGCTATTTGGCGGGGCTATGGCCGATGCTTTTGGCTTTACCAATACATTCACCATAACCGGGATTGCCATCTTAGTTTCTTCCATTATTGTGACTTTAGGGTTAAAGGAAAATCGCGAAGCAACGTCTGGAGCAAACACAATGATTTATTCGCGTCGAGCCGTTTTAAAACGAATGTTCGATATGCGGGTCTTGCTTACGGTGATGATTATCACAGCTTTAATTCAAATTGCTAATTTTAGTGTTCAGCCTCTTCTCGCTCTTTACGTTGGCAAGATGACTCATTCCAGCAATATCGCCTTCATGTCTGGTTTGGCTTTTTCAGCAACCGGATTCGGGAACCTCGTGATGACAAGAAAATGGGGCAAACTTGGCGATCAATATGGCTATGAAAAAATTTTAAATATCCTACTAATTCTGGCGGCACTATTCGTCATCCCTCAAGCATTCACAACGAACCTTTGGCTCTTCATTTTATTCCGTTTCCTATTTGGAATCGCACTCGGTGGAATGGTTCCTTGCATTACTGCTTATATCCGCCTTGCAGCACCTGGAGCCATGCAAGGTGAAATGTTAGGCTACAATCAAAGTGCTCGCTTCCTTGGAAATGTTATTGGACCGATCCTCGGCGGAAGCCTTTCAGGATTTATCGGCATCAACAATGTTTTTCTCTTTATGAGCGCTATGTTTTTCGTCGCTTTTTTCATTTTGCTTTACGCGCTACATTCAGACCGAAAGCGTCATCTCAATGTGGACTAATTTACAGTTCTTGCAGAGAATTCCTTAAAGATATTGAGTTCTCTGCATTTTTTCTTGCAAAAAAATATGCTATACTTAAACTAGTATTTTTTTTAACACGAAAAATGTAAGTACTTGCTTTAAAAAATAACGATTTTCGTTAATTGATATAAAAAGGAGGAACTGCTATTGTCTTTACTTCACGTTGCAATTCTCTTGCCCTTTATTGCGGCACTCCTTATTCCACTTTTTTATCGGTGGACTAAGAAACTACATACGGGATGGCTCGCTCTTCCGATTCCCGTTATTCTCTTTATTTACTTTCTCACTTTCATTCCAAAAACAGCTCAGAAAGCAACAACAGCGACGCTTGAATGGATCCCGCGCTACGGTATCAACTTCACAGTCGTGCTTGATGGGCTAAGCCTCTTATTCGCACTCCTCATCACTGGAATTGGGTCACTGGTTGTCTTTTACTCCATTTTTTATTTGGGAAAAAACAAAGAACGATTAAATAATTTTTATGCTTTCTTACTCATCTTTATGACGGCCATGCTTGGCGTTGTATTAAGCGATAATTTAATTGTCCTTTATTTATTCTGGGAGTTAACCTCAATCAGTTCATTCCTATTGATCGGGTACTGGTACCACCGTGAACGCTCTCGTTATGGGGCAAGAAAATCAATGATGATAACGGTTTTCGGCGGTCTGATGATGCTTGGTGGCTTCTTGATGCTTCATATCATGACTGACAGCTTTTCAATTCGTGAGATTCTAAGTAATGCACCATCTATCTCAGATAATATCTTCTTTATCCCCGCGATGATTTTGATTCTTCTTGGTGCTTTTACTAAATCTGCGCAAGTTCCATTCCACATCTGGTTGCCTGATGCAATGGAAGCTCCAACACCTGTCAGCGCTTATCTGCACTCGGCTACAATGGTAAAAGCCGGACTTTATATCGTCGCTCGGTTTACGCCGCTTTTTGCCATTTCTGGTGTCTGGTTCAGCGTAATTTCAATCGTTGGGATCACAACAATGTTATGGGGTTCTGTCAACGCTACGAAAAAAACTGATTTGAAAGCGATCTTGGCTTATTCCACGATCAGTCAGCTTGGAATGATTATGACGCTTCTTGGAATCGGATCGGCTAGTCTTCATTTCGATTCAATGAATGACAATATTTATGTGATGGCAATTGTTGCAGCGATGTTCCACTTGTTCAATCACGCTACATTTAAAGGCAGCCTCTTCATGGTGGCTGGGATTGTCGACCACGAAACCGGAACACGGGATATCCGCAGGCTCGGTGGTTTGATGCGGATTATGCCGATCACTGCAACAATCGCCTTTATTGGAACTTTTGCAATGGCTGGGATTCCACCATTTAATGGCTTTTTAAGTAAGGAAATGTTCTTTGAAAGTTTGACGGAAATTATCCATCTCAACCTGTTCAATTTAGAGAGTTGGGGCATTATTTTGCCAGTCGTCGCTTGGATTGCGAGTGTGTTTACATTTGTCTATAGCATGATGATTTTCTTCCGCACTTTTGCTGGCAAAACAAAGCCGTATTTGCTTCCTAAGAAACCACATGAAGCGTCACTTGGCTTATTAGCCCCACCGGTTATTCTTGCCGCATTTGTTGTCGGGGTTGGTCTTTTCCCAAATTTCATCGCAGCGCCAATCTTAGAGCCAGCGGTGAAGGCGATCTTGCCGACGCTTTCTCATGCAAGTAGTTTCCATATCCACATCAGTTTCTGGCACGGTTTTACGCCTGCACTCTTCATGACAATCGGCGTCATTGTGTTCGGAATTCTTTTATACAAAACACGGCGCAGTTGGATACCGTTTATTTCAAGCAAAGTTCCAAAAGCATTCCGGATCGGAAAAACCTACGACAATGGCATGTTTTATCTGGAGCAAGGTTCTTATCGCTTAACAATGTATGTGATGACAGGCTGGCTTCGAACTTATTTAAACTACATGTTATTCGCCTTTATCGCGCTTATACTTGGAACACTTTTCATCACAGATTCGCTAAACTTTGACTTTGCTAACTTAACTCAGATCACACTGGTTGATGGCGTTCTTGCAGCTGTTGTTTTTGTCACCTTGATCGGGATTATGTTTTCGAGGTCACGGATCACGTCCATTATTTTGCTTGGAGCAATGGGATACACGATTAGTATTTTCTTCGTTATTGCCAGTGCGCCTGACTTAGCACTTACGCAGCTTGTCATTGAAACTATTTCTGTCGTGCTATATCTACTCGTGTTTTATCACTTGCCACAGTTCAGTAATATCGAGGAAAAACCAAAGCTATTTTCTACAAAAACATTTTTGAGTATTGGCGTTGGGGTCGCGGTCACGCTTATTGCTTTATCAGCTTATGACACCACTTTCTATGACTCGATCTCGAAATATTATATTGATAATGTCTACAAAGAAGCAGCCGGGAAGAATATCGTAAATGTAATTCTCGTTGACTTCCGTGGTTTTGATACACTTTTCGAAACAGCTGTGCTTGCGATTGCTTCTATTGGTATCTTCGGCATGATCAAACTAAGATTAACGAAAAGGAGGAAGAAAAATGAAAACGAATGATGTTCTGCTCAGAAATGTCACGAAAGTAGTAGCCTTCATTATCTTTTTATTTTCACTGCATTTGTTTTTCGCTGGGCACTATAACCCTGGCGGCGGTTTCGTAGCCGGGCTTACAAGTGCAGGAGCAATCACGCTTACCCTCCTTGCTTATGATATTAAAACGGTAAAAGGCATGCTCAACATCAATACACTTGTCATTACTGGCGTTGGCCTGCTATTCGCCGTAGGAACTGGATTTATTGGTATTTTTCTTGGTAAGCCATTTCTAATGCATGTTTACACGTATGTGCATTTACCTGTACTTGGAAAGGTTTCTCTGCATACCGCTACTCTGTTTGACTTAGGCGTTTACCTTGTCGTTGTTGGCGTAACGCTTACGATCATTCAATCGATTGGGGAGAGTGATTAATATGGAATTACTAATGTCTATCCTAATCGGTTTAATGTTTGCTGCTGCAGTTTACTTGATTTTATCGAAAAGCTTACTGCGGATCATTATTGGAACGGCTATCTTGAGTCACGGCGTCAACCTATTTGTTTTGACAATGGGTGGCATCAAGCGCGGGAACGTGCCAATTCTTGGCATCAAAGCTACTTCGCTTTATAACGATCCTTTACCGCAAGCGCTTATCTTAACGGCTATCGTCATTAGTTTCGGCGTTACTGCCTTCTTTTTAGTTCTTGCATATCGGGCTTATCAGGAGCTTGACAGTGAGAGCATATCCAAAACGAGAGGACATGAGGCCGATGATGAATAATATAGTTTTAGCTCCAATTCTAATTCCACTTTTGTTTGCGATTCTCCTAATGCTCTTACCCAAGAAAATTATCCTGCAGCGAATTGTTGCCCTTATCGGTAGCTTTTTCCTGATTCTCGCTGCTTGTTTCTTAGTTTTCCATGTGCACACAAATGGAATTACGACTGTTAACGTTAGTAATTGGAATGCCCCGTTTGGTATTACCGTCGTTGGGGATATGCTCGCTAGTTTGCTTGTATTTACGACTAGTATCATTCTTTCTTGCGTCATTGTTTATTCATTTTACTCCATCGGTAAAGCACGTGAGAAGTTCCTTTATTACCCCGCTGTTTTATTTATGATCGTCGGGGTAAACGGTTCATTCCTCACGGGGGATATTTTCAACTTATTTGTATTCTTTGAAGTTATGCTGATGGCTTCTTACGTCTTGCTTGTCCTTGGAGGAACCCAAATCCAGCTCAAAGCAACGATTAAATATTTATTGATTAACGTTGTTGGATCCGGATTCTTCGTTGTCGCAATCGGGATGCTTTACTCGATGATTGGCACGCTTAACATGGCAGATATTTCTCAAAAAATCAGTGCTCTTCATGGTCAAGATACAGGAATGTTAAGTGTTGTAGCTGTACTTTTCCTATTTGTTTTTGGACTCAAAGCTGGGCTATTCCCACTTTATTTCTGGCTACCTGGCTCTTATTTTGCACCACCAATTCCAGTTCTTGCCTTATTTGGGGGCTTGCTAACAAAAGTTGGAGTGTACGCAATTATCCGGACATTTAGCCTCTTTTTCACCCAAGAAACCACTTTAGTGATGCCTTTACTTGGTATACTTGCACTAATTACGATTATCCTTGGAGTCATTGGTGCGATTAGTTATTATGATTTAAAAACAATTGTCATTTACAACATCTTGATTGCAATCGGCGTAATTTTATTCAGCGTTTCGATCATGTCTCGCGAGTCAGTGATGGGAGCAGTTTACTACTTAATTCACGACATGTTGATAAAGGCTGTTTTATTCCTCATTGTTGGCATCGTTATGGCAATTACTGGCACGTCATCCGTCAAGAAATTCAGCGGTCTGATGACCGATAAGCCGGGACTTGGATGGACTTTCTTCATTGCCATCCTAGCACTTTCTGGGATTCCCCCACTAAGCGGCTTCTTCGGAAAACTGTTGATCGTAGAAAGTGCTTTTAGTGCACATGAAATCGTAGGTGGCATCTTGATCTTGCTTTCAAGCCTGTTCGTGTTGATGTCGCTCATCAAAGTCTTCACCCGCGGGTTCTGGGGAGAAAAAATGGGGCGGTTCAACCTCTCGATCCCTTACCGAAAAATGATGCTTCCGGTCGTTATTCTACTTTCGCTTTCGGTGCTTTACGGCCTGTTTTCAAACGCAGTATTTCCGTTCATTGAAGACGCTGTAAACCCGATTATTGATCCAAAAGTCTATATTGATGCCGTGATAAAGGAGTGATGAAATGGCATTTCAGTTAATTATCAATGTAATTCTTGCTTGCCTCTGGATGTTTCTTGAATCGTCGTTTACATTTGGAACCTTTGTGATCGGCTTTTTCATCGGAATTATTTTGCTCTTTTTCATGCGGCGCTTCCTCGGATCCACATTTTACATCTTTCGACTGTTAGCGCTCGTGAAATTGCTTTATAATTTCTTCCATGATTTGGTTCTTTCAACGATTCATGTTAGTCGAATCGTGCTTAAAAAAGATATGAACATCCGGCCGGGAATTTTCCGATATGACACACTTCTTGAAACGGACTGGGAAGTCACGATGCTCGCTCTCATGATTACGCTAACACCTGGCACGCTTTCGATTGATATTTCGGATGACTATAAATCGATTTATGTTCACTCGCTGCATGTGCCAAATATTGAAGAAGAAATTGCTACCATTCGAAAATCGTATGAAGGTGCGATCATGGAGGTGTTCCACGGATGATTATCAAAATTGCTTTATCAATTGGTCTTTTGCTTTATTCGATTTCAACATTTCTATACTTGTACCGAATTTTAAAAGGACCAACAACTTCTGACAAAGTCATTGCGCTTGATTCCATCGGGATGAACCTAGTTGCTATCGTAGCGCTACTTTCAATGTTTTATCGGACCAATGCCTATCTGGATGTCATTCTTTTAATTGCACTACTCGCTTTCATTGGAACGGTTTCATTCTCCAAGTTCATTGAGAAAGGGAAGGTGATTGATCGTGAACGTGATAATTGAGATCATCGTAGCCATCATGATCGTGTTAGGCGGACTCCTGAGCATCCTAGCAGCAATTGGCGTTATCCGCCTTCCCGACGTTTATACCCGAACGCATGCGGCTGGTATTAGTAACACATTTGGCGTCAGCTTGATTCTATTCGCGACAGTGGGCTTTTTCCTTCATTCTGGCGAAGGTTTCCATCCACGAGTGCTACTCGCCATTCTCTTCATCTACCTTACTACGCCAGTTGCTTCACACTTGATCAACCGAGCTGCCTACGATACAGGGGTACCACTTGCGATTCGAATTCGTGACCAGTTACGCTCTGTCAAAAAAGACGATATCAAAAAGCGTCGTAACTTGATTATCCGCCAAGAACAAATCGAAAAAGCTCGTCAAGAAAAAGAAGAGCTTGAAGATCGGCTTGATTGGGAGATTCGCGAGGAACAAATCGATCAGCGCGGCCGAGACAACGACGAAGAGCGCGAGCAAGATGAAACCGCGATTCGTGAGGAATCAGACGACTCAGAAAATCAAATTATTGAAGAAGAAGACGAGAAAAATAATAAGGATGAATAAAAAAGCTGGATGCGGCTTCTCCCGCTCCAGCTTTTGCTTTGTCATTTTGTACGTTTTGTGCGAACTGCCATCGTGCAGCGACTTATGCAAATCAGATCATCTGCATCATTTGTAATGCGAATTTGCCAAACCTGCGTGGAACGCCCGATATGTATAGGAGTTGCTTCCGCGTAAACAGATCCGCTTTCTACACTTTTAAGATGATTGGCATTAATTTCCTGTCCAAAAACAACTTGGTTTTTTTCAACATTTTCTCCCGCTCCAAGACTCGCTGCGTGTTCTGCAAGAGCAACAGAAACCCCTCCATGTAGGTAACCAAAGGGTTGCTTAACACGATCTGTTACAAGGAGTTCAAGCTCTACTCGTTGTTTTGAAACCATGACTTGTTTTATATCGATATACTCTCCAAAATCCATATCTTCACCTCTTTGGTTCTATTATATCGGAAAACTCGGTTTTTTGCTTTCCACCATGTTTCTTAACATGCAAAAGCATAAAAACACTATAAACAAAACTAATATTTTCGGGCAAGAATGTATAAAAAACAGACTACTAAAAAGTAGCCTATTTTTCATTTGGTTTATATTCTTCACTTTTCCACTGACAATTCAGCCAGCATATCGAGTAACTCATCCGCTTTTCCTGTTGCTCTTTTTCCGTTGTTCGGAATTTTTCACATTCTCCCGAGCATGTTTTATGGAGTTTTCTAAATTTTTATTTGCCAGTGCGTCCTCTTCATGAAGATAACTGAAAAGGTCTTTAAAAAATTCGTCGCCCTCTTCGTCGTCTTCTAACATTTTAACTTTAAGCGCTTTTAATTGTTTTTGCGCTTCCTCAAGAGTAACCAATATTTTCCGTTCTTGTTCCAGTGTTTTCTTAGTCATTTTTTGCGCCAGTTGATTAATTTTCAATCGCTGTATAAGTTTTTCGCGTTCCATTTTTCGCCCTCTTATACTTCAATACTTCCCTGCTTCAGTTGACCAATGAGCTCGGTCAAATTCGTCACTATTTTATCTGCCAACTTGTCCAACGCTTCGACTGCCACAGCTTTGTTGTCGCTTAGCTGATATTTTATATCTTTGAAAACAGCTCGAGAACTTTCATAAATGTTAACCGATGCCTTATTCAGTGCGATCACGTTTTGGAATTGTGTCCCCTCAAATAGCGCGGTATCAATATAAGGGCGGTAAGCTTCTAGCACATCATTCAAGCCACCTCCGCGTAAAGAGCGCACGGCTGTTTTAACAGATTCGATGGCTGTTTGATAGGGTTTGAATGCAGAAACTGCCGCACCAAACAGAATCGGGATCGCGTCGTCTAGATCTGTAAAGGGAACATGAAGATGTTCAAACGTCCCTTTTATATTTTTCAATCCTTGAATAAGGTCTTCGACGGTTTCGTCTAGTAGATTTAAAACACCATAAAAATTACTAATTAAAGGTTCAAGATGAGAAACCGCATTTTCTCTAAATTTTTTATAGTTGCGATCCAATAATTTCTGCTTTTTCCCCATGCCGTCCTTGAGTGCTTTCGATTCTTGTAACGTAAAATCAGAAGTGGCAGGAGGAGCAGATGCCCGTTCTACCTTTTGAGTAGCAGTTAAAAGCTTGTCCGCTTTTTCTAGCTCTTTCGATACATAAGTAACCTGTGTCCCAAAGGTTACAATTTGATTGGTCACGATCTCTTTATTTTCATCAATCACTTTATAGTGGGCTTTCAGTTCTGCCACCATGCCATCGTTGAAAAATTCATTGTCAATTCCATTAAATAGCATCGGAATAGCATTTTTTTTGAGTGCGTTTACTTCTGTGATAATGTCATCTAGCCGCATGATAGCATCCCCGATGAGAATCGGCAAATCAATAGCCGCCCCAGTCATTCCTTCAAAATTGCCTAAAAAGCTCACTAGAAAATCAGAAAAAACAGAAGAGCTTCGAAGTCGATTAATTGCCTCACTTGCTTTTGAAACGGCTGGATTCCCAGACTCAATTATGTCACGTAAAAATTCATACCCTTCCATAGTAGTTAAAGCCTTTCCGAAGCTCCCTTGCCCTAATAAATCGTCGAAGCTATCGGTTAGTTTCATTGTTCGGTCATCTAACTTACTACCTTCACGTTCCACAATATCCACGGCATGGTCAACGTGAGACTGGGCGGTGGTAATTTGTCCTTTCATTTTCGATACCATGGCATCGGCTAAGATTTTCATATTTTCAGGGTTAACATCTATCTTATGCCCTTTTCCCCCTGTGAGGATTTCCCCACTCCAAACGCCAACGGGCAAATAGGCATCGGCGTCGATAAGGACTTTCTCCCCGTCTATCATGATAGGGTCATCATAACCTGTGTGGTTGGACGCAAGTGTGGCAAATAAGGGCATATTATTTTTTAAGGTTACATTTTTACCCGGCAAGCGTTTCATGTAACCCGCGCTTCGTTCGCCTAGCGTTAACGGGTCGTATTCACTCATATAGTTGGTTATATCTGGATTTTTTTGCGAATATTTTCCGTCTGGCAAAATAGCCGGGTTATAAGTCACACTCGGAACATCATTGTTAGATGCCACATAGTTCCCAAGCCCGCCTCCTAGAGAGTTTCCTCCGACATAACTAATGTTATATTTTTTACTCATCTTCTTATAGGCTTTATCCGCGGATTTCAATTGTGCATCGGGAATATTACCAGGTAGTGTGGCATCTGTTAGAATATCCTTACCGCCATTTTTTTGCCCTTGTGTCCCTTGGAATATCATACCTATCTCGCCCGTTTTTGTGTTTTCTACAACCATATAATCAAGCCCGGATTTTGTATTGTACTTTCCTTCTTTAACCTTATACACTGTCCCATTTACATCTAGTTTTCTTTTCTCTGGTGGATCAGTATATACCCATTTCCCGCTCATTTCTATTATATCCAAGTCCGAAGTTCTTCTTGTGTCAATAAGCATCATAATGTCTCCCTTTTCTTTATTTCTGGATTTCAGCTGAATCAGTCGAATCACCGTTTGGAAGGCCTACTCTGTTCACTATAAAATTTTTATAAACCGCTACTGAGTAGGTCCCTTTTGGTATGCCAGATATTTTTTTCAGTTCCTCCCCCATATTATCCACTATATTTTGTTCTGGAAGTCCATTTTTCTTGTTAAAGTAAGTTAGTGGTATATCTATTTTGTTTTTTAAATCCTCGACCTCTGTAAAAAGCTTCTGAAGCATCATAGGAGTGACAGCTGTATTTTCGATATATGCTTGATAAACTTTAGGAAAATCCAGAGAGGATATAGAAACAAAGAAATATTTTTGTTCATAACCAGAGGCATGCGTTTTTTCTATTGCAATCTGATTGATTCCATTAAAACTATATTCACTCGCTAACTGGCTTGAAATTGAATTTAATTTTTCGAATTCTTGTTTGTAAGCTTTTGCATACAGTCCACTAACAATCGCTCCTTCAACCTCTCCTTCTTCAGACCGAACATTAGGCAATGGGTCAAGCTCTTTTTTCTGCATATCAAATCCCACAATAACAGACGTATGAAATTGAAT
>NZ_JAATJW010000043.1 GCF_011800755.1 Listeria valentina
TAGTTCAGTGCGCTCAAAAATTAGTTTTTCCTTGAAAATAATTTAAAAGTTCAGCTTGACTTATTACCACTAGACTAATAAAGTTCCAATTGAAGTATACGCCTAAAACGCAAAAACATCATGAAAAAAGCTTTTCATGATGTTTTAAAATAAGTTATATTCACGTTTTAAGCGCTCTTCGTGCTTGTTAAATTGATGAATCCGCCATGGCTTGGGCGACAGAGAAAGGACACATTCCTCTTCAAGTTTTCGTAAATTCGTCGCCACATACGCACGAGCCAGATTTAAGTAGTTTCCGAGGATTTTCTGCGTGAAAAAATAAGGAATCAGGCAGGAACCATCCTCTTCAAGACGCCCGAATTTCTTCCCGATTATGATAAGTCCCGCTAAAATTTTTTCGTCTGAAGGAAGATGCACCTTGGCTTCGCGCTCGAACGCCGGAAAAGCAGCTAAATTTGCGAGCTGTAAAAAAAGATCAGGCTTTTCCTTTGCAATTTTTTCACGGACATAATCGCTTTCAAAACGGTAAGCACTGACCTCGCTAACGGCTTCATAAGAAATCGGTGAAAAACTATTTTCGGCCAAATGAAAAAAGCCCAATGCTTCTTCTTTTCCAAGAAAGGATAAAATAATATCTTCCCTGCAAGTGCCCTTGTTCATTGAAACGGCTCCATCTAAAATGATGTAAAAATACTGATTTTGCTCTCCCTCTGAAATAATGGTTTCTCCCCGCTTGAAATGGACTCTTGAATACGGCAGAACAGATTCCCGTTTTGATTGCAACAATGTAAGCAAATCAAAGTCTGTTTCTTCCAATTCTTTTTCAAGTGACATATAAATTCGTACCCCTTTTTCCGATATTTACTTTTTTATTATAAGCAAGAAAAAGCAATTTGGGTACTAATTGAATTGTGTACTAATGCACGTTTACTCGGATTTTACACGAATTAAATGACTTTTTATCAATCTGTTTCGTATCATAATTCCTAAAACACCTGCAAGAACTGCCTTGATGATGCCGGGGATAAAGAAAGGAACAAAGCCGGTATAGAAAGATTGCGAAAGCGACATGCCTGCGCTAATTTTGAGCCAAAACATTCCGAAAAGTAAAGTAAACATTGCTCCGACAATATTAGCGATGATGGCCATTTTAGTTGTATAGCGTGTTTTATCTAAAATAAGTCCTGTCAAATAAGTATTGGCTAGAAAGCCGATAATATAACCGCCTGTGATGCCGACAATGATGCCCAGTCCGGCTGTCATACCTTGAAAGACTGGAATTCCAATTGCTCCGAGAATTATGTAAACCAAAACAGAAATTGTTGCATGGCGAGCTCCTAAAATTGTGGCAGCAAGTCCAACGGCAAAAGTTTGACCTGTGAAGGGAATCGGACCAATCGGGATGGCAACTTGTGCAAGAATCGCGATGATTACTGCAAACAACGCATCTAAAATTAGAAATTTTAATTTTTCATTTCGCAAAGGGAAACACTTCTCAATGTGAACTTATAATTTTAAAGGTTAACATTAATTGTGTTTTTTTTCAAGTAAAAAAGGGTAAAGAATTGAGTAAAATAGAAATTTGAAACAGGAGGGATTCATGATGACTATAAAGATTAGAAAAGCGGAAATAAAAGACGCTGAGAAAATTCGAGAAGTAGCAACGGCATCCTTTCATGATACATACGAAACGATTATTCCGAGAGAAACGCAAGACGGTTTTTTAGAAAAATTTTACAATCTGGCAACACTAGAAAACAGAATTAGCGCAACCCCATTTGTTGTTCTAGAAAAAGAGGGTGAGCTTATTGGATTTGCGAATTTTATTGAGTTAGATAAAGGGAAAAGTGAGTTATCGGCTTTCTATATTCTTCCGAGTGAGAAAGAAAAGGGCTACGGAACGCAAGTTTTAGAGGAAGGAATCCATTTGTTTAACTTACCGCTGCCGATGTTTGTGAATGTGGAAAAAGGAAACGATTATGCCTACCAGTTTTACTTGCAAAGAGGCTTTGTTGAAACGGAGCGCTTTGTTGATGACTTTTATGGATATAAATTAGATACAATTCGGATGCATTTGACGCACAATATTGAAGAAGAATTGTGACAGTTTAGAAATGCCAAGTGGAGTCGCGCGAAAAAAGGACAATCTTGGTAGAACCTAACTTGTATTTTGAGTAGTAAAGTATTATGATGTTAATGAGCCTAAGTGGAGTCAGGCAAGAAAAGGGAACCATCAGAATTGAAGTCCTTTGCTAGGGACGAATAGCGTGATTACGAAATTTCGGAAAAACTTTCCGAGGTTTTAGAGCTGTGTTATTCTGAATGGTTCCAAAACCTTACTGTCCGCATCTTGCCTGTTTTTGATGTTTTAGAGCTGTGTTATTCTGAATGGTTCCAAAACAGCTTATCTTGATATGCGTGCTAGCGATCTGTTTTAGAGCTATGTTATTCTAAATGGCTCGGTAACATAACTAAAAAAGAAACACCTTGTTTTTGAGGCAGGGTGTTTTTCTATGTGCTTTGCTGAAAAATTCACAAAACGTTCAAATCATCTATGTTGTTCTTGTGCTAAACTGAAAGAATGATAACTAAAAAGGTAACTTAAAATGAAAAAATACTTATAAAGCAAGTAAAACTATAAACAGAAGCGCTGGGCAACTTGCCCAGCGCTTCTTGTTTGGCATCAAAAATGGACTTTGCGGAACTTGCCTGGCGTTGTGCCTGCATTTGCGCTAGCGAAGGCTTTGATAAAATGCGTGCTTGAAGAAAAACCACATTGTGCGCTTATTTGTTCGACCGTCAAGTTGGTTTCAAGAAGCATTCGCTTGGCTTGTTTGAGTCTATGTGTAAGCAAGTATTGATGCGGACTTTCTCCGGTGTGCTTTTTGAAAAGTCTAGAAAAATGATACGAACTGAGGCTCGCTTCATGGCTTAATCTTTGGATGGTTATTTTTTCGTAATAGTTATTGTGAATGAAAGTAAGGGCCGCTTGGATTTCTGGTGGATATTTATCCGATGGTGCGCTGCGCATCTCAAGTGGCAAGCGAGTTCGCTCAAACAAGCGCCCCAATAGCTCATTAAAGCAAGCCGCAATTTCAAAGTCGTGCAGAGCACCAGATTCCATCAAATCAAGAATGCGCGGAATTGGATTTTGTTCTGGCGGAAGGGAAAAAAGCGAGCCGTGTTGAGCGTACAGCGCATCGCAGAAACTTTGAGCCGTGGGGCCGTTAAAATGGACAAACTGGAAGCGGGCGTTTTGCGAAGCAAAGTAATGATTTTTTTCTTTGCAGTCAAGTAGCACGAGCGTTCCTGCAGGAGCCGTAAAGGTTTGTTCGCGGTAGTCAAAATGCAGTTCGCCGGATTTGACGAAGAACACCAAAAATGAGCTCATGTAATCGCGGGTCAGGCTGTACTGGACGTCCACGAGATATTCGCCGCTCCAGTACGCGTGGAGGTAAAGCTTTCGAGTGAGCTCCGTCGTTTCGTAAAAGAAAGGACCTCTTTTGGCTAGAATCCCCGGTTCGATTTTTGGGATGTAAGGATTGATTGTGATCACCTCTTTGTCAGACTTGATTATCAAATGTTGGCTTTCTTGGTTCCAATATAACCAAGAATTGATAAAAAAGCAAAAATTTACGATTTTATAGCACTTTTTTGCCGTGGCAGGGAATCGAAATTTCATTACAATGAAAGCGAATACAAAACAAATCAAGTTAATCAAAAGGAGATGGCAAGCATGACACTTAAAATGGGTGTAGTAGGAACTGGGGCAATTGGAAGAGAACATATCGAGCGAATTACGAAACGGATTTCAGGGGCGGAAATTGTAGCGCTATCGGATATCCACCAAGAAAATGCAGAGCAAATCATTCGCGATTTTAAACTAGATGCGCAATTTTTTGCGACGGATGCTGAACTTATCGCAGCTGATGTGGATGCGGTCATCGTTTCAAGTTGGGGGCCGGCTCACGAGGAAACCGTTTTGAAGGCAATCGAAGCTGGAAAGTACGTATTTTGTGAAAAGCCACTTGCGACAACGGCTGAAGGGTGCAAGCGAATCATCGATGCCGAAATGAAACAAGGGAAGCGGCTGCTTCAAGTGGGCTTTATGCGCCGTTATGATGCGGGCTATCAAATGCTGAAGCAAGCGCTTGATGCGAAAGAAATTGGTGAACCGCTGATGCTTTCTTGTCAGCATTTCAATCCGCAAGTGGATGAAAACTATACAACCGATATGGCAGTTGTCGACACGTTGATTCATGAAATTGATGTCTTGCACTGGCTCGTAGATGATGATTATGAAAGCATCCAAGTTTTCTATCCGAAACAAACGAGAAATAAATTATCACATTTGAAAGATCCACAAATTGTTCATTTAGTGACGAAAAGTGGCATTTCAATTCACGCGGAAATCTTCGTAAACTGTGGCTATGCCTATGATATTCAGTGTCGCGTAGTCGGCGAAGAGGGCATCCTGTCCTTGCCAGAAGTGAGCAGTCTTGGAATTCGAAAAGATGCCAAACGTAGTGAAAACTTATTGATGGACTGGAAAAAACGTTTTATGGATGCGTATGACAATGAATTTAATGCCTTTATAAATGCCGTTGAAAAAACGGGCTCGCCATCTTATCCAACTGCTTGGGATGGATACGTTGCAGCGGTTACGGCGGATGCAGGCGTGAAGGCGCAGCAAAGTGGCGAAGTAGAAAAAATCGATCTTCCAGAAACACCTGACTTTTATCGAATCTAAAAAGGAGGAATAAGGCATGAAAATTGGATTTAACGAGGGAACAACATTTGAAAACGCAACGCTTGAAGAAAACCTAGAATACTGCGAGAAATACGGGTATGACTACATTGAAATTCGTTCGATTGATCAGCTGAAGGATTACTTGACACGCCACAGTTTGGCGGACTTAAAACAGTACTTTGATACCCATCAAATTAAACCACTTTCGCTAAATGCGCTTTGCTTTTTCAATAATCGCACGAAAGAAGACGAAAAGGCTGTCATTACAGAGTTTAAAGAATACTTGGAAATTTGTCGCGCGATCGAATGCGAATATATTTGTGCAGTCCCATCCAATTTGGACGACACTGAAAAAGGCAAAACCCTTGTTCCAGAAGTGAATGAAAGTTGTGTGCGAGTGCTAACCGAGCTATCCAATCTCGCCAAGCCATATGGCGTAAAAATTGCTGTCGAATTTATCGGCATCCCAGAAAATACGGTGAACACTTTCGAGCAAGCTTATGAAATCGTGCGGACGGTTGACCGGGACAATGTGGGGCTCGTTTATGATACTTTCCAATTTACGGGAATGCATTCAAGCCTTGCGAATGTGACGAAAGAAACTGCCGATAAAATCTTCATTTTCCATATTAATGATGTTGATGATTATCCAGTTGGGCAAATGCGTGATACTGATCGTTGCTATCCGGGAGAAGGGATCATTGACCTGCAGGCGCATCTTGCGAAAATGAAAGAATTGAATTATGATTTCGTTGCTTCTGTTGAGCTATTCCGACCTGAATACTACCAAATGAATCCAGAGGAAGTTATTAAAAAGGCAAAAGCAACAACCGATGCGGTCATCGCAAAGTATTATTAAGCAAATGAAAAGGGCAACCCGGTTTCCGGGTTGCCCTTTTCATGCTTAGTTGAATCTCCGAAGTGAATCCATGAAGTTTTTTCCTAAGCGTGCATATTCAAGCGGGTTGGCTGTTTTTGGATCTTGCTCGGCTTCAATCACAATCCAACCTTCATAATGATTTTGAATGAGATAATCATAAATTTCTTGGTAGGCAATGTCGCCATCTCCTGGGACCGTGAACACCCCGTGAAGAAAAGAGTCTAAGAAAGACTTATTCGTCTGTTTGCATTCTTCCAGTTTCTTGCCCCGAACGTCTTTAAAGTGAACGTGTGCGATCCGGTCAAAGTGGCTATGCAGGATTTCTAGCGCGTTGCCATCCGAAACAAAAATATGGCCTGTATCATAGAGTAAATGTACTTTATTAGGATCAGTTGCTGCCATTAAACGATCTACTTCAGCTTTTGTTTGGACGCCTGTTCCCATATGATGGTGGAAAGCGAGTTTCAAGCCGTAATGATTTGCGATTTCACCGAGTTCATTTAGTCCTGCAGTGAGTGTATCCCATTCGACATCACTAAAATCTGGCTTCTCTGTGTAAACGCATTTGTCTGTTCCTTGAATGCTGTAAGTTTGTTCGGAATAAACGGCTATATCTGCGTCAACCGCTTTTAAAAAAGCGCAGTGTTTTTCAAAATCTTGTTTTGCTTGGTTGATCCCGTCGCGAATCAGATAGCCGCTAAACCATTGTCCGATAATACGCGTATCGCGGAGGCTAAGTTCTTTATTCAGTTCGTCAGGATCAGTCGGATAACAACCACCTACTTCAGTTCCTTCAAAACCAGCCAGGACTGCATCGCTTAGAATCTGTTTATATGTATTTTCTTTACCAATTTCTGGGATGTCATCATTTCTCCAACCAATTGGAGCAATTCCTACGTGAATTTTTGCTACTTCAACTGCCATTTTGCTTCACTCCTGTTCTTTTATTGGTTATATTATGGTTACATTGACTTGATAATCTTATTTCTTCTTTATTTTAGCTAATTTAACAAGTTAAATCAAGCATTTTTTGGATATATTTATCAAAAAATAACAAAAGTTGTTGAAAAAATGACCAACATTTATTATAATTGGTTTTATCGAGAATGCGCTTACATAAAAAGGAGGAAAAAAGATGGAACCGATAAAGGCAGGAATTGTTGGATTAGGCCGTCTTGGGAAAGTTCATGCTTCAAATGTACAAAATTATATTAAAGATTTAGAACTTGTAGCAGCATGCAGTGTTGTGCCCGAGGAGCTTAATTTTGCTAAAGAGTCACTTGGTATTCAAAAAGGATATGAGAGCTTTGAGAAAATGGTCGATGAGGCAGAAATTGATGCCGTCATTATTGTATCACCCTCAAGCTTGCACACCAAGCAAATTGAATACGCTTTCGCTGCAGGGAAACATGTTTTTTGCGAGAAACCACTTGGGGTGTCGCTACCGGAAATTGAGCAGGCGAAAAAGGTGATTGAAGCTCGGCCAGAACAAGTCTTTATGTTAGGCTTTATGCGCCGCTTTGATGAGTCTTACCGCTATGCAAAAGAAATGGTAGAAAGCGGAGAAATTGGGGAAGTGACGCTTGTTCGTTGCTACGGAATCGATCCAAGTTCTGGACTGGAAAGTTTCGTCAAGTTTGCTAAAAACAGTTCAAGTGGAGGTCTTTTCATTGATATGGCAATCCATGATATCGATCTTGTACGCTGGTTCACCGGTGAAGAAGTAAAACAAGTTTGGGCAATTGGTAACAACTTTGCTTATCCGGAACTAGCGGAATATGGAGATACAGAAACAGGCGCTGCTCTCATGAAATTAAAAAATGATGCCATCGCCATTCTTGTTTCAGGCAGAAATGCAAATCATGGCTATCACGTTGAAACAGAAATTATGGGAACAAAAGGAATGCTTCGCGTGGCTCAGGAGCCAGAAAAGAATCTCGTGACGATTTTTGACGACAAAGGAGTGAGACGTCCTTGCTCGGAACACTTTCCAGAACGATTTAAACAAGCTTTCATCAATGAATTAACAGAATTTGCTCGCTGCATTCGCGATGGGGATAAACCGGATGTAACAGCAAAAGACGGATTAGAATCAACAAAAATTGCCCTTGCCTGTACGAAGTCCTTTGAAACAGGCGAACTTGTGGCATTGGAGGATGAATAAGCATGAATTTAGACCAGCGATCAAAGAGAAATTTAGCAGTTTTTGCACTTATTTCAACTTTTGGGGGATTATTATTCGGTTATAACACAGGTGTTATGAACGGTGCGCTTGACTTTATGCGTCTCCCAAGTGAACTCGGATTAACCCCTGTGACAGAAGGTCTTGTAACAGGAGCCGTCACATTTGGCGCCGCATTTGGTGCTTTAATCGGTGGTAAACTTTCCGATAGCTTCGGCAGGAAACGAGTGATTTTTTACTTAGCCATTATATTTGTACTAGGTTCCGTATTTTGTGCAGTTGCACCAAATATTCCTTTAATGATTGCCGCTCGGTTGTTCCTAGGTCTTGCAGTTGGTGGGGCTTCCGTTATCGTTCCAACTTTTCTGGCAGAAATTTCACCTGCAGAAATGCGTGGTCGGATTGTTACTCAAAATGAATTAATGATTGTTTCCGGACAATTTATAGCTTTCTTGATCAATGCTGTTCTTGGAACGGCCTTTGTCGATAGCACACACATCTGGCGTTACATGCTAGCTATGGCGATTATTCCAGCACTTGTTCTTTTCTTTGGCATCATGCGTGTTCCAGAGTCGCCACGCTGGTTGTATCTCAACAAAACAAAAGAAAGAGCACTCGACTCTCTTGGTAAAGTACGTTCGAAAGAGGGAGCGAGAGAAGAATTAAATGTTATTGATATCTCGCTAAAACGCGAAAAAGAAGCACCAAAAGCTACTTTTGCCGATTTAAAGAAGCCTTGGATTAGACGCCTGATTTTCATCGGAATCGGTCTTGGGGTGACGCAACAACTTATCGGAATCAACATTATGATGTATTACGGGACAACGATTTTACAACGTTCCGGTTTCGCATCCAGTGCGGCGCTGATTGCAAACGTTGCGAATGGACTTGTATCCGTGCTTGCAGTTATCATTGGTATTAGCTTGATGCACCGCGTTGACCGCCGCAAACTCATCTTGACTGGGATTACTTGTACGACACTCTGCATGGCATTAATCACGATTGCACTATTCACTTTTCCAAATGCCGCTTTCTTGCCGTACATGGTTATCACTCTAACAGTACTATTTATCGGTTTTTTCCAAGGTTGCATTGGGCCAATCACATGGCTTTTGCTTTCTGAAATTTTCCCGCAAAAAGTTCGCGGACTCGGAATGGGAATCTCGACTTTCTTCCTTTGGATGGCAAACTTTGCCGTAGCACTCATCTTCCCGATTTTACTTGCGGGCGTGGGGCTACCAAATACATTCTTAATCTTTACTATCTTTAATATTCTTTCTTATCTGTTCACTTTCAAATATGCACCAGAAACAAGAGGGAAGACGCTTGAAGAAATTGAACTGGACTTCAAATTTGAAGATCAATTTGAATCTGATATGAAGGTGGAAGAAGGCATTCTTGAAAAAGAAATGGAAGAAGAAATTAAAGAAGAAGCAAGAACTGAAAAATAAAGGAGTGATCAAATTGAAAAGTTTAAATGTTGGTATGATCGGTGCCGGACGTGTTGCACAAGTCCACTTAGGCAATTTAAAGCAAATGAAAGATATAAAAGTGAAAACAATTTGTGATATTTTTGCAGAGGATTCCTGGAAAGAACGTTTCGGTGTAGAAATTGTCACCAAAGAAGCAGCCGATATTTTCAATGATCCAGAAATTGATGCCGTTTTCATTTGTACACCAACTGATACGCATACAGATTTAACAATCCAAGCTGCGAATGCTGGAAAGCACATTTTCTGTGAAAAACCAGTAGGAACAGAAGAAGCTTCCATTTTAGAGGCTTATCATGCTGTTTTAGCAAACAACGTAAAATTCCAAACCGGCTTCAATCGCAGGTTTGATAAAAGTCATGAAAAAGTGAAGCTTGAGGCAGCGAGTCAGGCCATTGGCGAGCGACACATTTTGAAGATCACATCAAGAGATCCTGAACCACCGAATATCGATTATGTGAAGCGTTCAGGCGGTATCTTTATGGATATGATGATCCATGATTTTGATATGGCACGCTTTATGATGGACGATGAAGTCGAAGAAGTCTTCACATATGGAAACAGCTTAGTTGATCCGAAAATTGGCGCCGCTGGAGATGTTGACACGGCGATCGTTTCACTGAAATTTAAAAGCGGAGCGATGGGGGTCATTGATAATAGCCGTAAAGCCGTTTATGGTTATGATCAGCGGATTGAAGTTTTTGGAGAAAAGGGAATGCTACAATCCTTAAATCAACCTGACTACCATGTCAATCGTTATACGGCGCAATCTGTTGAAGCAGGAACGCCGAAATACTTCTTCTTAGAAAGATATCAAGATGCCTTTTTCAATGAAGAAGTAGCCTTTTTCGATAGTATCAGACAAGATCAGCCAACAAAATGCAGTTTTAAAGATGGCATCATGGCGATTCGAATTGCGGAAGCGGCTAAAAAATCACTTGAAACTGGTGGAAAAGTAGCGGTTAATCTGGAAATCAAATAATAAAAGAAGGCAAGTGCATTGGAAAAGTTTCCAGTGTGCTTGTTTCTTTAATGATCAAGGGAATGAAAAAGGTACAAATAAAAAACTTTGGCTTAGTAGGAGCTGTACTCTTAAGCCAAAGTTTTTATTTTACCTTAAAATGGTTTAAATTAAAGTTTTCCGTTCAAAAATTGAGCTTCACCGTATCCAAATGACCAATCTGCGTCGCCATTTTCAACAATGGAAATCATCACATCGCGAGGCTCGATTTGGCATTCATCCAAAAGACGCTCTGTGACTCGTTTGTAGAAAAGTTGTTTTTGCTTTTCTGTACGCTTTTTACTCGTCACTCGAATGACCAGCTGGTTTTCCGTCCGGTCAAAACCAAGGCCCGTATCTAGCAAAATCATCTCTGCCTGGTCATGCAAATTTAAAATTTGATAACGGTCACGTTCGGGAACTTCAAAAGCTTCCACGACTGCCGCATGAATCGCATCCAAAACTTTCTTGTTTTCCGCGGGCGTTTTCCCGCGGAGCATATCAATGTTTAATAAAGGCATGTAAGTTTCCTCCTTATTTCGCTGACGTCATGATTTCGACATCATGCTTCTCACAGTAATCTTGATAAGCATCCGGAAGCGTGCTAGAAGTCACTAGATAGTCAAAATCGGCAAGTGCTCCGTAAGTTAGTAAAGCGGATTTTCCGGCTTTGTTATGGTCAACCATCAAGATCTTCTTGCTGGCTTTATTCATCATCCGTTTTTTGATTTCATATTCGAGATTATCTGAGTTCATGACACCTTGTTCGTAGGAAAACGCTGTCGCCGCCATAAAGGCTTTTGTGACGTTGTATTTATCAAAAAAGGACCAGTTTTCAACACCGACAAATGATTTAGTTCGGTGCTTCAGCGTTGTTCCAATGACGATGATTTTGATGTTGTCCATTTTGCTTGCTAGGTTGATGACATCTAGGTTGTTCGTGATGATGGTCACATTTTTTGCAGCTGGGATATGCTGGACAAGATAACGCGTGGTCGTTCCTGAATCAATGAAAATTAAATCATCGTTTTCAATCAATTGAGAGGCAAGTGAACCGATCTCTTCTTTTTCAAGGTGATTTGTGATATCTCGATTTTCAAATGGAAGGAGTTCGTTTTCATTTGATAATACGGAAACAACGCCGCCATAAACTTTTTTTATTCGGTTCGTCTCTACAATTTTATTGATATCCCGGCGAATTGTGTTTTTTGAAACATTAAAATGCTCACACAGATCATCAAGGCTCACGGTTCCCTGAGCGTGGATGTAATCTTCGATAGCTTGTATTCGTTTAACTTTCATGGGTAGGCCACCTTTATCTATATTTGGTAATGTTACATGTTCTATTTATATCATATTATCAAAAAATAATCAACACTTACTCTTTTTGGTGGAAAATGAAGATGTTTTTGGATATTTTTCTTGACGAAAACAATGTTATCAACTATTATATATAATATAATCAAAATATAACAAATATGTTCAAAAGGTAAGCATGTTTGTGAATGTAGAGGAGAATGATCATGACGGAAATTCGGAAGCTTAAAAACTACATAGGTGGCGAGTGGCGCGAAAGTAAGACGGAAAAATTTGAAGACGTTTACAACCCAGCAACTGGAGAAGTCATTTGTCAAGTTCCAATCTCGACAAGAAGCGAATTAGATGAAGCGGCAGAAGTTGCTGAAAAAGCATTTGAATCATGGAGTAAAATAGCTGTTCCAAGACGTGCACGGATTTTGTTCGCGTTCCAACAATTACTGATTGAACATAAAAAGGAACTAGCCGAACTTATTACGATTGAAAATGGGAAAAGCCTTTCGGAATCGCTTGGTGAAGTAGGACGCGGGATTGAAAATGTGGAATTTGCTGCTGGTTCCCCGTCACTTATGATGGGAGATTCACTTTCTTCGATTGCAACGGATGTTGAAGCCACAAATTACCGCTATCCAATCGGCGTGGTTGGTGGGATTGCTCCATTTAACTTCCCGATGATGGTTCCTTGCTGGATGTTCCCAATGGCGATTTCTGTGGGAAATACTTTTATTTTGAAACCATCAGAAAAAACCCCACTATTGATGGAAAAACTCGTTGAACTCTTTGAAAAAGCAGGTCTTCCTGGTGGCGTTTTAAACCTTGTCTACGGCGCGCATGATGTTGTGAATGGGATTTTAGAGAACCCGATTATAAAAGCGGTTTCTTTCGTTGGTTCTAAACCTGTTGGTGAATACGTATATAAAACGGGTAGTGCGAACTTGAAACGCGTTCAAGCGCTAACAGGTGCGAAAAATCACACGATTGTTTTAAATGATGCAGATTTGGAAGAATCGGTAACAAATGTGATCGCGGCAGCCTTTGGATCAGCTGGTGAAAGATGTATGGCTTGTGCAGTTGTGACGGTAGAAGATGGAATTTACGATCGCTTTGTTGCGGCGCTCAAAGAAGCAGCGGAAAACGTGAAAATGGGGCACGGCTTGGATGATGGCGTTTTCCTAGGTCCAGTAATTCGTGAAGAAAATAAAGCACGGACGCTTTCATATATTGAAAAAGGAATTGAAGAAGGTGCGAAGCTTACACTTGATGGGCGGAAAGAACTTCCAAATGATGGCTACTTTGTAGGTCCAACGATTTTTGAAGAAGTCACAACTGACATGACGATTTGGAAAGACGAAATTTTTGCTCCTGTGCTTTCTGTGATGCGTGCGAAAAACTTGCAAGAAGCGGTGGAAACGGCTAATCAATCTGAATTTGCTAACGGTGCTTGCCTCTTCACAAATAGCGCAGATGCAATTCGTTATTTCCGTGAAAACATCGACGCTGGAATGCTAGGTATCAACTTAGGTGTGCCCGCTCCGATGGCTTTCTTCCCATTCTCTGGGTGGAAATCTTCGTTTTATGGTACGCTACATGCAAATGGAAAAGATAGCGTTGATTTCTATACACGCAAAAAAGTGGTAACGGCTCGTTATTCACAAAAAGCTTTTCGTGACTAGAAGGAGGAGGAATAAAGATGAGTAAATTACAAAGAAAACCACAAAATACGAAAATCGCTGAAGGCGTTACGCTCGTTCAAGATATCAATGAAACAAATTCTGGATTAGAGTATGTGGGCTTTAAAATGATTGACTTAACACAAGGCGCGATTTACGAAGAAAGTTTGAGCGGGTTGGAATGCTGTGCCGTTGCTCTAGCCGGAAAAATCTCGGTAGCTGCTGGTGCGAAAACCTTCGAAAATATTGGAACGCGTGCGAGTGTCTTTGAACAAATTCCGACGGACAGTGTTTATATTGGAACCGGTGAAAGTTTCACGATTAAGGGGGAAACGGAGGTTTCGCGTGTTGCACTTTGTTATGCGAAATCGGACAAGCCGCTTGATGTTGCGCTGATAAAAGCCGAAGACAACTCCATCGAGGACCGTGGCAAGTATCAAAATAAGCGGCATGTACACAATATCTTGCCTGATGACAGCAACCTTGCAAATAGTCTACTTGTCGTTGAAGTGTATACGGAAGGTGGCAACTTCTCAAGTTATCCACCACATAAGCATGACGTTGACAATTTGCCAAATGAATCTTTTCTTGAAGAAAGCTATTATCACGAAATCAATCCAGGACAAGGCTTCTTGTTTCAACGTGTCTATACAGATGACCGCACACTTGATGAAACAATGGCGGTTGAAAATCGCGATGTGGTCCTTGTACCAAAAGGTTACCATCCAGTTGGCGTTCCAGATGGCTACACGTCATATTATCTAAATGTGATGGCGGGCCCAACGAAAATTTGGAAATTCCATAACGATCCAGACCATGAATGGATATTAGAGAGGGAGTAGTGGACGGAAATGATAAATTTAAATAAAAATAAAGAAGCTAAATTTGATCTCATCGCGCTTGGACGAGCTTGCATTGATTTGAATGCAGTCGAATATAACCGACCGATGGAAGAAACGATGACCTTTTCAAAATATGTTGGCGGCTCGCCCGCCAACATTGCGATTGGAACTTCGAAGCTGGGCTTAAAGGCTGGCTTCATTGGGAAGATTCCGGACGATCAGCATGGTAACTTCATCAAGAGCTACATGGAAAACTTAGGAATTGATACGAGTGGCATGGTGAAGGATACGGAAGACCGCAAAGTCGGGCTTGCCTTTACGGAAATCAAAAGTCCTGAGGAATGCAGCATCTTAATGTATCGTGAAAATGTGGCAGACCTTTACTTAGAACCAAGTGAAGTATCCGAAGCTTATATCAAGCAAGCTAAACTGTTGCTCATTTCAGGAACAGCACTTGCCCAAAGCCCATCCCGAGAAGCGGTAATCAAAGCCGTTCAACTAGCTCGTGAAAATGGCGTATTTGTGGCATTTGAACTGGACTACAGACCTTATACGTGGAAATCAGAAGAAGAAACGGCCGTTTATTATTCGCTCATCGCAGCCCAATCGGATATTGTTATTGGGACACGCGATGAATATGATATGATGGAAGGGAAAAAGGGCACCAATCAAGAAACGGTGGACAATCTCTTCAAACATCATGCTGAACTTGTCGTCATTAAACGTGGCTCGGAAGGGTCAAACGCTTATACAAAAGACGGACAAATTTACCAAGCTGGTATTTACAAAACGAACGTGCTCAAGACATTCGGGGCGGGTGACTCCTATGCCTCAGCATTCTTGTACGCGCTCTTCCAAGAAAAAGATATTGAAACCGCTCTCAAATATGGGAGTGCATCTGCATCCATTGTTGTGAGCAAACACAGTTCTTCAGATGCAATGCCGACGGTGGCAGAAATTGAAGCCTTGATTGGCGCTTAAGTAACGAGAGAGATGGAGGGAACGGAAGTGGCATACGAAACAATTCGACTTACAACGGCACAAGCGTTAGTAAAATTCTTAAATGCACAATATATTGAATTTGACGGTGAGGAAACCCCTTTTGTGGAAGGAATCTTCACGGTTTTTGGACACGGGAATGTTCTTGGGATTGGTCAAGCGTTATCAGAAGATAGCGGGCACCTAAAAGTCTACCAAGGGAAAAATGAACAGGGGATGGCACATGCGGCGATTGGCTTTGCGAAACAAAAAAACCGTCGAAAGATTTTTGCTTGCTCGGCTTCAGCAGGTCCGGGTTCAGCTAACTTCACAGCGGCGGCAGGAACAGCACTTGCGAACAATATTCCAGTTCTCTTTCTTCCAGCCGATACTTTTGCGACGCGTCAGCCAGATCCCGTTTTACAACAACTTGAGCAAGAATCGAGCATTTCGATTACTACGAATGATGCTCTGCGAGCGGTTTCCCGCTACTGGGACCGAGTTGAACGTCCTGAACAGCTGATGAGTGCGTTGCTTCGCGCTTTTGAAGTGATGACGAACCCGGCAACAGCAGGTCCCGCTACGGTTTGTATCGCCCAAGATACAGAAGGGGAAGCGTATGATTATCCAGCTGAATTTTTCGAGAAAAGAGTGCATTATATCAATCGAATGATTCCGACTGAACGTGAAGTGCTTGGTGCGGCAGAATTGATTAAAGAAAGTAAACGTCCAGTTATCATTGTCGGCGGAGGTGCACGTTATTCTGGTGCACGCCGTGAGCTGATCGAGCTTTCGGAAACTTGCAATATTCCGCTTGTAGAAACGCATGCTGGGAAATCGACTGTTGAATATACCTTCGCGAATAATCTTGGTGGAACAGGAATTCTCGGAACGTTAGCCGCAAATAAAGCGATTCGCGAGGCCGATCTTGTGATTGGGATCGGAACACGCTATACCGATTTTACGACAAGCTCGAAAACGGCATTCAATTATGACAAAACGAAATTCTTGAATATCAATGTGAACCGCCCACAAACGTATAAATTTGATGCGTTTCAAGTGGTTGCAGACGCGAAGACGACGCTTCTTAAATTGAAGCCGCTACTTCTTGATTATCAAACGAGTTACGGGGATGAAATTGGGCAACTTAAAGCAGAATGGGAAGCAGAACGCGCGCGGCTTGCGAACGTCAAATTTGATCGAGCAAGTTTTGATCCAGAAATTAAAGATCAATTTACGCAAGAAACATTCAATGAATACGCAGACGCGCTTGGAACTGAATTTACTCAAACGGAAGCACTCATTACGATCAATGATGTGATTGCAGAAGATAGCATTGCTTTAACTTCGGCGGGGTCGCTCCCGGGAGATATGCAGCGCCTCTGGAACCCGACTGTTCCAGAAACGTATCATTTGGAATATGGCTTTTCTTGCATGGGTTATGAAATAAATGGTGCACTCGGCGCCAAAATGGCATGTCCAGACCAAGAGGTTTATGCAATGGTTGGCGATGGCAGTTTTGTAATGCTTCATTCGGAGCTACTAACCTCGCTTCAAACGGGCTATAAATTGAATATTATGCTCTTTGATAACTCTGGATTCGGTTGCATCAATAATTTGCAAATGGAAAATGGTAGCGATAGTTTTTACTGCGAATTCCGTGATCAAGACCAAAAGGTTATGAATGTCGATTATGCGAAAATTGCGGAAGGCTACGGGGCTGTGGTTTACCGTGCCAACACGAAAGAAGAACTGGAAGCAGCACTTTTAGATGCGAAAAAACAAGACCGGACGACGCTAATTGAAATGAAAGTGTTACCGAAGACGATGTCGGATGGCTATTTAGGATTCTGGAACGTTGGGGTATCCGAAGTTTCATCGAAAGAACAAGTCTTGGAAGCATCCGCAGAACGAGCAGAAAAATTGAAAAAAGCGAAACGTTATTAAGGAAAAGGGGGAACCCGAATGGCTTTTGTTTCATTGAATCATTGTTTAAAGGATGCGAAAGAAAATGGCTATGCGGTGGGGCAATTCAATATTAATGGCCTCATCTGGATTCAAGCGATTCTGCGGACAGCAGAGCGCTTGGATTCCCCGGTGATTGTGGCAGCTTCTGACCGGCTGGTTGACTATCTTGGCGGGTTTAAGACGATTGCGGGGATGGTCAATAATTTGATGGAAGAAATGAAGATCACGGTTCCGGTTGTGCTACATCTGGATCATGGGCAAAGTGTCGAACGCTGCTTTGCGGCTGTTGATGCTGGTTTCAGTTCCGTCATGTATGACGGTTCGCATCTTCCAATAAAAGAAAACATCCAAAATACGAAAAAGGTAGCTGATTATGCGCATTCGAAATGGGTATCTGTGGAAGCGGAAGTCGGCTCTGTCGGTGGAATGGAAGATGGGCTCGTTGGTGGAATCAAATATGCTGATTTGAATGAGTGCGTGGAGCTTGTTTTTTGCACAAAGGTGGATGCACTAGCCGCAGCACTTGGCTCTGTCCACGGAAAATATCAAGGCGAGCCGAAACTGGGCTTTACTGAAATGGAAGCAATCAGCAGGGAAGCGGGCGTTCCACTTGTTTTGCACGGGGCATCGGGTATTCCGTCACAGCAAATCCAAAAAGCAATCGCACTTGGACACGCTAAAATTAATATCAATACGGAATGTAATCTCGCTTGGCGAAAGAAAATGGCGGAATCACTTACGGAAAATCCAGAGGTTTTTGAACCGCGTGCACTTACATTACCAAGCCTCGTTGCGATCGAAGAAGTTGTGGAAGAAAAAATGCGTGAATTTGGCTCAGTAAATCGAGTAAGTGAAATGGCGGCAAAAAGAAGCTAATATGAAAAACGCAGAATGGGTATCCTAGCGTTAAAAAGAGCAATCAAGTTTTAGCTAAATTAAAAGCAATGTCGTTGATGAAGATTTTTAAATAATTGTACATAGGGGGAATTAGATATGAAACTTGCTTATGATCCGTCCCATTACCGGGATAATACGAATTTGCGAGACACGGTCGAACATGTGGCAAGGCTTGGCTATGAGTACTTGGAACTTTCACCGCGAAAAGATTTCATCTGGTTTTATGAGTATCCCAAAGTGGATAAACAATTGATTGCAGATTTGAAGCGCTACACAAAAGATGCTGGAGTTAAGATTTCATCTGTACTTCCAGTCCAACAATGGTCATCGCCGAACGAGGAAGAACGAAAAGCGGCTGTTCGCAACTGGAAGCGCTCCATCGAAATCACTTCCGAGCTAGGTGTTGATTTAATGAACACTGAATTTAGTGGAAATAAACGAATGCCTGTAGAAAGTGAAGCGGCTTTTCTTCGTTCCATGGACGAGTTGATCCCGCTATTTGAGAGAGAAGGCATCAAGTTGAACTTGCAAGCCCATCCCAATGACTTTATCGAAACGAATACAGAAGCGATTCGGATGATTCGAGCGCTAGATAAAGATTGGATTAAATATGTTTATTCAACGGCGCATGCTTTTTATTATGATGACGGGATTGGCGATGTAGCGAAGCACTTTGAAGAAGCTGGAGATTTGCTTGCGCATGTGCTTTTTGCAGATACGCTCAATCATAAAGCGGCTTTTGGATTGCGTTATATCATCAATCCGCCAGATGCCGATGTGACGATTCACCAGCATCTCAATATCGGCGAAGGTGAAGTGGATTTTGATACGCTATTTGCGGAACTTCGCAAGATGAGTTTTGATGGCATTGCGACAAATGCCGTGTTTGCCTATCCAGACCGACCGGATTGGTCGAATGAAGTAACACTTGCGAAAATGAAAGCAGGACTCGGGATAAAATAAGTGAACGAGAAGAAGGCAAGCCCGCGCGTGTTTGCCTTCTTTAGTTATTAATAAAGAAAAATATTTTTAGATGTTTATAAGACAGATAATTTGGTATAATTATATTATCTACAGATTATAAAACACGATCAAGGTGATGAAAATGTTTTCTATACACATGGATAGGCAGGATAAGACAAAACAAATAAAAGATTGGTATCTATGGAGTAGAGGGAATGAAATAATGGTAACAGCAACATTCCCATCGGGTAAAAAATTTACGCGACCACTGGATGTATGTGAGATTAGGCCAACAAGTAAAATTGAAAACGGGATTTTAGAGAAGAAAAAAGAGAGAAATATTTATAAGTTAATTGATAGCGCAGTGAGTTATGGGGGTAAGTACTTAATTGTAAATTATCTAAATGATAGTAAAAACTACATTATGAAATCTGAGGAAGTTTCTGTCACAAAACGTTCTGATTTAAAGCACAAAAAAGTGTTTTCATATTTTGAAGAAGTCTTAAATGAACGCATTGAGAATGCTAGTTTGGACAAGCGTTCAATGATAGAGAATATAGAATATCAGCTTAGAAAAATCACTCCATATAGTGATACAGCACTTCATGCGTATTGTTGTGGGGAGACTAAAAGTAGAGAAGCTGCTAAACATCTTATATTTCCTTTTGGCATGAATCAAAGTCAATTGAGTGCAGTTAAAAATGCTTTTTCATCTCAGATTAGCATCATTGAAGGCCCTCCTGGAACTGGAAAAACACAAACAATATTAAATATTATTGCAAATATTTTAGTCAATGATAAAACAGTTGCTATTGTTTCAAACAATAACTTAGCAGTTAAAAATGTCTATGAAAAGATGGCTAAAGAAAAATTAGACTATTTGATTGCGAAATTAGGGAAAAATGCTGCCAAAAATGAATTCTTTCAAGAAATAACTGAAAAAACGTTTTCTAGAGATGACTGTGTAGACATAGACATTGTAGAAATTGATGAGTTATTAAAAAGAATAGATACTAGTTTATCTGCCAAAAATAAAGTTGCACAATTAACTGCAGAAATTAACGAAATAGTTACTGAGCAAAAATATCTAAGCGAATGGCATGAAGATAACAGGTTTGTCACTTTAATGGATATTAGTAGGTATAAGCTACAGCCAGAAAAAATAAGTGATTTGCTTGTTTATGTGAATTATCTTGCTAAAAAGCACATTTCATTTAAAGAAAGATTTCATTTATTGGTAAACTTCAAGATATTTAAGACAAAATTTTTGAGAACCTACGAAGAATGTATGAATTTTTATTATTCATTACAATTTTATTATTACGAAAAATTACTTAGTGAAAAGAAAAAACAATTAAAAAAATATAGTGCAATTCTTGAAAAAGTAAATTTTGAAAAGTTACTAAAGGAAT
>NZ_JAATJW010000044.1 GCF_011800755.1 Listeria valentina
TTTTCCATTTTTATAGAAAAAAACGCCCATCCCTCTTCTTTCTCATGGAGGGATGGGCGTTTTTCGACAGTCTGAAACTTCTTGGATTTTCTCCAAGAAGTTTTTTAATAATTATTATCTTACATGGTAAGTGCTCCGCCGTCTATCAAGTACTCTCCGCCAGTGATAAAGCGTGCTTCATCAGATGCTAAAAATAGAACACAATAGGCTACGTCAATAGGTTGTCCAATATAAGGAAGTGCACCAGTTGATGCAGCGTATTCTCTGCTTTCATTTGTTTTTAAAACATCTTTAAGCATTGGAGTGTCAATCGTTCCAGGATGCACGGAGTTAACTCGAATCGATTCTTTTCCATACGTAAGAGCCGCGTTCTTAGTTAGTGTGCGAACAGCCCCCTTACTTGCATTATAGCCAGCTCCACCAACACCATAGATGCCAGCTAAAGAGGAGATATTGACAATTGAGCCCCCACCATTTTTTTGCATATCTAGAATAACATATTTCATTCCAAGAAATGTTCCTGTTGTATTGATCGACAAGATCTTTTCAAACTCTGATTTGCTAATTTCTGTTACTGTTTTAAAGCTCAAAATTCCAGCATTATTAACTAGAATATCAATTTTCCCAAATTCCTTAATTCCTTCATCCACAACTTTTTGCCAATCTTCTTCATTTGAAACATCTTGTTTCATTGCTAATGCCGTGCCGCCATTTTCTTTTATTTTATTTGCAAGCTCATCTACTCCTTCTTGTTGCAAATCTGTGATAATGACTTTGGCTCCTTCTTTTGCAAACAATTCTGCTTCAGCAGCTCCTTGTCCACGTGCAGCTCCTGTAATTAATGCTACTTTGCCATCTAAACGTCCCATTTAGATTTCCCCCTTTTCCACTATAAATACTACAATTTGAGTATACATAACTTTAGTAACCGTTTTCAAAATATATGCTTGCAGAGTGATTCACAAGCACTTATATCATTTATAAATAACAAAAAAGCTGATGAAGTTTTAGTTTCATCAGCTTTTAACTTTCGATCAATTAATTATAAGAAAATAACTTTATAAAGCAAGATAGCCAAGATTGCTGCAAGAATTGGAGCTGCAACGGGAATCCATGCATAATTCCACTCTGAACTTCCCTTATGTTTTAGCGGAAGAAGAGCATGTGAAATACGTGGTCCAAGATCCCGTGCTGGGTTAAGACCTGGTCCAGTTGGTCCGCCAAGTGAAGCTACTAGTGTCCAAACAAGGAAACCTAAAGCTAAATGTGCTGTGCCTAAATTATCTGCAAAAAACGGTGCTTTGGTAATTCCTAGAGCACCAAAGAACAACACAAAAGAACCTACAAATTCATTCACAAAACCGTTAGTTTTGCTTCGAACAGCATTGATTGTTGAAAAAGTTCCAAGAATGTGGTCCGGCGTTGTTGTCCGATCATAATAAGGCTTGTAACAAGCTACTACGATTAATTGTCCAACCATTGCACCTGCAAATTGAGCAATAATATAAGGAACAACTTCTCCCCAAGGGAAAAGCCCTGCTACTGCAAGCCCGATTGTAAACGCTGGATTGATGTGGTTCCCGCTAATTCCGCCAAACATCATGGCAGGAATCATAACCCCACAGCCGTAACCAACTGCGATTAGCATCCAGTCACTTCCAAATCCTTTTGTTCCTTTAAGATCGACGTTCGCTACTGCACCATTCCCTAAAATAATTAAAAGTGCTGTACCAAAAAATTCAGCGAGCAGCCGCGTCATAAGCGTGTAATCCATCCAAACTCCTCCATTTGCTACAAATTTCACAAAAATATACGAACGCCTTTTTGAACCACGCAAAACTTTCTATGCTGTGAAATTTAAAAGCAAATCAAGCTGCAAACTGTTAAAAAGCGCACGATTAAGTTCATTATACCCCTCTTCAATAATTTATCAAGTCATGGTTTATTAATTTGAAAACGATTTACTTCGCTTATTCCCTTCATTGAAAGCGTTATTTTTTAAATTAAAATTTTTTGAACAAAGAAAACTGAGCAAACAAAAAGACACATAAACTTCAAGAATACGCTTCAATCTGTTTATGTGCCCCCTACTAAATCAGCCTAAGTCTTGTCCTGTGATAAAGATATAGCCTAAAAGGAATATATTAAGCGCGACAATAACCGCTGTGACAATCCACGCAATAATTTGGACGGGAATAGAATTCGCAAATTCTCCCATTTTTTTCTTGCTACTTGTGAAAAGAACAAGTGGAACAACAGCGAATGGCAGTTGCAAACTAAGGATTACTTGGCTCCATAAAAGAAGTGACCCTGTTCCTTTAGCGCCAGAAATCAACGTTACAATGAAAACTGGAATGACCGCAAGCAAACGCGTGATTACTCTTCTAAGCCAAGGCTTGATCCGTAAATGAATGAATCCTTCCATAACAATTTGCCCACTGAGCGTTCCAGTAATCGTGGAGTTTTGCCCAGAAGCAAGGAGCGCCACGGCGAAAAGTGTACTAGCCAGCCCAACGCCAAGAGTAGGTCCTAAAAGCTTATAAGCTCCTTCAATTTCGGAAACAGCAAGTCCAGTTCCATGAAAAGCTGCCGCTCCTAAGATCAAAATCATTGAATTAATAACAAAGGCGATTGTTAGTGAAAACGTGGAGTCAATCTTGGCAAATCGAACAGCTTCACGTTTTCCTTCCACAGTCCGATCATATTTTCTTGTTTGAACGAGTGATGAGTGCAAATACAAATTGTGAGGCATTACTGTTGCACCCAAAATCCCTAAAGCAATAAATAGCATTGCAGGATTTGTTACGACTTCAGCATGTGGCAAATAGCCTTCAAGCAAAGCGCCCATTTTCGGATGAGAAGCCACCATTTCGAAAGCGAAGATCACAAAAATCGTTGCCATCAATACGATAACAATGGATTCAATGATTCGGAACCCTTTTCTTTGAAGCATCAATAAAAGTAGCACATCTAACGTTGTAATAGCTACCCCACCTAGAAGCGGAATGCCAAATAATAAATTTAAAGCAATCGCTGAACCTATAACTTCTGCAATATCAGTTGCAATAATGGCCAGTTCAGTCAGTATCCATAAAACAAAAGAAGCTTTTTTCCCAACCGAAGCTCGAGTAGCTTGAGCTAAATCTTTACCAGTTGCAATCCCAAGTTTGGCAGAAAGCGACTGCAAAAACATCGCAATTAAGTTTGAAAGTAAAATAACACTCAAAAGTGTATATCCAAAACGTGCTCCCCCGGCAATCGAAGTTGCCCAGTTACCAGGATCGACGTATCCAACTGCTACAAGGGAACCAGGTCCCATGAATGCCAATAATTTTCTAAAGAAGCCTGCATTTTTTGGAATTGCGATGGAGCTATTTACTTCTTCTAAGCTCACATTATGCGTTTTCGAAACCCATGCTTCTTTTTTTGATTTTTTATTCAGTGTAAGTTCGTCTTGCTCCATAGCCAATCCTTCTTTCTCTTTTTCAACTAACTTTATTTTGCACCAGGGAAACTTTTTTGTCAAGAGGAAAGTAAAAAAGCCTTGACTACCTTTTGCTCGTCAAATAAAAGAAGTTGAAATCAGCCGATTTCAACTTCTTTTTCTGACAGGTTTGCTTGACTGGAATCGAATCATCAAATCAAGCAAGGCGCAAACCAAAATAGAAAGCAGACTCGTGATAAGCGGTAGGCTTGTCAATTGATTAAGCAAATAAAAACAAGCTAAAAGCCCAACAAGGCCCATCTCTTTCCAAATAGAAAACTCAATTTCTGCTTTTTTATGAAGGCTGAAAACAACTTGCTTGGACAAAAAGAACAGCGCTACGGACCCATATAAAAACAGTAACAACAAGCCCTTGTCTAGATGCCCTAAGAAAAGCAAATGGATATTTGCCGCAAGCATCATGATAGCAATGATAATAAAATAATGTCCATATAAGAAAACTTGACCATTGGTCGCCCTGTTTTGATCGACAACATGTTCGAAACTATGGAAATAGGATGCCCACAAAATGGCGATGATCACGAAGCTTAGAAATACATAAAGTAGCGTATGCGGGTCTGTTACTTTTTCGGCAAGAATGCTTGTTATTGCGACAATGGTTTCTCCGAAGGTAATGATGACGAAAAGGCCAAAACGCTCTGCTAAATGAGGAAAATGGACAGGGACTTTTTGTAGTTTTTTTCCGTTTAGAAGCGGCAACAAAATGTCTAGGAAAATCCCGGCATACATGATGAAAAATCGGCTATTTCCTTCAAAGAAAATCGCGCTGAGAGAGATAAGGATACCTACTAAGAATAATCTACCAAGCAAGTTAGCTACTCGTTTTTGTTCTCCGTGGTATCTTTTGGCGACTGTAAAATATTGGATAACGGTGAACAAGCGAATACCTGCATAACCGATGATAAAAGTGTAGAACGTGTCTGCAAATTCAAGATCAAAGCTTGCGGTCATCAAAATGAGAAAGAACATTTGGCTGAGCATAAAGAGTTCTGGGTGGCTTATTTTCTTGCCAAAACGATTGTAAAACATGGTTTGCCCGACCCACGCCCAAAACATTGGCGTCACCATTAGCAAGTATTCGCCAAAGTACAGCAGCGTGTGCTCAGGGTGATGATCGATTGTGACGAAAAGATGGGTGGTCGACGAGACGGCGGTAACAAAAATTAAATCAAAAAAGAGCTCAAGCCAGGAGACTTTTCGCTCTTCAAAAATTTGTTTTTTTACCATTAGCGGTTCGCTTCCACTTCTTGATATTCCGCTTTTTTTTGAAATTCAGATTTGGCAAATGGACAAAGCGGAATTACTTTTTTATTCTCATTTTTTGCTTTTTGGACAGCACGCTTCACAAGTTCTTGCGCAATGCCTTGTCCTCTTGCTTCATCAATTACACCTGTATGATCAATGATAAGCATTGTTTCACCAGCATTTGAAAACGTAACTTCACCGACTTCTTTTCCCGTTTCATTGACAGCATAAATTCGGTTTTCACCATTTTTATATTCAATCATTTTTTCTAGCCTTCTTTCTGAATATATTGAAGTGCTCCACTCGGACAAGTGTCAATGACTCGCATTACTTCTTCTTTTGAAGCATTATCTGGGAGTATCCATGGTTTCCTATCTAAATTAAAAATTTCTCCATTTCCCCGCACACAATTCCCCGAATGCTCACAAATTTGTGTGTTAAAGTAAACGTCTACTTCCTCTCCACGATATTTGCGGTATCCTTTTTCAAGCAATTCTTTTTCAGTCATTAAAACTGTCCTCCGTTTCTTAATTAAAAAATGGATTTGTTGCTTTTTCATGCCCAATTGTGCTTTTTTCGCGATGTCCTGGGTAAATCACCATTTCATCTGGTAATGTAAATAGTTCGCGCTGAATAGCTTCAAGTAACATGTCCTGATCCCCAGTATAAAGGTCTGTACGCCCAATGCTCCCATTAAATAGCGCATCACCCACAATGGCAAAATCATCAAAAATAAAGCTGACACTACCAATTGAATGTCCTGGTGTTTCGACCACTTTAAAGCGGATTCCATTAAAATCATACGTTTTTAGTTCAAAAGTGAAGTCAGCTGGTTTTGCTTCAATCACTGGCAGACCACGACTCGGTAACGAAATGGATAAGTTATGTTCAGGATTTCCCAGCCATTCTTCTTCTTTGGGACTTACATAGACAGGAATTTGATATTTTTCGCGAATCGCATCAAGAGCCCCGATATGGTCATAGTGCGTATGGGTAAGTAAAATAGCGACCGGCGCTGCACCCGTCTTTTCGATCATAGCTTCGATTCGTCCAGGCTCACTTCCCGGATCAATAACAAGAAGTGATTTCCCATCATGAACGACGTACGTATTTTCTTCTGCAATACCTGTTACAATATGTTCAACATTCAACATAAAATTACCTCACTTTTGCGAAATTCTATACAAATTATAACAACCATAGGCTAGAAAAGGAAATAATCGTTCTCGAAATTTGTTTTTCTACCGGCAATATACTAAAATGGTGAGGAAAACTTGTTGTTTTTAAAGGAGGAAATAAAATGACTAAAATGTTACATACATGTATTCGCGTTCAAAACCTAGAAAAATCGCTTGAATTTTACGAAACGGCTTTTGGATTAAAGGAAGTCCGCCGGAAAGATTTTCCGGAATATGAGTTTACACTTGTCTATCTTGCTTTTTCAGAAGGCGGATTTGAACTAGAGCTCACTTATAATTATGATAAAGAAGAACCGTACGAACTAGGTGATGGCTATGGCCACCTAGCTGTTGGCGTTGATGATTTAAAAGCATCTCATGCGCTTCATCTTGAAAAAGGTTACACAGTAACTGACCTTAAAGGTCTTCCTGGAAGCGAACCAAACTATTACTTCATTACCGATCCAGATGGGTACAAAACGGAAGTTATTCAAAATAATACGCTATAATAAAAGCTGCGCCGAAATGGTGCAGCTTTTATTCATCGTAATATACAATCATGTAATTCCGACCGCGGTCGTTATCGTAACCTTGAACAAAATCAGCTTCATCTAGGTTTTCTAAGTCTTTGATCGTTAATGTAATGTTTTTCCCCAGTTTCAATGTTTTTCGAACTTTCTTGTTTAGTTTTTCAGCTCGTTCTTCATCTACTTCAAACTCTACTGGGAAATGTAAATTATTTTCTTGCTCAAAATTCTCGACTGCCGTTTTGAATTCTGCTTGTTTAATGGGATCTTGGAGCGCTTTTTCTGTAAAGGTATCAATTTGAATATTCTCTTCTTCTTGCCGATACTCGTTAGCCGCTTTCACAAATTCTGATTTTTCAAGTAGTGATTCTTCTTTTTGTTTGATATAGTCTGTGCAAAGTTCAACAAAATTCTCTGTTAAAAACTTGTTATCTACTGTCCGCTCAACACTTAAAAACCGGTCCTTCCAATAAATCGAATCATTTTTGGTAAGCTTGCTTAAAACAAGGACTTTCCCGCCTTTTTCAGCTTCAGCATTTAAAATCAAACAGCCTTTATCGAGATCCGCGCCTGTAATTCCTTTATCGTAACTAATTACAAATTCTTTGCCATTAAAATTGTTTTTTAGGTAGACTTCTTTATTTTCTACTTTAAAAATGCCTAGCCCACTGCACATCTCTCCATCAATAACTAAACCTTCCATTTCAAAAACCCAAAGATCTCCACTTTTAATATTAGGGTGTGTAGAAACACTATAAAGATGCTTTAAAATGTTAAGCGTGTCTTCCAAAAAATGACTGGAATCTGCGAATATATTTTGGCTGTAAGTATAAACTTCATTAAAATCCAAACTAGTTTCATGAGTAAAATGAAAATAATCATCCGCTTTGAAATTTTCAAGGAAGATATTAAGGAGCGTCCCATTTAGGTCTTCGGGAAATTCAGTTAGCATATTTTGTGCTACTTCATAGCCCTCTTCTTGCGCTTGGTTTCCAACGAAATGAATCGCTAATTTTTTTATTTTAGCATAAGTAAAATCCAAAAGTCTTTCCTCCTTTTTTCCAAAAATAACAAGGTTTTGCTATACTTAAAATCAAAAGGAGTCGATTGATTTGGCAAAACCAGAATTTATTCAAGCTGTTTATAATATCATCTTGCAAATTCCCGAGGGAAAAGTAACCACGTACGGGCAAATTGCTTATATGATTGGGCATCCTAAAAATGCTCGCTTAGTCGGTAACGTTTTAAAACATACGGATCGCTCTCTTGATATGCCATGTCATCGTGTTGTTAATTCAGTAGGGCGAACGGTTCCTGGCTGGATTGAACAAATTCAGTTACTCAAAAAAGAACGAGTTCCCTTTAAAGAAAATGGCTGCGCCGACTTAAAAAAGTGTTTTTGGCAAGGCTCCCATTAAAAAAAGAGCTTTTCCATTTCCACAAGAACACCTGATTCATTATTCGTTGGCGCAACATGTTTAGCCGCTTTTTTCACGGCTTCTGGCGCATTTCCCATTGCAAAACTCGTTCCAACCAGGTCTAACATTTCAAGGTCATTTCCGCCATCGCCAAATGCAGCAGCTTCTTCGCTAGAAAAATTGAACTGCTTCAATACAAATTGAATCGCGTTTCCTTTGTGCATGTTTGGCTGGATCAAATCGATGCTCCCATGTCCACTACTTACCGGAATCGTGATATGACTTATTTCACCATGTAGCTCTTCTAAAAGGCGTTCTGTCTCTTCTTCTGGACAAGAAAGAGCTATCTTTAATACATCATCATCAATTTGATTATAATCCGAAACTTTAAACATCACAGGACAGTAAAATTCAATTGTCTTGATAAAATCATCTGGAACACTATCTAAAATATAAGCCCCTTTTTTGCCACATACAATCACTCGGAAATCCGTTTTCAGACTCAGCACTTCCAAAACCTTTTCCACATCGGCTTTTTCAAACGAACTCGAAAAAATTTCTTCTCCATGTTTTGTGACCATAGCACCATTATCCGAAATAAAGGTAATTTTTTCTTTGATAGGCTCAAAAAATTGTACAAGCTGAACGTACTGGTTTCCACTTGCAACAACAAATTCAGCTTCCTGTTTTTGCATCTCATCAAACACCTTGGCAAATCTGTCCTCATCGTAATGTTTTTGGTCGTCTAAAAATGTTCCATCCATATCTACTGCTACTAATTTAATCATGTGCAATCCTCTCTGCTTCTTTTGAAGGCACTTCCCTCAAAATAGTATTTGTTTCTATTTTAGCACAAAACAGAACTCCATTTGATTCTTAGCATAGAAAAAGCTGTACCTAATTCGGCACAGCTTTAAATAAATTCATGATCACGTGCTATTCCCTTTTTTGTGTTCCGATAAAGAATGATACGATAGCTACTAAAATAATAGCACCAATGATCGACGGAAAGATTGCCATTCCAGCGACATGTGGACCCCAGCTTCCTAAAAGCTTTTCGCCAAGCCAAGAACCAATTAAACCAGCTAAAATATTCCCAATCCATCCTAACGGCATTTTTCTGCTTGTCAAAACGCCTGCAATGATACCTATAACAGCACCAATAATAAGTACCCAAATTAAATGAAACATCACATTCACCTCCCTGTATTTTTTACCTCTTAGGAAGGTATTTTAAACTTTTCAGGTTGCTTTTTGACCTGACATAACGAAAAAAGCTGTACCGCAATGGGTACAGCTTCTTTCAGCGCAATCAAAAGGAGAAATTCACACAATCAAATAAAGGGGGTATTTGTTTGTGATTTATTTCACGGTAATAATATACCATATCTAAATATATAATTCAATACTTCACAAACTTTTTTTAGAATTTTTTTCTCATCTTTTTCTTTTGTTTATAATGATGAAAAATTAGCTTTCCCTCACTGTGTTATTATTCACAAGCAAACAAAAGAACAGTCTAACAAATTGGCTTTATTAGGATATTTTCTTTCAAACTAAACGAATAATACAGTATCTTGCACATTTTGAAAAAGAGGAAGCTTTCTCAATTAGAGAAGCTCCCTCTTAAAACTTTTTTTGTAAATTTATAATTTCACAAAGTTTAATTTTCCAGTTTTTCAAGCTCGACTAAGCGCTCTTCAAAAACTTTCAGTGCATCTTCAACAACTTGGCTACTCGTCATATCCACACCTGCACGTTTTAAAACTTCAATGGGAAAATCTGAACTCCCCGCTTTTAAATAATCTAAATATGCTTCGACAGCCGGAGTTCCTTCATGTAAAATTTTAGCACTTAATGCAGATGCAGCAGAAAAGCCCGTCGCATATTGATATACATAATAATTCATGTAAAAATGCGGAATGCGGGACCACTCATAGCCAATTTCAGGATCATATTGAACCGAATCACCGTAATAATTTTTATTAATCTTGAAATATTGTTCAGTCAAGAACTCCGCAGTTAAGGCTTCACCATTTTGATCTGCTTGATGGATTAAATGTTCGAATTCAGCAAATTGAGTTTGACGGAAAACAGTTCCTTTAAATCCATCTAAATAGTGGTTGAGTAGATAAGCTCGAACTTTGGGATCTTCATATTTCTTAAGCAAATAATCCGTTAAAAGGTTTTCATTCGTTGTTGATGCTACTTCCGCGAGAAATATCGAATAGTCTCCATAAATATAAGGTTGATTCGTTCGTGTATAGTAACTATGAACGCTATGTCCTAATTCATGAGCTAGTGTAAACACATTATCAATATTATTTTGCCAGTTTAGCAAGATATAAGGATTGGTGCTATACGCTCCTGATGAATAGGCCCCACTTCGCTTACCTTTATTTTCAACAACATCAATCCACCTATTTGCGAAAGCTTTTTTGAGGATTTCTTGATACTCTTCGCCTAATGGTTTCAAAGCTTCTAAAACGAGCTCTTTCGCTTCTTCATAAGTGAATTCTAATTTCACTTCACTCGAAAGTGGTGTGTACATATCATACATTCGCAAGTCTTTTAAGTCCAAAACTTTCTTGCGCATAGCAACATAACGATGTAATAGTGGTAAATGTTGATTAACCGTTTGTACTAACGAATCATATACCGTTTCAGGAATATGGTTTCCAGAAAGGGCTGCTTCACGAGCCGATTGATAGCCTCGCACTGATGCATAAAAATTAGATTTCTTCACCTGACCATTTAACGTTTGTGCAAGAGTATTTTTTAAGCCTTCATAAACGGAATAGAGTCCTTTGAACGCTTCCTCGCGAACGCGACGGTCACCGCTTTCAAGTAGCTTCCCGTAGCGACCATGCGTAATTTCAACTTCATTACCATCCTCATCGCGAATGACCGGAAACTTCAAATCAGCATTGTTTAATGTGCTGAATGTATTCGAGGAACTGCCAAGTACTTCACCCGCATTTGCTAAAATCGCTTCTTCTTTTTCAGATAAAATATAAGGGCGACTTAAATTTAATTCTTCAAGAACGTGCTTGTATAATTCAAGTTCTTTATTTTCGTTTAGGAACGCTTCAAGGCGCGTTTCTTCAATGGATAAAATTTCAGGATCAAAATAACTTAACCCCGTAATTACTTGTGTGATCAGACTTCCCGCACGGCTGTTCATTCCTTGATACGTTGCATCTGCTGTATCTTGATCAAGCTTCAAATGCGCGTATACATATAATTTTTCAAGTCGATCAAAAAGTGCATCGCGAAATTTCAAAGCAGTTAGGAGTGCATCTGCACTATCTCCAAGTGTTCCTTTAAATTGTTCACTTTGCTTGCTTAGTTCTTGAATTTCTTTAAATTCTTTTTCAAAAGCCTCGTCTGACGGGAAAATAGTTGTAAGATCCCAAGTCAGTTCTTCTGGCACTTCATTTCTTGTAGGCAATGCTCCTATTTTGTTCTCTGCCATCTTAAAACCTCCCCAAATCAATCTTCCTTTTTATTATGATCTAAAAATCATAAAAATGCAAAAATCATAAATTAAGAAAAAATTTGTGGGGTTTGTCTCCATTTCATTTTTCTCATCAATCGGTAGTTACCACTTGAAATTTCAACAAGTATCTCTTTTTCTTCCAGATAAAAAAGATATTCTTTTAACAGCTCTTCTGCTTCTTCTTCATGAAAGGCCAGCACTTTTAATGGTACTATACAAGCTCGAAAACGTTCAGCAATTGCTTCGTACGCAAAACGCTCTCCTACTTCGAGCCGATCAAAGAAATGAATCCAAAGTGAAAACTGCCATTCTACTGGAGCTGTATGGACAAGAAATTGTTTACCCAATTGCACTCCGACTTGAAGGGGTAAATGATAAAGTGAGAAACCTGAATGATAGAGTTCTTGCATAAAATGACTGCGCGACTTATATTTCGCATAGTAGTAACAAAGCCGTTCTCGCTCAATTTCGCGGTGCTGAGGCTGATATTTTTTCCGTTTTCCTCCTTTGACCGCGCTCATTTTCTGCTTCATTTCGCTAAGCGGGAGGGCTAACGGGAGAAGCAAACGCTCTCCAAAAAAGTATTTACTTCCTGCATGGAAAAGATGGTGGATACACTCGATTCTTCGTTTTTCTGGTTGAAAGAAAAGCAAATAATAGCCCAGTTCGTCACTTTTTCTAATGAAACATTGTTGAAAATTGGAAAAAGCATAGCTGAATTTATTTTTTATAATGTCTTGACCTAGTAGCCAAATCGGAGTAAGTCTTTCAGATAGATAATCATTTGTTCGCTCCAACAATTGAGAAGTTGGAATCGTCGAGCACTGAAACTCAACAGCATACTGCCCATCAACCAAAAGATCTGCTTGTCTATGAATAGCTTTAAGAAAGCTTTCTAGTTTTACTTCAAATCCTTGATAAAGCAGCCAACGACACAACTCCTTTTTCCCCAGTAAATGTTTTCTCGTCTCTCCTTCTGAAGAAAAGCGGCATCTCGTTCCCTGCTTATGCGCAAAATGAGGCAATTTAATATCACCACATTTAAGAATTAGCTCTTCTCCACATGCTGGGCATAAAAAGGAACCCTGTTTCGCCTTTAAATGTGAAATGTTCGCCTGTGTAGCTGTAAAATAGTCACCTTGTTTGTTCTTTGCTGTAAACATTTCCAACATCCTTTACTCGTTTTATTTATTCATTTCGACAAGACGTCTTCAAAACCCTTCATTTAATTTAAAATCGCAAAAAAAGACTCGTTTCTATATTTTAGAAACGAGTCTTATTTATTTCTTAATCCGCAAAATACTGTTTTACTTGTTCTAGAGCTGGATTATCAAAAATCAGTTTACCGTATTCGTCCAGCATATAACCTGTTAAGCTTGATTCAGCGCCATACTCAAGCAATATGCTGACCGTATTGTCAATGTTTGATTCATTATATTGAGTTTCAGGAAATTCCACATAAAGGAAATATCTATCTTGATAAACGTAGAGCTTCGTGTCTACATTTTGAAGTCCAGATGCTTGACTCATTTGAATTAAATCTTCAAAGTCATTAAATGACAAGACAAACTCTAACGTGCCTTCATCGTCCTCCGAATCCTTTTTAACTGGATTAAAGTTTTCTTCTAACATTTTCTCAATTCGTTCCTCAGCAGCCAGTTCATCTTGACTAGCCGAACTAAGTTCAAAGTTCCCTTCGCCTTGTTTCGACAAATTCGCCTTCGTTACAAATACTTCTAGACCATGTTTTAAAGCTTGGACTTGTATCCAGAGCGGACCTTCAGGAGCGAACTCTTCTTCATACTTCAGCTCATCCATCATTTCCCAAAAAAGCTCTTCACTCTTTTCGCGATCATACCAGACATCTTCCTGATTGAAGCCGCGCTCTTCGAGATCCAGATAAGAAATGTAAAATTTAATTGTATCCTCATTAATTCGTTCAATTTCCATCGTCACACTCTCCCTTCCAATTTAGTCACTGACAACGAAGGGTAAACTTCATACTTATATTTTATCTTATAATAGATGATTATACCACCTTTTATTCTTTTGGGCTCTTATCTTACCTCAAAATTAAATTTTGTGCAAGTTTCCGAACTGAACAAAAAAGCTGCCGGAAATCTTAGTTAGATTTCCAACAGCTTTCAATTAGTTGACCATTTTTTGAGCTTCACGCAATTGATAAGTTCTTACCTTTCTTGGCAAGAAACGACGAATTTCGTCTTCGTTATATCCAACTTGGAGACGCTTTTCATCGATAATAATTGGACGTCTTAAAAGCCCGGGGTTTTTCTGAATCAATTCAAAAAGCTCTTGCAGAGGCAAACTGTCTAAATCAACATTTAGCTTCTGAAATGTTTTTGAACGAGTTGAAATAATTTCATCGGTTCCATCTTCCGTCATACGAAGGATTTCTTTTATTTCATCTAAACTTAACGGTTCAGAAAAAATATTTCTTTCTTTGTATGGAATTTCATGGTTTTCCAACCAAGCTCGTGCTTTGCGACAAGATGTGCAACTAGGTGAAGTGTATAACGTTACCATTAGACATTCACACTCCTTAATCGGTTAATTTTTTTGTTTCATTCAAAAAACGAATTGCTAATCCATTCTCTTTTTGAAAATAGCAATCAAGAACCTACATTCTCATTATACACTAAAATTGTGAAATTCTATAGGGCTATTTTAAATTTTTTTATTCGACTAGAAAAAGGATTTAGTGAGTCGTCAAATGTATCTTACCCTTACTATACATTCCTTAAACTAAATCAGCATGAAAAAAAAGATGTGAAAATTAAAATTTAATGAGAATCTTATTAATTTATTTTCACAAATATAAAAAGAACCTCACTTACGCGAGGCTCAAACTCAGTTCTTATTTCATCGCTGCATTTGTCAGCTTTGTATGTTTTTCTTTATACATCTTTTCTTCTGCTTCCGAACAATATACATAATGTCCAGGTGCAATTTCACGCATTTTAATTTCTTCTCCATCTTTATACTCATGCAAGCTCGGATCATAAAGTTTACGAACACGAGAACGCTCGTAATTCGGATCTGGAAGTGGAATTGCAGATAGTAAAGACTCAGTATATGGATGAAGCGGCGCACGATATAAATCGTCAGCTGGAGCAAGTTCCACTAGCTTCCCAAAATACATAACGCCAATACGATCACTAATATATTTAACCATCGAAAGGTCATGTGCAATAAACAAATACGTAAGTTCTTTTTCTTTTTGCAGATCTCGCAAAAGGTTAACTACTTGTGCTTGAATAGAAACATCCAAAGCAGAAATAGGCTCATCAGCAATAATAAATTCAGGTTGAACAGCTAACGCACGTGCAATCCCAATTCTTTGACGTTGACCGCCAGAAAATTCGTGAGGATAACGTCCAGCATGTTCTTTACTCAATCCTACTGTTTCCAGTAAGTGATAAACTTGTTGTGTTGCTTCCTCAGGCGTTTTGGCAAGCCCATGAATTTTAATCCCTTCCGCAATAATATCGCGTACTTTCATACGTGGATTAAGCGAAGCATATGGATCTTGGAAAATCATTTGCATTTTTCTACGGAATTCATGCATTTCCTTACGGCTCTTCTTAGCATGTACATTTTTTCCTTTGTACAGCACTTCACCACCCGTTGCATCATACAACCGAATAATCGTTCTACCTGTTGTTGATTTACCGCAACCTGATTCTCCAACAAGTCCAAGCGTTTCGCCTTTATAAATATCGAAGGAAATATCGTCCACAGCACGCACTTCATTAGCTTTACCTTGGTTAAAGTACTGTTTCAGATTATGAATTTCGAGTAATTTTTCTTTCTCACTCACCTTGCTCAACTCCCTTCGCATGAACAGCTTGCATACCTGGGTGTTCTTTTGCAAATTGCTCTTGTCGTCTCAGAACAGCATCAGGAGGTGTCACCTCAGGAGCATCCGGATGCAGTAACCAAGTCGCCGCATAATGTGTATCCGAAACTTTAAACATCGGCGGCTGTTCTTCTAAGTCGATTTGCATCGCATATTGATTCCTCGCCGCAAAAGCATCACCTTTTGGTGGTTTCAAAAGATCTGGTGGCGTCCCAGGAATCACGTAAAGTTCTTCATCATCCGTATCAAGCGTTGGCATGGAGCTAATTAGTCCCCAAGTATACGGGTGTTGCGGATTATAGAAAATTTCATCTACCGTTCCAATTTCCACAATTTTCCCAGCATACATAACCGCAACGCGATCAGCAACATTCGCTACAACGCCAAGGTCATGCGTGATAAAAATAATGGACGTGTCAATTTTCTTTTGAAGATCTTTCATTAAATCAAGAATCTGCGCCTGAATGGTTACGTCGAGCGCCGTAGTTGGTTCATCTGCGATCAGAATCTGTGGGTTACAAGCAAGTGAAATCGCAATAACGACACGTTGCCTCATTCCTCCAGAAAATTGGTGCGGATACTGTTTAATTCGTTCTTCCGCATTTGGAATCCCAACAAGTTGCAATAAGCGTAGCGCCGTTTTATGCGCTTCAGACTTGCCAATTTTTTGGTGCTTAATTAGCGGCTCAGAAATTTGCTTGCCAATTGTCATCGTCGGGTTTAAAGACGTCATCGGATCTTGGAAAATCATTGCGATATCTTTCCCACGAATTTTTTGCATTTGTTTTTCACTAGCAGTAGCCAAATCTTTTCCACCGAAAAGGATTTGACCAGATTTTATTTTCGAATTGCTTTCAGGAAGAAGTCGCATAACGGCTTTCGTTGTAACTGACTTTCCTGAACCAGATTCTCCCACGATAGCAAGTGTTTCTCCTTTATGAAGATCGAAGCTCACTCCGCGAATCGCTTGAACTTCACCGGCATAAGTGTGGAAGGAAATGTGCAAATCTTTTACTTCTAACAATTTTTCCATCGTTCCTCACCTTTCCTTTAGTCGCGCATTTTCGGATCAAACGCATCGCGAAGCCCGTCTGCGATTAAGTTAAATGCTATCATGATTATACAAAGTACAACGGATGGATAAAGAACCATGTACGGAAGTACTTGCAAGGTCTTATAACCATCATTTATCAATGTTCCAAGCGAAGCTGTCGGAGCCGGAAGACCAAGTCCGATAAAGCTTAAGAAAGCTTCGAAGAAAATGGCACTCGGAATACTGAACATAACATTGATGATAATGACGCCAGAAACATTAGGAAGTAAATGTTTTACAAGAATCTTAGGAAGAGACTCACCAAGCGTTAACGATGCAAGCACGAATTCCTGATCTTTTAGTTTCAAAACTTGTCCCCTGACAACCCGGGCCATGGTTATCCAACTGGTCATCGCAATAGCAATGATAATAGACATAATCCCTGGATCTAGTATAAGAAGCATCAAAATAACAACAACAAGGTTTGGAATTGCAGAAATAACTTCAAGTATACGTTGCATAATATTATCTGTACGACCTCCAACAAAACCAGAGATCATTCCATAAGCAACACCGATGACAAGGTCACACAATGCTGCTACTACAGCGATAATAAGTGAAACTCGTGTTCCTGCCCAAATACGTGCAAACTGGTCACGCCCAAGCGTGTCGCTTCCTAGCCAGTAATAAGTACCTTCTTTAACATTTTTTTGTTTATACACATCTACATCTTGCCCACCGATATTTTGATGTCCGTTCCAAAACGGCATGTTTTCAAATCCCGGAACTTTTGGTGGCAAACTCGCATATGGTGTATCTTGATAGTTAACACTGCGATTTGGTCCTAAATTTGGAGAGAAATACTGTCCAAAAATAGCCATAATGATAATCACACCAAGCACAATCAGTGATACAAGTGCAGCTTTATTTTTTCTTACCCGAAGCCATGAATCTTGTAGGAAGGTGAGACTAGGGCGCGAAATTTTTTCTGCTTCTGCATCTTGAACTTGCGCTGGCTGAAACATTTCTTTTGCAATTTTTTCTGCCATTATTTCTTACCTCCCGACACACGAATTCGAGGATCAATCAATCCATATAGAATATCTACTACAAGAATAATAAAGATCAACATCACAGCAAATAAAATGGTTGTTCCCATGATAACCGGATAGTCATTGGTTTGAATAGATGAAACAAATTGGCTACCAATCCCTGGAATTCCATAAATATTCTCAATAACAAGTGAACCAGTCATAAGTGATACAGAAAGTGGTCCAAGCACTGTAATCAGTGGAATTAAAGCATTTCGAATCGCATGCTTCACTGCAATTTCTGTACGACTGTTTCCTTTTGCTTTAGCAAGTAGAATATAATCCGAAGCAAAAACGTCAATCAGTTCAGTTCTCATAAATCTGGCTGCTGTTGCAAGTGGGAACATCGCCAGTGCAAACGCCGGTAAGATAGAATCAGCAAAAGTTCCCCAGCCAGCCACTGGAAGCCATTGTAATTTTGCTCCGATCCAATATTGCAAGACCGTAGCGAAAACGAAAGAAGGAATGGATTTCCCGAGTATCGCGATGAAGGTACTGGTATAGTCCGGCCACCTATTTTGATACATCGCGGCAATTACCCCGAGTATAACCCCAAATAATAGTCCAAAAACCATTGCTTCTAGTGCTAGAGTCACTGATGGTCCGATAAGTGCTCCTAAGATTTCAGACACTGGACGGTTATCAAGTTGGAAAGATACTCCTAAATCTCCTTTTACAAGTCCTGTCATGTAATTAAAATACTGAACAGGAACCGGATCATTCAACCCATACTTTTCATTCATGATGTGAATCTGTTCATCAGAAAGTTTCTCCTGATTCCGGTAAGGTGTACCAGGTAAAAGCTTCATTAGGAAGAATGTAACCGAAGCAATGATGAAAAGCGTAATTAACATGTAGAAAATGCGCTTTAACGTATATTTTGCCATCCTTTCTCTACACCTCCCAAATTTTTCATTTTATATTGGATAAGCTAGTTTAAATCAAGCCCACCTTAAAGGATAAGACACAATTCACTTTGCTTGTTTTTTCTAAGTAAAAACTTCTCGCCATGAGACTACAAGTATCATCAAAAAGGAGAGAGTATACCGAAATATACTCTCTCGTTTCAATCAAGTATTTCTTATAGATATACTTTATTTAGTCAGATACGTATGTTTGTACGTATAGTCTGGACCAAATGGATTCTTTTGTAAGTTTTTGATGTAATCTTTTTGCAAGTATGCATTAGCACGGTGATAAAGTGGTTGGATCGCTACATCATCCGTAAGTAAGATGTTTTCAGCTTTCACCATTTCATCCCAACGTTTTTGCGTTTCAGCCGCATACGTATCAGATGCATCTTTAAGAATCTTATCGTAGTCTGGGTTCGAATAACTCATTCTGTTTTGCGAACCACCAGTTTTAAATAGGTCTAAGAATGTCGATGGATCTTGATAGTCAGGACCCCAGCCACTCATTGAGAAGTCATAATCTTGGTTTTGGTCATTTTGCAAGCGAACTTTAAATGGAACGTTTTTAAGTTTAACTGTTAATCCATCAAGATTTTTTTCAAGTTGGTTTTGGATAAACTCAGAAGATTTTTTCGCATTTTCAGTATCGTCACTTGTGAACTCAAGTGTTACTTTATCTGTTCCAAGTTCTTTCAGACCTTGTTTCCAAGCTTTTTTAGCTTCAGCTTTGTCATATTTCAAATGTGCGCCAGATTCTTTCACGTAATCCTTATCATTTTTCGGATCAAATGTGAATTCAGGTGGCACTAAGTTATTAGCAGGTTTCGATCCGTTTTGCAATACAGTATCTACATAAGATTTTTTATCAATGGAAAGTGCAATTGCTTTACGGATATTTTTGTTTGCAAGTGGTGTTTTTTCACCTTTGCGCTCTTGGTTAAATTTGATGTAGAAAGTAGACGAATCGTTTACCACTACATAGTCTTTGTTGCTCTTATTTTGTGCTGCGTATTCAGCGCTTAATACAGTACGGTCAGTTTTACCTGTGTTATAAAGGTTAACGCCAGTACCAGCATCTTGAACTACTTGAACGTTGATTTGTTTCAACTTCACATTTTTCTTATCCCAGTACTTATCGTTTTTCACGTAAGTCCATTTTTTATTTGTTCCTGTCCAGTCTTTAAGTTGGAAAGGACCGTTGTATAGAATGTTATCACTGTTTTGAGCGTATTTTTCGCCTTTTTCAGTTACAAATTTTTCATTAAGTGGGAAGAATGTTGGGAATGCAAAAAGTGAATTGATGTACGCTGTCGGTTTCGAAAGTGTTACTTCAAGCGTTGTATCGTCAACCGCTTTAACTCCTAATTCTTCAGGTTTTTTCTTACCTGCTACGATGTCGCTACCGTTTTTGATAGCATCAAATAGATAAGAATATGTTGCGGCAGTGTCTGGGTTAACAGCTCGTCTCCAAGAGAATACGTAGTCGTTTGCTGTTACAGGGTCGCCGTTAGACCATTTCGCGTCACTGCGTAATTTGAAGGTATAGACTGTCTTATCATCACTAATTTTCGGTTCTTCAGCGGCACCGGAGATGGCAGCTTTGCCGTCTTTATCAAGTGCATACAGACCTTCATTTGTTTGGTTAAGTACATTTAGCCCTACCTGATCATCCGCTTTTGAACTATCTGCCGATGGAATTAGTGCGCTCTCTGTTAAATTAAGTACTTGCTCTCCAGAAGCTTTGCCAGAGTTAGTGCTCTTGCTATCTGAACTTGAAGAATTTCCTCCTCCACAAGCTGCAAGAACTAAGCTCAGCGTTAGTGTAAATCCAAGTGCAATAAATAATTTAGATTTCTTCACTAAAATACCTCCCTTTTTTATTTTTCTGAAAAATTGTTTCACTTATAATTATACTCTAATAATTAAAGA
>NZ_JAATJW010000045.1 GCF_011800755.1 Listeria valentina
AAAATTTACTTTGTTCATTTCAAAACGTTTTGCATGGTAAGAAATACGTTTTTTAAAGTAATGATGAAGTGAATTTTTGAAACAAAAGTATGGATATGCAGATGAATGGAGTGGTTTTATGAAGAAGTTTGGAATTTTAATTTTAATTTTAGTTTTACTTGTTCCAGCAGGATTGTCACAGGTTCGTGCCAATATGTCGGACGTTTCAAGAGCGGTTAGCAGCAGCATTTCTGTTAATCCAGATCCAATTCAAGGAAGAAATAATGTAGCAGTAGATGTCAATATCAAGGGAAGCGCAGGAGATTTTGACGAATCAAACGGTGAAGTCGTTATTACGATTCCGAAAAAAACAGTAGCATCCGGAGACGAACTTAAACCAGATAACGTGCTAGTTCCTAGTCCATTTGTATATGACAGAACGGTGCAAGATGAAAATGGCGATTACCAAATCATTGCTAAACTTGATCCAAATGAAGTAGATCCAAACGAAGCAATCAACACCAACATTACTATCAATTATTCAGCACCGCTTTTTAAAGAAGATAGCACGGAAACTTTTAAGGTAGAGTACGCTGGGACAAGCGATAGCCAAGACGTAAAAGTTGTTAGCAGCGGCGGTTCGCCCAACGCGATTTTTTATAAATGGTACCAGTATGCACTAGATGATTCTAGAGAAGTTGGATTACTCGATGTTAATGAACCCTCTAAAAATCGCTTTGTACTAGCTGTGAATTATTCAGAATTGAATTTAAAAAATGTTGTCGTTACCGATACAATCCCGGCAGATACAGAGTTAACTTATCCCAATACGTTTGCAGGTGCTGGCGGCGATACAATGGTTGTAGATAATATCCGAATTTTAAAAGTCAACGGTTTCGATGAAAGTCACACACCAACTGGTTTTACTTATGTAACAGACCAATACACGGATAAAATTTCCTACGATTCTCAAACGAAAACGATCCGTGTTGACTTTGGAGATATCGCAAGTGATGAATCGTATCTGGTTGAATATGCTTTAGAAGCTCAGAATTTAGATATGGGAACGCAAATGAATGTGGGGAATTTAACAGCAGATGGCTATGATGTCACAAAAGAATTCCCAGTAAAACCACTACTCACTTCAGATAGCAGTTTTTCGCTTAAGAAAAGTGTTAACAAATCTAAAATTAACATCGGCGAGAACCAGCTCGAATATACATTGGAATTTGGCGTGAAGTCAGGAGCTAGCATTCCAGTTGGCATCACAATTACAGACCCGCTTCCAGATAAGATGACAATTAATGAAATCACAGGTATTGATAGTGACTATTTTGACTACAAAGTCTCTGAAGATGGCAAATTGTTAACGCTTGTGACTAAGAAAGAGATTTCGAAAGATACACCGCAAAAAGTTTCGTTTTTAGTGGATATTGATGAAACTTTACAAGTGGGAGATGAATTTACAAACGTTGGAATCTTGCACATTAGTGATACAGAACTAAATACCAACTCGGCGACAACGGTAGTTTATGACGGACGAGTTCAAATCGTTAAAGTAGATGAAGAAACAGGAGAGCGTCTTCCAGGGGCTACGTTTGATATTCTTGATGAAGAAGGAAATGTTGTTTTCACAGGAACGACGGATGAAAACGGCGAATTGATGAGTATTCCGATGGAAATTGGCGATTATCAAATTGTTGAAACTGCCGCGCCAGATGGTTACGAAATAAGTGATCAAAAACATGCATTTACAGTTACAGGTGATGAAACAGAGCCAATTGTAGTGAAAATTGATAACAAGCTTCAAACCGGTAGCGTAACGCTCGTTAAAATGGATCAAGCAGATGATAGCAAGCGATTAGAAGGTGCTGAATTTAGCTTACTAGATGAAAATGGCCAAGTCTTGAAAGAGAAATTAACGACAAATTCAGAAGGTGAAATTTTTGTAGATCAATTAAAACCTGGGAAATATGCGTTTGTTGAAACAAAAGCGCCAGCAGGTTACTTGCTAGATGAAACACCAATTGAATTTACGATTGAAAAAGGGCAAAGTGAGATGCTTCAAGTAACTTTTGAAAATCAAAAAGATGTGGGCGCTGTTAAGCTTACGAAAGTCGACAGTGCGAATCACAACAAGAAACTGGCAGATGCAGAATTTAAATTGATTAACAGAACAACAGGTGAAGAACTGGAAACGGAACTTGTAACAGATAAAAACGGTGAAATTACTGTGACAGATTTAGCACCAGGCGATTATGCGTTTGTTGAAACAAAGGCTCCAACTGGCTATAAACTAGATGAAACAGCTCTTCCTTTCACGATTGAAACGGGTCAAGAAGAAACTGTTCAAGTGATGAAAGAAAATGTGAAGCAAACAGAACCAGATGAGGGAACAGACGGAGATAAAGGAACAGATGGCGAAAACCCGAATGGTGGCGGATCAAATGGTCAAAATCCGAAACCAGGCGAAAACAACAAACTACCAGGAACTGGGGATACGACTAATAGCTTGATTGTGATACTTGGTCTTTTCTTTGTTGCTGGGGCAAGTTACACGCTCAAAAAGAAACTAAGCTAACCAAAATAAAAACAGATCTGCAACCTACAGATCTGTTTTTATTTTGGTTTCTTGTAGAAATTCCAAAAAAGCTTTTGGAGCTCTAGCTAAAAAGCCTTGTGTTCTGTAAATGGCATAAATCGTTCGCTTGAGTTCGAGTGGATATGTGCGGATACCAGCAAGCGAGGGTGCGACTGATTCTGGAACGATTGCGATCCCTAAATTTGCTTCAACAAGACCGAGGATGCTTGCGATTTCGAGCCCATCGATTGAAAAGCGAGGAACAAGACCGCGTTTAAGCAAAAATTGGTCGATAATTTCTCGCGTCGGTGTCTCGCGGTTAAAATGAAAAAACGTCTCGTTCGTTAAATTTTCCAAGTCAAACTGCTTTTTTGAAGCGAGCGGATGATCTTTTGAAAGAAGAATAGCCATTTTTTCGGTTGTTACCGGGAAACTCGAGAAAGCTGGGTCCTTCGGTTGGGTGACAGCAAGCCCAATGTCCAGTTCCCCACTTTGAACCCGCTCCAGAAGCTCATCTGTGCGCGATTCGTGAAACTCGAAGTGGTTGTTCGGATGAGAAACTCGAAAAGCCTTTAAAAGTTTTGGAACAAGTGAGAATCCAAGTGTATGAGTGAAGCCTAAGCGAATCAAGCCAAAATCTGGATCAGCAAGCATCGCGAGTTCTTTTTTCGAATTTGTGAAGCTATCCATGAGTTTTAAAGCATCTTGATAAAATTGCTTTCCAAACTGATTGAGCTGAATGCCACGTCCATCACGATCAAAAAGCGGCAATCCCAATTCTTTTTCAAGGTTTTGAATCGAACGGCTAAGAGCAGATTGAGATAAAGCTAGCTTTTCGGCGGCAAGCGTTAAATGTTCAGTTTCAGCCGTGATAATAAAATAATGCAATTGATTAAAATCCATCTTTGGATCACCACCTATGTGAAAAATGCATAAATTCATTCTGATTAATGATTTGTTTGCAAGTTAAATTGAGTATACAATAAAAGAATAAGACTTTGAAATAAAGAGGCATCGAATTTTATGAAAAAAGGTTACCTTTACATTATTTTAGCGACTTTTTTGTTTAGCACAATGGAAATTGCCATCAAGCTTTCAGGCAGCACTTTCCATCCAATCGAACTCAACTTTCTGCGCTTTTTCATCGGTGGATTTATTTTACTTCCACTCGCGGTCACTAGATGGCGCAAAGCAAAACGGAAATTTGGCTGGCATGAACTGGTTTTTTTTGCGCTAACAGGCTTTTTTTGCATTGTGATTAGCATGACATTTTTCCAACTGGCAATTGGCTATACGAAAGCCGCCACAGTGGCTATTTTATTCAGCTTAAATCCCGTTTTTGTATTGCTCTTTGCAGCCATTTTCTTAAAAGAAAAAATGACGAAACTTGTCATACTTTCGCTTGCGATCAGCTTAGCGGGCATGCTGATCATCATTAATCCGTTTTCGCTCGCAGATCCAATCGGCGTCACACTTTCGGTCCTTGCAGCCGTTTTCTTTGCTGTTTATAGCGTGATTAGCCGCTATGGCACAAAAAAATGGCGTTACGGCGGAATTGAGACGACTTGTTTTTCCTTTCTAATTGGTGGAGCCGAACTTTTACTGCTTATGCTAATCAGTCACGTTACGCCTTTTGCGACGTTTCTTGCAAATCATGGGCTCGCTCTTTTCAGTGAAATTCCGCTTTTCTCGGGCGTTTCGTTGCATAGTTTGCCGATGCTACTTTATCTTGGGGTTGGCGTCACGGGTATTGGCTTTTCCTGCTATTTTCTTGCGATGGAAGAAACCAGTTTATCACTCGCTTCACTCGTGTTTTTCATTAAACCCGCGCTTGCACCGATTCTTGCACTCCTCATTTTGGGTGAAGCGATTCCGCTTGAAACCGCCATTGGCATTCTCGTGCTTTTGCTCGGCTCGCTCATCACCTTTATTTCCAACCGCGAAGTGCCAAAAATCATTGCCGGAAAAGAAAAAAATCCACCTTACCGTTCTTGAAAAAGAGCGGTTTTATTTTTCAAGAAACAGGGGAAAGGATTGTTAAGATTTTGTAAACCTTATAGAATTTGTTCGTTTTTGTACATATAGATTTGCTATACTTTTAGTAAAGCGAAGTGAGTAGAGAAAGGAGTTGGTCAGTTTTTGGAATTTTATAAAGAAACACCAGAAGCGGTTTTAAAGCAAGAAAATACAACTGAAAAGGGGCTAACACGCGAAGAGGCTCGGAAGCGCCTTGAAAAATATGGTTATAACGAGTTAAAACAAAATAAAAAAATCCCCGTATGGAAACTGTTCCTAGAAACGTTTAAAGATCCAATGGTAATCGTGCTCGTGATTGCGGCGCTCGTCCAGTTAGCGCTCGGTGAAGTCATTGAATCGATCATTATTTTTGTTGTTTTAATCGTGAATGCATTGATCAGTGTCATTCAAACGAAAAAAGCAGAAAGTTCTCTTGATGCCTTGCGAGAAATGTCGGCTCCAGAGGCAAAAGTCTTGCGCGATGGGAAAAAAGAAACCATCCATGCCCGCGATGTCGTGCCGGGAGATATCGTTTTACTTGATGCAGGCGATTATGTTCCAGCGGATGGACGCTTGCTTGAAAGTAGCTCACTCAAAGTCGATGAAGGGATGCTGACCGGGGAATCCGAAACCGTTCAAAAAGCCATCGACCCAATACCAGAAGAAGTTGCCCTTGGCGACCGGATCAACATGGTGTTCAGCAGTTCGCTCGTGGCATATGGGCGAGGCAGCTTTGTTGTCACCGCGACCGCCGGAAAATCCGAAATTGGAAAGATCGCCGGACTTCTCGAAACGGCGGAAGCGAAACAAACGCCACTCCAACAAAAACTTGAAAGCTTTAGCAAGAAACTCGGGATTGCGATTTTAGCACTTTGTATCCTTATCTTTGCCGTCGAAGCTGGGCGAATTTTCTTCGGAACGAGCACAGAAACAGACACGACACAAGCGATTTTAAATGCCTTCATGTTCGCTGTTGCTGTCGCTGTAGCAGCAATCCCAGAAGCCTTATCGTCGATCGTCACCATTGTCCTATCTGTTGGGACCAACAAAATGGCAAGGCGCCACGCGATCATCCGTAAACTTCCTGCCGTTGAAACGCTTGGTTCCACGAGTGTTATTTGTACGGATAAAACAGGAACGCTGACACAAAATAAAATGACCGTCGTTGATTATTACCTTCCAGACGGTGTAAAAAAGAATTTTCCAAATGAGCCTGCTAGTTGGGAAGAATCAGAACGACGCTTGATGAATATTGCAGTACTTTGTAATGAATCAACGATCAATGAAGATGGACAGGAGCTTGGCGATCCAACCGAAACAGCCCTACTTGCATTCAGCAAGTCAAGCAACCAAGATCCAAGCGAGCTTCGGAAAACCTATCCGCGTCTTGCCGAACTTCCTTTTGATTCCGAACGAAAATTAATGTCAACACTACATCAATTTGGTGATGAAAAAGTCATGCTCACAAAAGGCGGACCCGATGTGATGTTTCGTCGGGCCAAGTTTCTCTATCTAAACGGAGAAGAAGTTCCATTTTCTACTGAACTTTTAAGCGAGCTTGAAAAAACCAATGAAAGCTTTTCAAAAGAAGCCTTGCGTGTTCTTGCTTACGGCTATAAACGAATGCCCGCAGAACAAGCGACGCTGACCCACGAAGATGAAAATGAACTTGTTTTAGTTGGACTAACGGCAATGATTGACCCGCCACGTGAAGCCGTCTATGCTTCAATTGAAGAAGCGAAAAAAGCGGGCATCCATACCGTGATGATTACAGGCGATCACAAGACAACCGCCGAAGCGATCGGACGCAACATCGGGCTTGTAGAAGAAGGCGATTTTGCGGTAACCGGGCAAGAACTCGACCGAATGAGCGAAGAAGAACTCGAACAAAAGCTGAGTCATATCACCGTTTATGCACGCGTCTCGCCAGAAAATAAAATTCGCATTGTGCGTGCTTGGCAGAAAAAAGAAAAAGTAACGGCGATGACAGGCGATGGCGTGAATGACGCACCAGCCCTCAAGCAAGCGGACATTGGTATTGCGATGGGAAGCGGCACAGACGTAGCAAAAGATGCTTCTGCGATGATTCTAACCGACGATAATTTCGTTTCGATCATTAGTGCCGTTGAAGTCGGACGAACCGTTTTCGATAATATCAAAAAAGCGATTGGCTACCTTTTTGCAGGAAACCTTGGGGCGATTATTGCAATTTTATTCGCGCTTGTGATGAACTGGGTGAACCCTTTCACCGCCTTGCAACTACTTTTTATCAATCTCGTGAACGATTCCCTTCCAGCGATTGCCCTTGGCATGGAAAAAGCAGAGCCAGACGTCATGAAACGCAAACCAAGAGATATGAACGAAGGAATTTTCGCTGGCGGCACGATGCGCGCTGTCCTCTCAAGAGGTATCCTAATCGGTGTAGCCGTCATCATTTCACAATTTATCGGTCTTACTATCAGTCCAGAAATCAGCGTTGCGATGGCCTTCACAACACTCATCCTAGCAAGAACCTTACAAACCTTTGCAGCACGCTCGAATACTCAAACCGCCTTTGGTGCAGGCTTTTTCCAAAATAAATACGTACTTGGCGCCGTTGGACTTTGCTTTGTCTTGTATGCCATCACAGTTTTACCAGGCGTCCGCGAAGTATTTTCCATCCCAGCAAGTTTCGGCCTATCGGAATGGGGAATCGCGACATTACTTGCTGTAGCTGCAGTCCTCTTAATGGAAGTCGTGAAACTGATCAGCAATCGAATCGCAAAATGAATAAGTGAAAAAAACTGGCTTTGTGAATTTTGATTCGTCATAAAAATGGCCTTCCGAATATTAGATAAACAGTCTAATTTCGGAAGGCCATTTAGTTTGGATATGAGGTTTCTAAAATTACAGGCGTTAATTCTCGATTGTTGGCTGGAATATTTGTTATTGCAAGAAAACTTGGAATAATTATATATTATTTTGAAGCTGTTAACAAATCATCAATAAAAATAGTTATAAATAAATGAAAAGACAGAAAAAGAAGGATGACTTATCTCTGTACATAGTGCTTGTATCATTTTTTACAATTCTATAGAAACACAAATCTCTCCATTTTGCGCAGTTATATTTGAATACGCATATACGTTTTTATGTGTTTATTTTGTGAAATCTTCAGAAATATTCACTGGATTGTCACATTTTTCACAGTTAATTAGTGGTAAAATAATAAATAGAAAGATGAGAATATAATTCATGGAGGAATTTGAGATGAGCAACCAAGATCGAAACTTGGAAGAAAAAAGAATGGAATTTGAAGATGAAGAGAAAAAATTGAAGAAAGAACTTCATATATTGAAATGGGAATTCGATCAATTTAGTTCTTTAAAAGAAATGCTACTAGCTGGTAATTTTACATCAGCGTCGGACAGCTCACTTGAAGATGCTTTTGAAGCACCGCGCACCAAAATTTTAGCAAGCCGAATTGATGAGACTTATCAAAAGCAGCAAATCGTTTCTTCTGAGCAAATCGAGAAATATTTGAGTACTTTTCTCGGGCAGCTAACGGCGGAAAAAGCTTTGGTCGGCAAGCGGCTGCTTCAAGTCCAAATGGAGAAAGAGCAGTTCTAAAACAAGTGCGCACGGCTTGCTTTTGCTGAGCGCAGGCGGTGAGCTGAATTTGGAAAATGCCTTCTTGCAGTTGCTTCGGCAGCTGTTTTTTGTGTGTTATAAAACTTATCATAAATAATTATGGTCAATAATCTTCCCTTATGGTAAAATTTTAAGGGTGAAGTTTTGCATGCTATGTGCAGACGGCAATTTTTTAGATAGACAGGGGAGAAAACAGTGAAGCGATTGAAATTTTTACTACCGCTACTTATGCTTGCTACTGTTCTGCTTGGAAGTTTTGGACTTCCGGTAAAAGCGAATGCTGAGCATTATGAAATTGCAACAGATGAGACGTTTGCGCCGTTTGAATTTCAAAACAGCAAAGGCGATCTAATCGGCATTGACATGGATATTGTAAAGGCGATCTCAAAGGACCAAGGGTTTACATATACGATGAAACCGATGGGCTTTAATGCGGCTGTTCAAGCGCTTGAAGGTGGTCAAGTAGATGGCGTTATTGCGGGAATGAGCATCACAGATGAACGCAAAAATAAATTTGATTTCTCAGACCCATATTTTGATTCGGGTGTCGTTATGGCTATTAAAAAAGATAATGATACTGTTAAATCTTATAAGGATTTAAAAGGAAAAAAAGTTGCTGTTAAAACAGGAACGGAAGGTTATGCCTTCGCTGATAAAAATAAAGACAAGTATGGCTACAAACTTGTTCCGTTTGATGACTCTGCAAGTATGTATGAAGATGTAAAAGGCGGTAATTCGGTTGCCTGCTTTGATGACTATCCGGTTATGGCTTACGGGGTTAAGCAAGGAAATGGTCTAAAAATCGTAACAGATATGGAACGCGGTGGCCAGTACGGCTTCGCAGTTCAAAAAGGCCGAAATAAAGAACTTCTTGAAGCCTTCAATAAAGGGCTTGTTAATATTAAAAATAGTGGCGAATATCAAAAGATCTTAGATAAGTATATTGGTTCGGATGCTGAACCGGATACATTTTGGGATACGCTTGTAAGTAGTTTCCCTGCGCTTTTGATGGGACTTTGGAATACGATTAAATTAACCGTGATTTCGCTTGTATTTGCAGCTCTTCTTGGACTTATCTTTGGTTTCCTTAAAGTGAGCAGGAGCAAACTTTTACGCGGAATTGCGACGGTTTATGTGGATATATTCCGTGGGATTCCACTAATTGTTTTAGCATTTTTCATCTACTTCGGAATTTCGCAAGCTTTCAATTTCCGAATGGATCCAAATCTCGCTGCGATCATCACCTTAAGTTTGAACGCGGGAGCTTATATCACTGAAATCATTCGTGGTGGTATCCTTGCGATCGATAAAGGGCAAATGGAAGCAGCTCGTTCACTTGGAGTTCCATACGGGAAATCAATGATGAAAATTATTTTACCGCAAGCCGTTCGCGTGATGGTTCCATCATTCATTAATCAGTTTGTTATCACGCTGAAAGATACATCGATTATGAGTATTATCGGCATTGTTGAACTCACACAATCCGGGAAAATCATCATCGCCCGTACATTTGAAACAACGGGCATTTGGCTGGTTGTTGCGATCATGTATCTCGTTGTGATCACTGCGCTTACGAAACTTTCAAATGTGCTTGAAAGGAGACTTGGCAAATGACAAAGCTAAAAGTAACAAACTTAAAGAAAAATTTTGGAGCAAATGAAGTATTAAAAGATATCAACATTGAAATCGAAGAAGGCGAAGTAGTTTGCCTGATTGGTCCTTCTGGTTCCGGGAAAAGTACCTTTTTGCGCTGCTTAAATCAGCTTGAAGAAATTACAGCTGGCGAAGTGATCGTAGATGACTACAACTTGACGAATAAACAAACCGACATTAATAAGGTTCGTGAAAATATCGGGATGGTCTTTCAACATTTTAATCTCTTTCCGCATAAAACGGTGCTTGAAAATATCACGTTTGCGCCCGTCGAATTAAAAAAGCGTTCCAAGGCTGAGGCAAATGACCTTGGGCAAAAACTTCTTGAACGTGTGGGTTTGAGTGAAAAAGCAGCGAGCTATCCAAGCGAACTTTCCGGTGGTCAAAAGCAACGGGTAGCCATTGCGCGTGCGCTTGCGATGGATCCAGATATCATGCTGTTTGATGAGCCCACTTCTGCGCTTGATCCTGAGATGGTTGGGGAAGTTTTGAATGTTATGAAGGAACTTGCAAAAGATGGCATGACGATGATTGTTGTGACGCATGAAATGGGCTTTGCTCGTGAAGTGGGGAACCGTGTGATTTTCATGGACGGTGGTTACATCGTCGAAGAAGGTTCACCAGAAGCGATTTTCGATCATCCAACACATGAACGAACAAAAAGTTTCTTAGATAAAGTTTTATAGGTTTAAAACCTGCTGTTTTCGGGAATTTCCTGAAATGGCGGGTTTTTTCTATGATGAATAAATTTGTAAAAAAAGCTATTTTTATTACCATTTTTGTGTTAGAGTGGACATAGAGAAAGAAAACGCTTAAAAGAATGAATGAAACCATTTTCTGGAAACGGAGTGATTGAGAAGATGAGTAAAGACCCGAAAAAGATGGATAAGGTTGTTCAAAATCTCAAATCGAAAGGAATTAGCGTTGAAAAAACAAAATCCCGTAAGGAACTCTGGCAGACGATACAATTAAATCCGCTGCCGCAAGTTGAGTTCAGTTTACGCTAATAATTGTTTTTTTCGTGGCCTCGGAAGATTTTTCCGAGGCTCTTTTTTTACTGTCATCAGAAAGTAATTTAGTTTTGATTTTATTGTTATACAAAAGCCACTAAAATAGTGTATGATAAATTGTAGAGTAGCAAAGTGAAAATTGTGAGAAGAATGAGGCAGAGTTGATGAAAAAAGAACTTTCAAATCAAAAGTCAATTTACATTCATATGGATAATGTCATTAATAATGTCGTGACAAGCGGCATTACTTTTTGTGATTTTATGCAGGGTGTTCCTGCACCGCCTGAAAATATTTTACTCATTAAGCATCATTTTAAAGATACTTCGTACAATGCGCATACGGCTTTTCACTATCTAGAATCGAGTGATTTGAAGCAGTTGAAACAAGCTCCGCTTTTGAAGTTCAATAATTTTTGCTGGGTAGATTTTGAAGATGTGGAACTTGTCAATCAATTGTCTCCACAAGAAGTGGCAGAGTTGCTTTACTTGGCGCATACAGGAAGACACTTACGATCACCGTTTTATTATAAATTACAAAATAACTTTGTTTATTTAACGAAGAAAGATGGCAGATACAACAAAGTCTACTATCGAAATATGAACCATTTTTATGCGGTTTTAAGTCAAGCGATCACACGCAAAACGGAAGAAATCGTTCATGAGAAAAGCTTTTTAATGCCTAACAGACGAAAAGGTGTTGCGACGCCACCGAGTGATCTTTTAAAGAAAATGATGAAATACTTTAAAGAAGGTGCTTGTATTTCATTTGCACATGCAGAAAAATCACGGACACAGTTTCGTGTTCCGATCGGGATCGATTTCGATGAAGACTTGTCGGAACTTGAAGATTCTCCTGAAGAACTGATTTATAATGAAGTAGTAGCTGAACTCGTTTATGATTTAAAACGAAGCGAATGGATCTATATTGAAAAGTAACTTGAAATTCAAAAGCCCTGTGCAAACCAGTTTGCACAGGGCTTTTTTGTTATTTTAGCGTGAACGATGCTGAAAGTGTATCCCGCGAATTTAAGCCGACAAATAAATTGAAATCGCCTGGCTCAACTGTAAAGTCCATCTTTTTCGTATAGTAGAAGAGGTCTTCGCGCGTTAATGTAAAATGAATCGCGGTGTTTTCTTGCGCTTTTAAATAAACTTTTTTGAACTTTTTTAGCTCTCGAGTCGGGCGAACGACAGATCCTACAATGTCTTGCACGTATAGTTGGACTGTTTCGAATCCGCCGCGCGAGGAGTTATTTTTGATTTGTACGCTGACGTGTAGCTGATCCACCATTTCTTCTGCATCTAATGTTAAACTCGAAAGTTCAACATTGCTATAGCTCAATCCGTATCCGAATGGATAGAGCGGAGCGTTTGGACTATCCAAGTATTTGGAAACAAACCGGCCTTTATGTGTTTCGCTATTCAGTGGACGCCCCGTTTGGAAGCCATTGTAATAAATCGGAAGCTGTCCAACTGTATAAGGAAAACTCATGCTTAAGCGACCAGAAGGATTGATTTCGCCAAATAAAATGTCAGCAATCACACGTCCGCCTTCCGTTCCAGGAAACCAAGCTTGTAAAATCGCATCCATTTGATTGGCTTCTTCTGTTAAAACTAGTGGACGCCCACTGATGGTCACTAAAATGTTCGTTTTCCCGAGCGCAAGCATTTCTTGAATGAATTCTTTTTGGACATCTGGCAGCGTAATGTCCGTTCTGCTACCTGCTTCACCACTTTGCATCGTATGCTCGCCCATCGCATAAATAATCACATCGGCTTGTTTTCCTTGTTCGAGTGCTTCTGCGAGCGCTTGCTTCCTTTCAGCTAGAGGCATTCGCTCAAGTTGTTCCTTGCTTCCACCGAATTCCCCGAGAAAATGGTAATCCGACGGCATCTCGCAACCAGCGCTATAGCTGAATTTTGAAGCAGAAACATGCTGACTGATCGCTTCTTTGATCGTGATGACATCGCTTGTATTCCCGTGAATCGCCCACAAGCCAATTAAATTTTGATTATCCCCATAAGGACCGACAAGCAAAATCTTTTGTTCATTTTTAGCAAGAGGGAGGGTGTTGTTTTTATTTTCTAATAAGACCATCGACTGAGCGGCGACTTGATACGCCAAATCACGATTTTCTTCCGTCAAAAGCACTTTTCGCTCCCGCTCGCTAGATGCCCCGCGATAAGGATCTTCAAACAAGCCAAGTTTATTTTTCAGCTTCAAAACACGCCATACCGCCTCATCAATTAAGCCGGGATCAAGCTTTCCTTCCTGAACAAGCGGCTCAAGTTGCTTAGCGTAACATCCCGTTTTCATATCAATATCGTTCGTCGCCTTCATCGCAAGAAGGGTGGCTTCCTTTTCATCGGCTGCAATCCCATGTGCCACGAGTTCCTGCACGGCAGCATAATCCGAGATGATGACACCATCAAAGCCCCATTCCTCTCGCAAGATTTGCTTAAGCAAAAATTCGCTTCCTGTAACAGGCGTTCCATCATAGGTATTAAAAGAAGTCATCACCAGTTCGCTTCCCGCATCGACGGCCGCCTGGTATCCCGGTAAATAATCCTCCCGCAATCGTCGCTCGGACATATCGACCGTATTGTATTCGCGTCCGCCTTCCGCGGCCCCGTATGCAGCAAAATGTTTAACACAAGACGCAATCCCCGTGATTTTACCAGTTTCCACATGTTGCAATCCAGTAACCATCGCGCGTGCAAAAGCCGCATTAAGTGTCGCATCTTCACCTGTCGATTCTAGGCACCTTCCCCATCTGGCATCTCGCACGAGGTCAACCATTGGCGCGAAAGTCACGTGCACCCCAGCGGCTTTCGATTCTGCTGCCGTCACTTTGTAAGCTTGCTCAATTAATTCTGGATTCCAAGTCGCGCCAAGCCCAAGCGGAATGGGAAAAACAGTTCGGTAGCCATATACAATATCGGCCATGAAAAGAAGCGGAATTTTATGCCTGCTTTTTTGAAGCCACTTTTCTTGAATTTCCCTTGTCTTACTAGCACCAGCAACATTTAAAACGGAGCCCGCTAAATCGACCATTTCTTGCGTGATCCCTAACTTTTGCTTGGGTCCGACCGTTAAGGCATCTTCGCTACTAAAAAAATCCCCGGATAATTGAATTAGCTGACCGACTTTTTCTTGCCAAGTTAAATCCCTTAAGATCTTTTTTAAATCTGTTTCATTCATCTATTTTTCCTCCTCTTTTGCAGCTGCTAGTTCTTGTTCATAAGTTTTATTATCCAACCGTTTAAACCACGGATACCAAAGAATCGGTGACAAAATCAGTTGAATAAATAATTGTAAAATGATAATCGAGATACTTCCTTGAACCGCAGCATGGAAGCCAAGCGGCAACCCGAAAATCGCTTGAACCCCTGTAAACTGAGCGACAACGTGTAGTTTTGTAAGCACGTAGGCGAGGATGAGTGCAATCGTATTGTTCGTAATAAACGGAATTGCAAGGTTGAAATTAAGAACAAGCGGTGTCCCGAAAATAACAGGTTCTGTAATTCCGAATAAGCCAGGAATGATCGCAATTTTACCCACTTCACGATATTGTTTACTTTTCGCTCGTAACATGAGCAAAATAAGCCCAAGTGCCATTCCACCAAAAGTGATAATGTTGAAAAAAGCTAGCCCAACAATATTTGGAGGAACTTGTCCCGCTTGAATCGCATTTAAGTTTTCAACATCCATGGACAGCCATAGCGGTGTTACAAGTGGCAACATTACATTGGTGCCGTGAATCCCGAAGAACCATAAAATTTGTTGAATCAAACTTAGGAGGATAACAGCGCCAATTGTGCCGCCAATTCCTTTCAGTGGTTCTTGGATAATCGAGTAAACGAATTGGTGCATGCTGCCAAATCCAGTTAGTCCAAACAAAAAGTCGATGAGGATAAAAAGGAGACCAATTAAAATGGTTGGAATAAGAGATTCAAACATCCGCGTAACCATCGGCGGCACCCCAGCAGGCATTTTGATCGTCCAGCCTTTATGTTTAATGAATAAATAAAGCCGAGCGCTAATGATCCCGATAATGAGTGCGGAAAATACGCCTTGTGCGCCAAGCCAAGTAGAAGGAACGGCAGAAACTTTGTCTGCTGTTTGACCGATTGGTGTGATCAAAAGAAAACTCATCAAAGCGATAATACCTGCTGAGATGGGATCTTCATCCCGGTCAAGCCGGCGTACTAAATGATAAGCCATAAGAACAACGACGTAGATGGCCATTGCCCCGATTGTGACTGTATTGACTTTGCTAAGTAAATCAGTGACTTGAGTCAATTGTTTAAGGGAAGGCACCATGTTCATTAAAACAGTGATTAAAACAGCGATGGAACCGATGAAAATCGGTCCGAGTGTAGACATCATGGCGCCGGAGATTGCTTGTAAATAAGCATTGCTCCCCATCTTATCAAACCATGGATTGATTTTGTTAAAAAAGTGAATGATTTTCTCTTTCATTACTAAACCCCCTGTTTGGACTTCTATAGCCACATTATATAAAAGATAGCGTTTTCATTTCGCGTCGTTTTTTGACATGAAATCGGAAAGAATTTTACTTTTTGAAGTATGTTTTCCGATATTGCTGAGGGGATATCCCGTAATGTTTTGTGAACGCATTATAAAAAGACTTGACTGTTGAAAAACCGCTATCAAGTGCGATTTCAAGAATCGTATGGTCTGTATCTCTTAGTTTGAAGTAAGCTTCTAATAAGCGGACAGAACTCAAATATTCACTAAAAGAAACCCCCATAAATTTTTTGTAAAAACGTGAAAAATAGGAAGGATTATAGTTGAAATGTTCCGCTACAGATGTAAGCGAGAGATATTCTTTGTGATGTGCTGCAATATAATCATTTACTTTTTTCAACTTGGGAAGGTGTTTGGCGCTCTCAATTTCTTTAATGCCTGCAAGTGGGGTGCGAAAATTTTTGGTGAGCTCCGCTATTAGTTCATAGGCGCTTGCTTTTGTCGTCAAGCGGTCCCACAAGTTTTCTTTTGTTAACTGCTTTTTAATCCGCATAAGTATCGCCTTAACTTCCGGAGTCGCATTTTGCGGATTCAATTTGTACAGGAATTGGTGGCCATACTGATTTTCCGTGGCACTTGCTAAAAAATCAAGTGGAATTTGAATGGCTAAGCATTTTCCAGGAACTGGACTTTGCGAAGAATGAATCATGTTGGAATTGATGAACAAAACATCTTGCTGGGCTAACGAGATGTGCTGATTCGGAAACTGAACGTCTAACTTTCCAGACAAACAAAATAAAAGTTCTACACTGGCATGCCAGTGAGGTGGAATCAGCCGGTCTGAACTTTTAGTATGGAAAATAAAAATTTTAAATGGAAAATTCATGGTAGGGACAATAGCTTCATGATATATATTGGTTTTTTCGAGCATTTTTTACACCTCTATTTGTGATTAGTAAATTCTGAAGTGAACTGATGCTGCATTTCCACTTTAAATTATAAACAGAAGTAAGGCGAAAGACAATTTTAGGTGTGTTTTTGGTAACATTTAAAATAAACTCCTTTACCTTTGGTTTCATTTTTGTTATATTATAACTAACGAACGTTAGTTAATTCGGATAAGGAGGAATCGAGATGTCCAAAGAAACGCTTAAAAAGGCGGCTCTGACACTTTTTTCAGAAAAAGGATATGACGGAACAGCTCTTTCTGAAATAGCCAAAAGAGCAGGAATTAAGACACCTTCGATTTATGCACATTTTGAATCTAAAGAAGAACTTTATTTGACGATTTACCGAGAAGTTATGCAAGAAGAATTGGCTAATGTCAAAGCAGAGAAGCGAGAAGATTACGAAACGGCTGAGGAATATCTCAAAGCTTTTTTTTATGCCGCAACGGACTTTGAACGAGATCCTGAAGTACGGCGCTTTTTCCAGCGATCGGTTTATTATCCACCTGTTTCCTTAAAGGAGAAAATGCAGGAAGAACTGACAAAGTATGAGACACAAGCTTTTGAAAAAATCGCCATGTTGCTCGATGAAATGACGCACGATGAAGAGAAAAAAACACGCTGGATTCGAGTTTTCTATGCTTTTTTAGATGGTCTTGGTGTGGAGCACGAACTCTATGACTTGGCAGAATTTGAAAAACGAAGAGAATCAGCTTTTGAAGCTTTGGTTTTACTCTTAAATTAAAGGAGAAGATGATAGTTATGCAATGGTTTTATTTAGTTTTAGCCGGACTCTCTGAAATCGTCTGGGCTTTTGGACTTAAAGAATCACACGGATTTACAAAATTAGATTTCAGCTTGCTTACAATTGCCTTTTTGATTGTTAGTTTCGGTCTATTCGCTCTAGCGATGCGCACCATCCCGATTGGAACAGCTTATGCTGTATTTACAGGAATTGGAGCTGCTGGAACGGCAATTGTCGGGATTCTTTTCTTAAATGAACCGGCTGGACTGTTTAAGATCATTTCATTAATTGTTTTGATCTCAGGAATCATTGGGCTCAAACTTGTCGATGACGGTGGCGGAAAGGAAGGAGAAAAATAATGGCATGGATTTATTTAGTGATCGCTGGTCTTTGTGAAATGTGCTTTGTTGTCACAATGAAGCTTTCGCACGGCTTTAAAAAGCTTTGGTTTTCTGTTTTAACGATTGTATTCATGTGCGGCAGTTTCTTCTTGCTTTCACACGCGTTAAAGACGATCCCAATTGGAACGGGCTATGCGATTTGGACAGGAATCGGAGCAGTTGGTAGTGTCATCATGGGGATGCTCCTCTTTAAGGAAAAGAAAAGTGTCATGAAAATTTTCTTTATTGCTCTGATCATCGCTGGAGTGATTGGACTTAAATTATCTGCAGGTGCATAAAAGGAAGCAGCAAAAATTTTTGAATGGGAACGCATAAGTTCGCTTCAAAAGTTTTTGCTGTTTTTTGACTAAGCGCTAAATTGATTCATGTCGCGCCATTTTTAAGAAATTGCTTTTAATCTAACAGAAACGTGGTAAAATAGACTACAGAAAAGAATCCGGAGGGATACCATGAAAACAAAGTTAATTTTACTTTATGGCGGAAAGTCAGCCGAACATGAAGTATCGTTGCAAACGGCACTTTCTGTCATTAATGCACTTGATTTAAATAAATTTGAAGCGCTACCTGTATACATAACCAATGACGGTGACTGGGTTCAGGGCCCAGAGATTACGCATCAATTGGATTTTTCAGACCAGCTGCGTTTCTCGCCTGAAGAGCAGTTTCGCTTAGCGCAAAAAGAAGACGAAATTTCCTCAGGATTTTTAATTAGTCCAGCTGATGTGACAGAAGAGCGAGAAAATACGGTTGTATTCCCGCTGCTACACGGACCAAACGGAGAAGACGGCACAGTTCAAGGGCTTCTCGAAGTCTTGAATCTTCCATATGTAGGAAATGGCGTACTTGCTTCAGCAGCAGCGATGGATAAAATTGTCATGAAAAAAGTCTTTGCAGATGCAGGGATTCCGCAACTTCCGGCTGTAGCCGTTCGCTCGATTGATTGGAAAAATTTCCGAGATGAAATGGTTGCGGATATGGAAGCGGCGCTTACTTATCCCATGTTTGTTAAACCAGCAAATCTAGGTTCAAGCGTTGGGATTAGCAAAGCGGAAAATCGAGATGAGCTTTATCAAGCGATGGACGAAGCTTTCTTATATGATCGCCGTGTTGTTGTTGAGCAAGGAGTTGTCGCTCGCGAAATTGAAATGGCGGTACTTGGAAACGACACGCCAGCTTGTTCGGTTCCTGGCGAGATTTTACCAAAAGGTTCAAAAGCTGTTTTTTACGACTATAAAGCGAAATATCAAGATAATGATACCACGCTTGTGATTCCTGCAGAAGTCAGTGAAGAAGTAGAAAATAAATTAAAAGAATACGCGATTCAAGCTTTTCTTGGTCTTGATGCAAGCGGTCTTGTTCGCGCAGACTTTTTTGTGACAGAGCAAAACGAAATCTTTTTAAATGAAGTTAACACGATGCCAGGCTTCACACCTGTTAGCATGTACCCGCTACTCTGGCAAGCAAGTGGCATTTCTTATAGCCAGCTTATTGAACAGTTGGTGGAACTTGGACTCGAACGTCAGGAAGCGAAAAACCAATTGAAATACCGTTTAGAAGATTAAAACATTACTAAATATGAAAATTGTTGCTACAAAGGGAATCGCGATGCTCGCAGAAATTCTGCCCCTCGCTTTTCCCCTCAAATTAAAATTACATTCATAGCCTCTATTTTCTGTTTGCATAAATATGAATCGC
>NZ_JAATJW010000046.1 GCF_011800755.1 Listeria valentina
ATGAAAAGGAGGCTCTTTATTTTGAAAATTTTTAAGTATTTACTCTTTTTGTGTCTACTTTATTGACATCTATCCAGACGCAGATGGAGCCATTTCTTTTTCGCATACGGATAACAAAAGTAAATATCAGGGTTTGTTCGAGGACTTTGAAGTTTTATATGATTTTGCAGGAGAAGCAGGAAGTCTTGTCGAGGATAAAATCGATCAGCCATTTTATGAAGCACTGGATGAATTTGTGGAAGGAATGCGCGATTTGGATGCGTCGAAGTTTACGACGAAAAACCGAATCGGTGCCACAACGACGATGACAACATACGCGAATAGTTATACGCGGGAAGAAATAGAAGTTCCGAAAAAAGAAGTCAGTTTGGATGATTTACTGAGTGGCGATAATTATTATGCTGATCAAATGAAAATTCAGTATGAGGAATGGAAAAGGCAAAACAAAGACCAAGATGTGAGTCAAAAAGATTTCCGCGCAGCGATGATTAATTCACGGGCTTTTGAGTACACGTCGATCAAAGATGAACAGCAGAAAAAAGAGTTTTGGGTGAATGTCGTTGCGACGGTGGCGATTGTTGGTGTGAGTATTTTCTGTCCGCCGGCGGGGCTAGCGCTTGGTATGGCTTATGGTGGCTTAGAAATGAGTGCGGCTGTCAGTGGGAAAGACTGGCTGACGGGTCGCGAACTGGATACGTCGGAGCGCGTGATGCGTGGGGCGTTTTCGCTCTTAGATATCGTGCCTGGAATGAAAGCTTTTTCGGGCGGCACCCAGGCGCTACGGTCGGGATCGAAGCTGGCTAGTTTAAGCGATAATGTGCTGAAAGGTATGAAGAATATCCCGTCGAAAGCGGATGATTTGATTAAACTGGGCAAGAGTAAAGCCTTGACGCGGATTAACAGTTTGAAAACGACAGCGAAAGAAGCGGTACATAGAGGGATTGAGAAAGGGATCAAAGGGCTTGATGAAGTTGGGAAAGTGGCGGATAATTTTAAGGGTAATTTGAATTTGAACTCGCAGCGAAAACTCGCGGTGGATGGACTCGGCGCGCTTCCGGCAGGTGGAACTTCGAAAGTCGCGAATGCGACGGAGAAGATGAAAGATGCCTTAAGGAAGTATGATCTGAATTTGAGTAGCGGAAGACGCGGGGCGGATGATATAATAAAGGCAAGTGGATCTGCTACTAAAAACCTAGATGATGTGAAGATTCCGTCTGTGCGAAATGGTGAGTTTAATAATTGGTTTAATGATCTGACGCCAGGACAGTTTGATCAGCTTTGGGATAATCCAAAACTTAGAGAAAAAATTGAAGATAGGATTAGAAGACCTGGTGGCTATCATGAGTGGCATCTTGTATCAAGAACGCCAACCTTTAAGCGTTGGGGAATTAGTATGGATGACATTAAAGAGATGAGAACATTAACGAAAGATGTGAAATTTGTTAACCCTGTTGGTAAGCATGGTGGAAGAGGCTCGACAAAAGCTCATAATGAAATTTTAAAAATAATTGACTCGTCTAAGGACTATGAAAGTTTCGTTAAGCGTTTAAATGAATGGGCACAGAAAAGAATGGAAAATGGGATTATGGATTTGCCTAGAGGCTTAAGGAGGTAGTTGTACATTGGAAAATAATGTATCTTTATGGCTAGGAAACTTTTCTTCGGAGGATGATCTAGAGGAATATATGGATGTAAAATATACAAAAGACGGTGATAGTGTGCCTTCTCAATTTGAGAAGGATTTTAAATTAGGCTATTATGATCGAGATTTAATTGAAAAAGATTGGATAGAAGTGGCAGAAAATAACATTCACGATCTGTTAATTGATTTTTCTTATGATAATCAGTTGATTCCCCAATTTAAAGTTATTCAAAAAAAGTATAACACTATCATATTGATTTATAATTATGATTATAAGCAAGAAAAGTCTTTTCTTAATACTACGGTTAAAGATGCTTATGAGGTGGATTTTATTGGAGTAGCAAAATATAGAGATGAATAAACAGTAACTTTGTTAGAAATATGAAGTTATCGAGCGGTATTAGTGAGTAAGTAATCACTGATATCGTTTTTTTATTATAATAATAAATTGGAGAAAACAATCAGACAACTTGAACTTGCGGTGGATTGACTCGGTGTGCTTCCGGCAGGAGGAACTTCGAAAGTCGAGAATGCGACGGAGAAGATGAAAGACGCCTTGAGGAAGTATGATTTGAATTTGAATAGCGAAAGACGCGGGGCGGATGATATAATAAAAGCGAGTGATGATGTCCCGAGAATTAAAGAAATTGAAGTAGTTTTTAATCGAAATGTTAAGCATGATGCAGAAGAGTTTGCAAGACAACTCAAAGATCAAGAAAAAGGAATGAATGAGTTAACGCTTCAGAATATCTAACAAATAGAGAAAGATATATTGCAGAAGGTAGAGCAATTGAAGGGAATGCTGCTCAACAAGCTGCAAGAGAAGAGGCATTGACTAAAAAAGTTAATGAATTACAAAAGGAAGGGAAGTCTTTTTCCCAAGCTAAACGCGAGGCAAAAGATTGGCTAGATACGCAAGCAGCTTTGCACAATCCGGATCAAATTGCAGGAGGCAATGCTGATGCAATAAGTGGTATGGGTGATAAAAGGATTAACTCTTCACTTGGAAGTCAATGGAAATATCATATTGATATTGTTGATGCACAGATTAGAGAACTAGCTGAGGGATTGACTCCAGAACAGTTAAAAAACGTATATTTAAATGTGAAATTAACTCATTAAAGGAGAATAGCATGGATAGTGTATTATTGGATTTTGAATTTGATAGCAAAGTGCCTGATGATGTTATTAATAAATATCAAGATAAAGTTCCGAATGAACTAATAGTTTTGTGGCGTGATTTAGGATTTGGTAGCTTTCTAGAAGGTTATTTAAAAATAATCAATCCAAATGATTTTGAGGAAATATTAAATGAAAGCTCAGAAAGATACAATGATGCTGTCGTTTTGTTTGCAACAGGGATGGGGGACTTAATTATATGGTCAGATGGATATGTGAGAGTGTTAAATTATAGATATGGTAAAGTAAAAACTATACTATTTTCTTTTGAATTCTTTTTTCAAAACATAGCAGACTTAGAGTTTCGATCTGATGAACTTATGTGGGAGCCCTACTTAAATGCTGTTGAAAAATGGGGATGCTTATCTTATGACGAATGCTTTGGCTATACCCCGTTGTTAGGGCTTGGAGGAGCAAAAAAAGTAGAGAACTTAAAGAAAGTTAAAATTAGAGAACACATACTATTAATTACAGCATTAATGGGACCGATTGAATAGAAAAAAAGCTTAGGAATTATCCAAAATTTCTAAGCTTTTTTATTGAGAGTATGATTTGAATCTGAGGAGGGGAAGACGTGGGATGGTAACGTAATAATTATAAGAATGGATTTCCAGATTTTAAGTCATCAGATTTTGTTAGGCAAGAGGTTCAATTAAAAGAATTTACAACTAGAGTAAGAGAATTTAGAGAAGCGGATAAAGGTTTCTCCAAAGGAAAAAGTGACTTAGGAATTTCTAGAAATTCCTAAGTTTTTTATTTTGTTGTAGCTTTATTAAGATTTATAATTTTGTAAATGAATAAGCAAATGTGCTCCTATCACTTATCTGATTCTTACCGCTATATCGAGGAAGGCTTTGGAATTTTTAGTATCTCCCTTCACTTATCAAAATTCCTCATAACTAAAACCCTTTATTAAAGCGCTTACATTTGATATGATAGCGATGAAAGTGAACAAGACAAAAGGAGGCATCATTATGAGTAACATGTTTGATTTAACAGGGAAAGTTGCAATTGTGACAGGAGCTTCAAGTGGTCTAGGACGGGACGCTGCACTTTGTTACGCGGATTATGGGGCCGACGTGGCGCTCCTTGCACGCCGAAAAGAAAAATTGGATGGGGTCGCTCGGGAAATTGAAGCAAAGGGAGGAAAAGCGATTCCGATCGCTTGTGATGTTTCAAATGAAGCGAGCGTGAAGGCTGCGGTCGCAGAGGTTATTGAGCACTTCTCGAAAGTTGATATTTTACTGAATAATGCAGGGATTGCGATTGCAGGAACTGTGGAAGAACTTTCGGAAGCGGACTGGGATAAATCGATGGATATTAATGTAAAAGGGTTGTATTTGATGTCCAAATACGTTGTACCACACATGAAAAAACAAAAGTACGGTAAAATCGTCAATATCGCTTCGATTAACGCGATTATTGCAGATAAGGGGTATGAACTTGCAAGGCATGCCTACAACACCTCAAAAGCCGCTGTGCGTGGTCTTACGATGGGGATGGCGGCAACCTATATGGAAGAAAATATTACGGTGAATTCAATCGGACCGGGGTTGTTTGAATCGGAAATGACCGCTGACTCACTATTTAAGCATGAAGGCTTCATGAAGCTTTACAATGGTCTCTCGCCAGCCTCAAGACCGGGCAGAAAAGGCGAGCTGAATGGCACGATTCTTTACTTATCTTCTGATGCGTCAAGTTATGTGACTAGCCAGCATATTATTGTGGATGGAGGTTTTTCAATCGTTTAAGCAAGAAAGGAAGCTTCATAAAGAGGCTTCCTTTTTTGAGTCTTCCTATTCATTTTGGATTGCGACATGTGCAAGAATTTCGCTTGGCCGCCGAAAGGCATGTTCGGCTTCTTCAAAGCCTTTTTCGGATTTGGCTCCCCAAAGTGCCAAACCAAAATCGGCTCCGGCTGAATGGGCGCAAGCCATGTCGTAAGGCGAATCGTCGATGTAAAGGACTTCCCCCGGGTTTCTTGCAAGTAGTTCCATTGCTTTTAGTAACGGCTCTGGGTGCGGCTTGTGGTTCACGGTGTCGCTCGCACAAACGATTGCGTTGAAATGTTCACCAATTCCAAACGGGTAAAACCCCTTCTCCATTTCGTAGCTATTTTTGGATGTAACGACTGCACTTTCCGGGATTTGTGGTAAAAGGGCTTCAATTCCATCGAAAAGCCGTACTTCATCTACCATCTGAAGTTCCTGCTCCATCCATTTTGCAAGAATTTCATCTGCATTTAGTAAATTTAAACGTTGGATCGCTTTTTCGCCGGGAATCCCAAGCGCGAATCGCAATTCCTCTTGTGTATAAAAATGCCCAGCTTCTTCTAAAACGGATTGAAGTGAATGCAAAACGGCTTTTTCCGTATCTAAAATCGTGCCATCGACGTCGAAAAGTATCGCTTGGTACATCTTCATCCCCCTCATTTCGAAAAAAAGTATTGGTGATGTGTCGTGTAGCGGCTTCTTTTCGGTTGTGGCTTGCTTTCTTCACTTTGTGACAAGCTGTGCCCGGAACGGAGCTCTTCATAAAATGAATAAAGCATTTCTTCCGTTCCTGCTATCTCAAAACGAATTCTTGCGCAGCTAAATGTTAAATAAACATGATCGCCTTTCGGTATCAGCGCAATGTTCTCCAAGGCTTGTAAAGGATAAGTGTGGCGCTTTCCCATTTTGTAACCATAATTTTGTTCAAATACCAGATAGTCTCGATCGATATAAAATTCCCCGTATTGATACTCCATACCAATTCCAGAATGGACCTTACAGATTCCTTCAAGTTGCACTGTTTTCACCCTCTTCATATGTTATACCTTAGTTGTAAATGATGAAACGGGTTTCATGTCAAGCAATTTCTTCTGAGAACTTTATAAAGATTTTCGTTCCACGAGTTCATGATGGATTTTTTGCTTTTGTACTTTGCCGGAATGAAAAATCGAAAAGGCAGTAGTTCCAAGCCTTTTTAAATGATGATTCAGTGTCGAAATCTCCAATACCTCACTGATCGGTAAATTTTCTTGCCCCAAAATCGCAATATCTTCCGGCACTCGCAAACCTTTTTTTCGTGCGTAAGCGAAGACTCCCGCGGCAACTTCGTCTCCTGTTGCATAGATCGCGTCGGGCTTTACGGGTGCTTTTTCCAAGAAATACTCGGCTGCGGATTCCCCGTCCGAAACATCATAGCAGTCGTTCAGCATGTTGGCGCGATTCGCTTTGGTCGCAAAAACTTCCTCAAATGCGGCAATTTTGTTTTGCGTGCTCGGGCTGATTCGATCTGTTCGTCCGGTTGTGAAGGCCACGTTTTGATAGCCTTTGTTTTGAATGAAGCGAAAGCCATCTTGGAACGCTTGGAAACGATTGATATACGCGCAGGAAAGCTTGGGATGCTTCGTTTCTTCGCAGAAAACTAGCTGCTCAGGATCGGCTGCTTCAAGTAAGACTTCAAATGAATTGGCTCGAGACGTGATGATGATGCCATCCAGTTGTTTCGTCTTTAGCATTTCAAGATGGTGCAATTCGCGTTTGGCATCGTAGCCTGTTGGTAGAAGCGTGACGGAATATCTTTCGCGGAAAGCAGCTTCGAGGATGCCACTTACGATTTTATCGAACCAAGGGTGATCAGTATAAGGTAAAAGCACGCCAACTGTGTTCGTTTTCCCACGTGCTAAGTTCATGGCGCTACGGTTAGGTATGTAATCCAGTTCTTGGATGACCGCTTCGACGCGTTCACGTTTATCGCTTGCCACGTAGGGATGGTGATTTAAAACGCGTGAGACGGTCGTGACGGAAACCCCAGCACGTTTGGCAATTTCTTTGATATTGGGCATTTGGATACCTCCTTTAGAAAAAGACAGAGCGGCAGCGCCGCTCTGTCTTTACGTTAAGCAAGTTCTAGCTTTACAGGTTCAGCTTCGAGCTTTTTTGCTCGCTCAACCCGAATGGAAACTAGCCTTGCTTCTTTTATTTCGAGCGCCGTGAATGTAAAATCTTCATATTCTGCTACGACTTGTTCGCCGTCCTCAGGAATATTCCCAATGAGTGTAAGCACAAAGCCTGCAATCGTATCAACACCACGAGACGGGAGTTCAACATCAAACATGCGATTAAAGTCATCAAGCGCAAGCATACCATCTAAATCATAGGTGTTTTCATCTATTTTTGTAAATTCATTTGTCAAATCATCATATTCATCATCAATATCGCCGACGATTTCTTCAAGCATGTCTTCAATCGTGATCAGACCAGCCACGCCGCCATATTCATCCATCAGCACCGTCATTTGATTTCGCGTCTTCTGCATATTTTTCAGCAGGTCATCAATAAAAATCGATTCTGGCGCAAAGTAGGCATCTTTAATGAGCGAGTGGATATCTACATGGTCAAATCCGACTTGTCGTGCTGCGGCAAAATAATCTTTCAAGTGCAGAATACCTACAATCGAATCCGAATCATTTTTATAAACCGGAATCCGCGAGTAATTCTCATTTAACAGCAGGTCGCAAATTTCACTCGGCTCCATGTCAATGTCGATCATAAACGCATCAGTCCGCGGCACCATCGCTTCTCTCGCATACTTATCGTCGAGTTCAAAAACGCCACGAATCATGCTGAGCTCTTCTTGCTCAATCACGCCTTCTTTCCCGCTGTTCTCGACAAGCAGCTGCATTTCTTCACGCGTCATTTTCTCCTCTTCACCAGATTTGTCCATGCGCGTTAATTTCACGAGCGTGTTGGTGGAAAACGAGAGGAATTTGACGAACGGACGAAGTAGAAAACCAACGATCCGAATGGGCGTAACCGACAGCCGCGAAATCATCTCAGACTTCTGTAAAGCGACTCGTTTCGGATAAAGTTCACCAAAAACCAAAGTAATATACGACAAAATAACTGTGACAACGATGATGGCGAGTTCCTTCGCAAAAGTTCCTTCGCCAAAAACCGGTTCAATCCGCGTTGCGATACTTGTTGCTGCCGAAGCACTTGAGAAAAAACCAGCAAGCGTGATACAGACTTGGATGGTTGCGAGGAAATTGCTTGGGTCTTCAAGCAGTTTCATCAATTTGATGGCTTTTTTATCGCCTTGATCGGCTTGGCTTTTTACGCGTCCCTTGTTGAGGGAAACCAGTGCCATTTCAGCTGATGCGAAAAAGGCATTCAGTAGCGTAAGCACTAAAATGAGAATTAATTGAAAGATAATCTGCTGACTCTCGGGGTCAGGTGACATAAAATCTACCACTCCTTAAAAGAAAATTTGGATAGCTAGAATTAGATCCAGCTATCCAAATTTTAACATGCAACTAACTATTCGGTCAAAAATGCACGCTTTATTTTCAGATTTTTTTGAAGACCGTCATGGCGTCCGCTTCGATCATGGTATACCGAAAGGGGAGGGGAATCGGTTCTTTATTGACTGCAAAAACGCTTGCTTCTGGATTCCTATAATCAATCAAATTGCAAAATGGACTGACTTTGAAACTCGTTCCGGCGATGACGACAAGATCGGCATTTTGCAAGGCTTGGATGGCTTGTTCGATGGCATCCGGATCAATGCCTTCCCCGTAAAGCACAACGTCCGGCCGGATTCGCCCACCGCAATTTTGATGGATATCGGATTCCAAATAAGTTCCTACCGGGACGGTTTGGCCGCATTTCATGCAGTAACAGTGATACAAGCTGCCATGGAAATCCACGACCGACTTAGAACCAGCCGCTTCGTGCAAGCCGTCAATATTTTGCGTAATAACTGTAACTGGCTTTGTTTCGCCGATTTCAGCCATCTTGAAATGGATCGGGTTAGGTTTCGCATCTGGATAGTACATGTTTTGGGTGACAAATTGATAAAAAACATCTGGTTCATTTGCAAGACAAGCCTCGCTTAATAAGTATTCTGGATTGTGCTTCCCTGCATAAAGCCCATTTTTTGAGCGGTAATCCGGGATCCCAGAAGGCACGGAAACGCCCGCGCCCGTCAAAAAGATAATCCGGTTTGCGGCGCGCACGGCAGTGCGAAGTTGTTCGATTTGTTCCATCTTAATCATTCCTCCTGTTTCTTGTGATGAGTCGTTCGGTTGAAAATAGCCACGAGGCAGACGTTTAGCAAAATGAAGACGGCGACAGCTAGGAAAACGTCGCTATAGCCGAAATGAGCCGCGATGCTTGAGCCAATCAGCGGTCCGATGACATTCCCAATGTAAAGAAAGGACTGGTTGTATCCGAAAATCCGCCCAGTGAGGTCGCGCGGTGCATTTTTTGAAAGTAGAGACTGAACAGCTGGGAGAAGCGCACCGTCTGCGATGCCAAGCAAGAAACGCAAAACGCCAAATTGAAAGGGTGTCTCGGCAAAGGCCATTGGGATTTGCAGCAGCATGGAGCCGATCAAAGCGCCGAGCAAGATTCGTTCGGTGCCGATTTTGTCGCCCCATTTGCCGAGGCGCGGGGCTGCAAGTAAGGAAGCGACGCCGGGGACGGCGGCGATCATCCCGCTGATGAAAGCTATATTTGCGATGTTTCCGGCAAGGTCACGAACATAAAGCGTTAAAATCGGGCTAATCGCGTTATTTGAGACTTGGATAATCATCGAAGTGAAAAATAAAATGACAATGAGTTTCGGATTTTGAAGGGCGCCAAAGACTTCCCTGAAGGAGCGGACCTCCCGTTTCTCGACCGGAGTAAAATTCTCTTTCACAAAAAGCAGCGTTAAGAGGAAGCTGCAAGCGATCAGTGTTCCGGTGATGAAAAAGACGGGGCGAACACCAAAGATATCGGACAAGAAGCCCCCAATTAGTGGTCCGATCAAAACGCCCGAAACGGCTGCGGTTGAAAGTGTCCCTAAAGCATAGCCGCTCTTATGGCGCGGCACCTGTGTGGCGATCAGCGCGTTCGCTGTTGAAATGTAGCCCGAAAAGATCCCCATGAGGAGTCTTAGTCCGATGAACTGGAAGACGTTTGTGACAAATCCCATCAAAATCATCGCGATACTCATCCCGAGTGCGGCGCGAAGCAGCATTAAGCGGCGCCCTTTACGATCGGCGAGCATTCCCCAAATTGGGGCCATAATGGCAGAAACAAAAAAAGTCGAGCTAAGCGCGACACCTGAATAAAGACTGACTTGGTCGGGATCGTGGATGCCAAGTTCTTCTACGTATAAAGGCAGGAAAGGCATAATCAAGTTGAGTCCGGTACCCGTTAAAAAACAGCCGATCCAAACGATATAGAGGTTTTTCTTCCAATCTTTCAAAATTTCCACCCGATTTCCTGCAATTTTCTCTTCTATTATTTCATAATTTGAAAGGGTTGGAAAATAATTTGCTGGAAGACAAGGCTGTCATTCACGATATTATCACCTATAATTTGTATCAAAATTAAATTGAAGCATTCTAGAGGAGAAAGAAGATAAAAAAGTCTGCTAGAAGTTTGGGGCAAATCATGCTATTTTTAATTTTGTTGATTAAAGGCTTGAAAGGGACTGAAGAGTTGGCTGGGCAAGGGCATTAGCGATTGTAATACTTGTTCTTCAACTGTTTAGCTTAATATTGATGATAATAGGATGGTTGACTTTTTATTTGGCCACTCCAGAACTTGCATAGTGTGGACGGGCACAAAAAGGCTGCTGAAATGGAATTATCCCATTTCAACAGCCTTTTTACGCCAAGTTTTATGCTTCTTTCAAATTCTCGAGGGGAACCCAACCGCCAGTTCCATCTTCATCAATACACCATGCCCAGCCTTTTATTTCGCGGTTACTTTCAAGCTCATCGCCTTGTTCAACATCAAGTTCGCGTGCGGAATAATCTTCCAAAACAGTTCCCGATTTGCTATCTGGAACGTGTGCGATAATTTGTTCAGGGATATAACCTTCGACGCCACTTGATTTAATTTTACAAAGCATCCAACCAGGATAGGCTTTATCTTCAGCAAATACCCAGATTTCTTCATTTTTGTTTGCGAATAGAGGTTTGCTAACTTCTGGATGATGGGCTTTTTTTACAATAAAATGCTTGTTCATTTTTTGACTCCTTCATAATCAGCCAAGAATTTATCAATTCCGATATCTGTTAATGGATGTTTTAACATTTGCTCAAATACTTTAAATGGCACAGTCGCAATATCAGCCCCAAGTTTGGCAGATTCGATCACGTGAATTGGATGGCGGATACTTGCCGCGATGATTTCGGTTTTAATATCATGGACAGCGAAAATTTCTGCAATGTCACTGATGAGTTCCAAACCATCTTGGCCGATATCATCTAAACGACCCAGAAATGGCGAGACGTAAGAAGCGCCAGCACGAGCAGCAAGCAAGGCTTGTGCGGCTGAGAAAACGAGAGTAACATTCGTTTTAATGCCTTCTTCATGTAACATTTTAACGGCTGCCATACCTTCGCCAGTCATTGGAATTTTGACGACCATATTTGGATGGATCGCAGCAACACGGCGTCCTTCTTCCACCATTTTATCGGCTTCTAAACTAACAACTTCTCCGCTGATCGGTCCATCAACGATCGAAGTGATTTCAGTCACCACTTCTTTAAAATCGCGTCCTTCTTTGGCGATCAAAGAAGGGTTGGTGGTTACGCCAGCGATGAATCCCATGCGACTTGCTTTCTTTATTTCGTCTACATTTGCTGTATCAATGAAAAATTTCATACGTCATCCTCCTTTTTTAAAACGCTTTCATTTATTATAACGCAATTACTTAGTTTATGCCCTGATTATGCCTCTAAAAAAACAGTTGCAACGTCAACTAATCTTTAGTAAACTGGATTAGTTGACTGCGCAACTTTATTGCGAAAATAGTGAGATTTGAGGCGACTTAATTGACAGAAAGACATGAAGCAATTGTAAAATCTATGGCGATGATTCATCGCTCTGAACATATTTTTAAAGACAGCAGGCTGAAAGAAACAGGTCTTTGTGTCGGACAGCTACGCTACTTGTTTACGCTTTACAAGGAAGACGGACTTGCTCAAGAAGCGTTTGTGAAGCGCTTTTCAGTTGATAAGGCGAACGTGACGAGGCACATCAAACGACTATTGAAATTTGGGTTCGTGCGATGTGAGCAAGATCAAAAAGACAAGCGTATCCAGCGCATTTTTTTAACAGAAAAAGGGTTGGCACACAGAAGTTTGATCGAGGAGCTGACAGAACAGTGGAACGACTGTTTAACGGCGGGATTTACGGAGCAAGAACGGGCGGATTTTTTTCGCTTGATCGTCCAAATGGCAGAAAACGCAACTCATGTGGCTAAAAAGGAGGAACACATATGAAAGAACAAAGCAGAAGACTTGGCGAGGATAGTATCGGTTCCTTGATGGCACGGCTTTCGATTCCGGCCTTCATCGGGATGTTCGTCATGGGAATGTATAATATTGTCGATACGATTTTCGTCTCGTATGGTGTTGGGCCAAATGGGGTCGCGGCACTTTCGATTGCTTTCCCTGTTCAAATGATTTTGATGGCGATGGCCGCGATGTTTGGTATCGGAGGCGCTTCGATCATTTCGAGGTCGCTTGGCGCCGGTGAACAAAAAACGGCGAATACAGTATTCCATCAAGTGATTTGGCTCGTTATTTTTTCAAGTTTATTGATTGCAATTTTAACTTTTATTTTTATTGACCCACTGATTACCATGTTTGGCGCACCTGCTGAAATTCATCAAATGACCAAAGAATTTTTAGAAATCATCTTGCTTGGCGCTGTGTTTCAATCATTCGGGATGGGGATGAACAATATCGTCCGTTCGGAAGGAAACGCTAAAACAGCGATGCTCACGATGATTATCTCAGCGGTCATCAACATGATTTTGAATCCAATTTTCATCATGGGACTGGATATGGGCGTTCGAGGTTCGGCGCTTGCCACACTGATTGCCCAAGCGATTGGTGCAGCGTGGCTGTTATTTTACTTCCTATCCGGAAAAAGCACACTTTCGCTTAAAGGCTTTGGCTTGCGGATTGACATGAAGCTTGGCTTGCGGATTATCGCGATCGGCTTCCCGTCGTTTATCATGATGGCCTCAGGTAGCGTGGTAACAATTGCGGTAAACTGGATGCTACAGATTTACGGAGGGACGATGGCGATTGCGGCGTTCGGTGTAGCTAACCGAATTGCATCGTTCGCGATCATGCCGATCAATGGGGTGACGCAAGGAATGCAGCCGATCGTTGGCTTTAACTACGGCTCGAAGCAGTTTGGGCGAGTCAGTCATTCGGTGAAACTGGGGATGCTCGTTGCGACGATTTTGTCCCTCATCGCGTTTGCGGTTGCAGAGATATTCCCAGCAGAACTAGCGAGAATTTTCTCATCTGACCCAGTTTTGATTGCAGAAAGTGAAGAAGCGCTCCGAATCATGCTACTGGCGGCGTCGACGATTGGCTTCCAAATCGTCTGTGGCGGCTTGTACCAAGCACTTGGGAAAGCGCGAATTTCCTTCATCATTTCGCTGATGCGGCAAATTATTTGTCTCGTTCCGCTGCTCCTCATTTTGCCAAACTTCTTTGGCTTGTCAGGCGTGTGGTACGCATTCCCGATCGCAGACTTTTTGGCATTCTCGGTCTGTGTAGTTATTTTGTCGACCACTTGGCGGAAAGTTTTCAGGGAAGCAGAAATGGTTCGTTAAAAAGCGAAGGAGCGCGAGGCTCCTTCGCTTTAGTTGCAATAAGCAACTAATTTTTTTGAGCAAGATAAATTAATTATCGGTTATTATTGAGTGAATTAGACAATTAATGGATTTAGATGGAGATAAGAAGAGAGAAGACATAGATACTGAGAGGAATGTTTTACATGATTGAAAAAACGACTTTTGCTAAACAAATCCTACAATTTAACGCGCAGCTTTCAGTTGAACGTCTTGATTTACCTGCTGGATTTCGGATGGTTAATCCGTACATAGGAGATCAAAAAGAACAAGTAAGAGAGATAACGACTGCATTTTACCAAAAATACTATAATGATGCCAAACCTCGGCGTCTTATTCTTGGAAGTTCACCAGCTCGTCGAGGCTCCGCTATAACTGGAGTGCCTTTCGAAGATGTTAAGCATTTACAAAATGAAACAGGGATTTTTATTGATAACTTTTATATAAATCAGTCTTCATCGGGGTTTTTGTATGATGTTATTTATGAGTACGGAGGATGCGAGAAATTTTATACGGATTTTTATATGAATTTTGTTTGCCCATTGGGACTAGTCAAGACAAATTCAAAAGGAAAAGAGATTAATTGTAATTACTATGAAAATAAAAAACTACAAGAAAGTTTGTATTCTTTTATTATAGATGCAATTCATAGTCAAATCAGTTTTGGAATTGATACTTCGGTATGTTACTGCATTGGAAGCGGTCAAAACTATGATTTCTTGTCAAAAATAAACAAAGAGTATCTCTTTTTTGATAAAATTATTCCGTTAGAACATCCTCGATTTATCATGCAATATAATTCAAAGCATAAGGGAAAATATATGAAAAAATATTTGTCTGCTTTAAAGTGCCGCTAATCTAGCATACTTGCATTTTATGTTGTTTAATTCAAAGATTGTAGAAAAAGTTAGTTGATAAGCTTTTTTTGGAAATGGTTCTATGGCTAAAAGAATTTTTTCTGTTACCCTATAAATAAAAATCGCTAATCCTTTAGAGAAGAGGTTAGCGATTTTATTTAGATTCCATCAAATTCCAATATAATGCCCAACAACATATGTAATCACCATGGTTAGCATGCCGACTAAACAATTTCGGATGACGGCGGGACGAGTTGGAGCGTTTCCGAGGTAGGCGCTCGTATAGCCAGTAATGGCCAGCGCGATCAGCACAGCGACGAACGTAAACCAGATTCGAATAGAAGCAGGGAGAAGGACGATTGTTAATAACGGCAAAATCGCACCGATTGAAAAAGAAAACAGCGAAGAGAGCGCAGCACTAAATGGATTGGCATAGTCATTTAGTTTGAAGCCTAAGACTTCCTGAGCTTGAACACCAAGAGCATCCTTTTTCATCAATTCAGTAGCAACTTGGCGAGCCGATTCATCTGACAAACCCTTTGCTTGATAAATTTCAATTAACTTTTGTAATTCCCCATCATAATCCGTTTTCAGTGACTCTCGTTCTTGCTTAACGAGTGATTTCTCAGTATCTTTTTGCGTGCTTACAGAGACGTATTCACCGCCAGCCATCGAAAGCGCGCCTGCAAGGAGACCTGCAATCCCAGAAATTAAAATGGTAAACGTAGAAGTCCTGGCTCCGGCGACCCCGATGACGATCCCGGCCACAGAAACAATCCCGTCATTGGCTCCGAGAACACCCGCCCGCAAGATGTTGAGCCGTTCACTTAATGTCATTTTCTTCATAGTGTTTCCCTCCTCCTTTTATATACCCATTTTTCTGAGAGATCAACTAGTAATGATTTTTTTTGTAATAATTATTAGTCAAATAAACGAAAATATTAAACGATATATGTATAAATATACATAAAAAGATGTTTTGGGTTAAAAGGAAAAGGACGGTTTGTATGAAAGAAAAGATAATCTTTATCAAGGAAGAATTACCTTGATAAACTAGATGAGATAAGAAAAATGTTAATGTAGCAATTAATAGATATTGAATTGAAGAATAATTAAATAAAGTTCCGTAAAGATAAATAAAGTAACGGAAATTGACCTCTTCTAATATTGGATAGCTGTATAATACTAAAAATACATGAGAGGTATAGTGGTTAAAGGAATTCGCTTTATTGGGAATCAGTTTATATCCTTTTTCTATAAAAAACAGGATGAGTGGAGATGGTAAAAATGTTAGATATAGTAAGTTCGGTATATGTACAAGTTTGCTATTTGAAAGCATTGAAAACCAAATAAAATTGACAAGCATTAAAAATAACAAAACAAGATTATACTTGTACAAAAGAGATTTTCTTCTGAGACGTGAAGGTAAATAGTTAAAAAGCGCCAATAAAATACCAGGAAAGAGAGTCCCGATAAATAAAAGGATACTAAGCCAGCGGATGAGGTAAGTGATTTTTAATCCCTCCCCACTGGGTATATCTATTACTAAAATAAGGGGGATACGATGGTAATGCAATGGACAACAATTCAGGTAAAATGACTCGGTATACTTCAGTATTTAAATGAGAAAATTCTGTAGGTGTAATATTAAGAGCTACAGCATAAGGCGATAATTTTTTTGTAGATTGTATGAGTTCAGTTAGATTTTGTGCTTTTTTTCTGGGATTGATTTTTTTGTGTTCAAAAATCAAGTTACGGGGTTTTCCGTATTTAGCATAATAGATTACATTGTCGTCTAGATTCGAAAAATCAGGGTCCTCTTTTTGAATTGAAACATACTTTTGGGGATCAATCCATGATATGTTTAGAGCGTATTCGACGACAGTAAGGCATTCTAGAAAAGCTCTGTATATACATTTTTTTATGGAATAGCCTCCTTGGACACCTACTACGTATTTGGGCATTGAGGTAGATTCGGAAACCATCTCGCAGACAATAATGTAAATTGATTTATCGAAACTAATATCTAGAAAATTAACGGTAAAATGATTCAGAAAATCTTGGACCTTAGGCTGATTATTGAACAAGTGGTTAAAATACTTCTTTACATCTATATCTAATGGGATGGCTGATGTGCCACTATACCACCACAAATTAAAGGAATCAATTTGAAGATATTCTATTAAAGAATTTTCTAAGCTCTGTTTTGTTGTTTCATGACAAGATGTACCTGTTGAAACAGCACTTGTAATATATCTTTTTTCATTTGAAAATAAATATTGATTGTACATAATAAATAGTTGAAGGGGAATAAAAACTTCTTCTTCTCCAAAAAGTGAAGGTAGTTTAATCCATTTGATGTTATCCATTTCAGTAATATAGTGTTCTTTTTGATCTGAATTATAGTAGTTATTTATCAGGTCTAGAGGGAGAACTTTGCAACCAGCATCATACAATTTTTTATAAGAAGAAAGCACTGCGTTTGCACATATCGATGCAGGCAATAATGAATAGGAATATCGTTCAATGCTTTCTCCGATAAAGCTGGCTTCTGCTTCATTCCTTAGCAGGCCATAACCGCTCAAATGATAACTAACTTCTTCAAATGTTGAATCTATGTTTTTTTCAAAATTGATAAAGTTTGCTGTTTGATATGAGTAATTCATAATAGGAAAAGAATTGGAACCGATAAATGCTTCATTATTTTTCCAAATTCCTGTTATATTTCCACCTAAAAGTTGTTTTCTTAGTGAATTATAGTTTAAAGTATTTAGTAATTTAATCACCGGAGTTCAGCTCCTTCAACAGATTGAGAGAGGCAATATATTGTTCAGAGAAATGAGTGTTAGCAATACCCGAACAAGTATTGCAAGTTGAATTTATCCAGCTCGTATCAAAGGAGTACTCGTAAGTAGGTAAATAAAAATGAATTACATTACCTCGAAGGGAAGACGCACCGTATGTAATCATATTATTTATCTCTTTGGTGATAAGCCCGCTAACAATCAATTCCTCGCCATTTTTTTCGAAAGTAATTTCAGAATCAATGTAGCTTTTCTCTAAATAGGAGTCGATAGTCCCTTCGAATTGACTTATAAGTTGTCTCTCCAAACACTCGAAACATCCAGTTTCTTTAGGCGCTATATCGGTAATAAAGATGTTTTCATTATCAGTTATAGCAATTAATGAATTGGCATTCATTTTATAAAGGAGCGTATTACAAGCTCGTACGGATAAAAGATCAAAGAAGCTAGCTATGATAACTACTTGTTTTATATTCACTAGTTTTTCCTGAACACGATTAATTATGGTTTTCATGCGTTCTTCTGATTTGTTTTCTAGCAATATATTAATATCTTTGGGATCTAAGAAATTACTAAGCTTTTTGATGGACAAATATTGCGGGAGTAAGTTTTTGTAAATATCATACAGATTATCTGTGATTAGTATTAAAAAATCATTGAATTTACTACTATTTACTTTTTCCTTCAAAAGCCCCATTTTTAAAAGCTGCTCAAAATCTTCAAAAAGAATATCGTTTTTAGAAATAACGACCTCATTATTTGCAATTAAATCTTCAATAGCAGCGATAAAATCTTCAGAGCTTTGCAGTAGATCAATAATAATTTCGTTTTTATGGAGTACTCCTTTACGAAGAATTAAGTGAGTGTTACTT
>NZ_JAATJW010000047.1 GCF_011800755.1 Listeria valentina
ATGTATGTTCTATCACAAGTATATCTAAAAAAAGACTGTAAACAAAGTTTTTCACTACTTTGTCTACAGTCTGAAACAGCTGTTCCTTTTAGAAACAGCTGTTTTGGTAAATAAATTAGCCAACAACCTTATTTTTTCAAGTTGTAGAAAGCTTTAAGACCACGGTACTGAGCAAGGTCTTGAAGATTGTCTTCGATGCGAAGCAATTGGTTATATTTAGCAACACGGTCAGTACGAACAGGCGCACCAGTTTTGATTTGACCAGCGTTTGTAGCAACAGCGATATCAGCAATTGTAGAATCTTCCGTTTCACCAGAGCGGTGAGAAACAACAGCAGTATAGCCAGCTTCTTTAGCCATTTCGATTGCATCTAAAGTTTCAGTAAGCGTACCGATTTGGTTAACTTTGATAAGGATTGAGTTAGCGATACCTTCTTCAATACCTCTTTCAAGTTTTTCAGTATTAGTAACGAACAAGTCATCACCAACAAGTTGAACTTTTTTACCGATACGTTCAGTAAGAAGTTTGAAACCTTTCCAGTCGTTTTCATCCAAACCATCTTCGATTGAGATGATAGGGTATTTATTGATCATTTCTTCGTACCAAGCAACCATTTCTTCAGAAGTACGCGTTACGCCTTCACCTTTAAGTTCATAGTTACCAGATTCGCGGTTATAGAATTCAGAGCTTGCAGCATCCATAGCAATTTTAACTTGTTCGCCAGGTTTATAACCAGCAGCTTCAATAGCTTCGATGATTGCTTCGATAGCTTCTTCATTTGATTCAAGGTTAGGAGCGAAGCCACCTTCGTCACCAACACCAGTGTTAAGACCTTTATTTTTAAGAACACCTTTAAGAGCGTGAACAATTTCAGCACCCATACGAAGAGCTTCTTTAAAGTTAGGAGCACCAACAGGCATAACCATAAATTCTTGAATATCAACGTTATTATCAGCGTGTTCCCCACCATTTAAGATATTCATCATAGGAACAGGAAGAACTTTAGCGTTAGTACCGCCGATATATTCATAGAGATGAACACCGAGCTCATCAGCAGCAGCACGAGCAGCAGCAAGAGAAACACCAAGAATAGCGTTAGCACCTAATTTACCTTTATTAGGAGTACCATCAAGATCGATCATAGCTTTATCGATACCGATTTGGTCAGTAACATCGAAGCCAATAATTTTGTCAGCGATAATATCGTTAACATTTTCGACAGCTTTCAAGACACCTTTACCGAGGTAGCGAGATTTATCTCCGTCGCGAAGTTCAACAGCTTCGTATTCACCAGTAGAAGCGCCACTAGGAACAAGAGCGCGACCGAAAGCACCGGCTTCAGTATAGACTTCAACTTCGATAGTAGGATTACCACGGGAATCAAGGACCTCACGTGCGTAAACTTCAGTAATAATGGACATTTAAATTCTCTCCTTTGTTGGGGGTCTTATGAGCAGAGCGAATTAGAGCCCCAATATGCATGCGAGCAAAGCGAGCATGTAATCCTTAAAAGGGTCTTATGAGCAGCAAACTAAGACAATAGCCTGAGCGCTAATCCTTAAAAGGCTCTTATGAGCAGCAAACTAAGACAATAGCCTGGGCGCTAATCCTTAAAAGGCTCTTATGAGCAGCAAACTAAGACAACAGCCTGAGCGCTAATCCTTAAAAGGCTCTTATGAACAGCAATCCAAGACAACAGCCCGAGTGCCAGTCCTTAAAAACCTCTTCAACCAGCCAATCAAAAGCCAGCGTCCAAATCCTCATAAGACATTACAAGCAAAACCAGCATACACATTGGGAAAACGCAAAACCCATCCCCACAATTTAATTACATTTTTATTGTAGCTTTGTTTACTAAAAAACAAAAGTAAAAACTATAGTTATTTCTCGATCAAACTTTCACCAGTCATTTCAGCTGGCTTTTGAACACCCAAAAGATCAAGCATGGTTGGCGCAACATCTGCAAGTCGACCATCCGTACGCAAAGTTACACCTTTTTTCGTCACAATCACAGGAACAGGAACCGTTGTATGCGCCGTATGTGGTTTCCCTTCCGGCGTTACCATCGTTTCCGAGTTACCGTGATCCGCGAAAATCACTGCCGAACCGCCTTTTTCAAGAATCAAGTCGACAACACGACCAAGATTTTCATCAACCGCTTCAATCGCTTTGATTGTCGGTTCAAGCATCCCAGAATGTCCAACCATATCTGGATTGGCAAAATTCAAGATAATCGCATCATGTTTGTCATTTTGAATATCTGCAACAAGTGCATCCGTAACTTCATACGCACTCATTTCAGGTTGCAAATCATAAGTTTCCACTTTCGGCGAATTAATCAAAATACGATTTTCACCTGGAAATTCTTCATTGCGTCCACCATTCATAAAGAATGTAACGTGCGGGTATTTTTCAGTTTCAGCAATGCGGAGCTGCGAAAGCCCTTCATTTGATAAAACTTCCCCGATTACGTTTTTCATTTCGATTGGTTCAAACGCCACTTCAGCATCAACACTTGGATTATAAAGCGTCATCGTCACGAATTTAACATTCTTCGGATGCTTTGCGCCACGATCGAAATGTTCCCATTCCTTATCCGTAAACGCATTTGAAAGTTGAATCGCACGGTCAGGACGGAAGTTAAAGAAAATAACAGCATCGTTGTCTTTAACAGTAGCAACTGGTTTGCCATCTTTTTCAATAATTGCAGGAATCACAAATTCGTCATTCTTCCCATTTTCATAAGAAGTTTCAACTAATTTGATCGGATCCGCAAACTTTTCGCCTTCCCCATAAACAATAGCTTTATAAGCTTTTTCAACACGTTCCCAGCGCTTATCACGATCCATCGCATAAAAACGTCCAGAAACAGTAGCGATTTGGCCATAGCCAAGTTTATCAATTTCTGCTTGAAGTTGTTCTAAATATTCAATTGCTGATTGCGGTGCCACGTCACGTCCATCAAGAAACGCATGAATATAAGTGTTTTTCACACCTTTTTCTTTTGCCGTTTCAAGTAGTGCTGTTAAATGGTTGATATGGCTATGAACGCCACCATCAGATAAAAGACCAAACAAATGCAAATCAGAATTGTTTTCTTTTGTGTGACTGAATGCGTTATTAAGAGCTTTATTTTCTTGGAATTCGCCTTCTTCAATCGCTTTATCAATTCTTGTTAAGCTTTGATAAACGATACGTCCAGCTCCGATATTTGTGTGCCCAACTTCCGAATTCCCCATTTGACCATTTGGAAGACCAACGTCAAGACCAGAAGCCTTTAGAGTACTGTGTGGAAATTCAGCCCAGTATTTATCAAAATTTGGTTTTTTCGCTTGTGCAACAGCGTTTCCAACCGTTTCATCGCGTTTTCCAAATCCATCCAAAATAATAATTGCTACAGGAGATTTACTCATTTATTTTACTGCCTCCAATAGTGCTAAGAACGATTTAGGTTCTAAGCTTGCGCCTCCTACAAGAGCTCCATCGATATCCGATTCAGCCATGTATTCTGCAATATTTTCAGGTTTAACACTGCCGCCATATTGAATGCGAACTGCTTCAGCTGCTTTTTCAGAAACTGCTTCAGCAACTGTTTTACGAATAACTGCACATGTATCATTTGCATCTTTACTTGTTGAAGATTTACCTGTTCCAATTGCCCAGATTGGTTCATAAGCAATAATGGATTTAGATACTTGTTCTTCCGTCAAGCCTTTAAGTGCAGCTTTGATTTGACCACTTACCCAATCGTTTGTTTGTCCAGCTTCTCTTTGTTCTAAAGTTTCACCGCAGCAAATGATTGGCAGCATGCCATGTTTTAAAATAGCATGAGCTTTTTTGTTGATGTCTTCGTCTGTTTCATGGAAATACTCACGACGTTCGGAGTGTCCGATTACAACGTAAGAAACGCCAAGATCAGCAAGAGCAAACGGACTTGTTTCTCCAGTGAATGCACCTTCATCTTCGAAATAACAGTTTTGTGCTGAAATTTGCAAATTTGTACCTTCAGTAAGACGAGTTAAGTCACGCAAGAAAAGCGCTGGAGAAGCGATTACAGAATCTACTGCTTCTTTTCCAGGAACTTTGCCCTTTACTTCTTCAACAAATTCAGCTGCTTTTGCGGCCGTTTTGTTCATCTTCCAGTTTCCTGCAATAATTGGTTTACGCATGAAAAACATCCTTTCGCGCTTTATTTTTTATTATTTATCACTAATGGCTGAAACGCCAGGAAGCTCTTTTCCTTCTAAGTATTCAAGTGAAGCCCCGCCGCCAGTTGAAATATGCGTGAATTTATCCGCATAGCCAAGTTGCATAGCCGCTGCCGCAGAGTCACCGCCACCGATGATTGTTGTTGCGTCTTTCAAGTTCGCAATTGCTTCGCAAACGCCGATTGTGCCTTTTGCAAAGTTGCTCATTTCAAATACGCCCATTGGTCCGTTCCAAACAACTGTTTTTGCGCCTTGAAGCTCTTTTGTGAAGAGTTCAATTGTTTTTTCACCGATGTCAAGACCTTCTTCATCAGCAGGAATTTCATTCGATGCAACAGTGTGGAATGGTACATCATTGCTAAATTCTTTTGCAACTACTGTATCGATTGGAAGAACAAGCTTGTCGCCTGCTTTTTCCATTAGGCTTTTCGCAAGATCTACTTTATCTTCTTCAAGAAGCGAAATCCCTACTTCATAACCTTTCGCTTTCATGAAAGTATAAGCCATACCGCCACCAATTAGCAACTTATCAGCAACTTTTAGCAAGTTTTCGATAACGCCAATTTTGTCAGAGACTTTAGCTCCACCAAGAATGGCAACAAATGGACGATCAGGATTTTCAACAACCCCACCGATAAATTTAATTTCTTTTTCCATTAAGAAGCCGGCTGCTGTGTCAAGATGGGAAGCAATTCCAACGTTAGATGCGTGAGCACGGTGAGCCGTACCAAAAGCATCATTTACAAATACGTCGCCAAGACTAGCCCAGTATTTGCCAAGTTCTGGATCATTTCCACTTTCTTTTTTACCATCAATATCTTCAAAACGTGTATTTTCAAACAGAAGGACGTCGCCGTCTTTCATTTCATTGATTGCATTTTCAAGTTCTGGACCACGAGTCACAGGAACGAATTTCACTTCTTTGCCTAGCAATTCGCTTAAACGTTCAGCGACTGGGCGAAGAGTTTTATCTTTTTTGTCTTCTTCAGTTTTCACTTTTCCAAGGTGGGAAAATAGAATTGCTTTCCCATGATTTTCAATAATGTACTTAATCGTCGGAAGGGCAGCAACAATACGGTTATCGTTTGTAATTTTGCCATCTTGCATCGGAACGTTAAAGTCAACGCGGACAAGAACTTTTTTGTCATTCAAGTCTAAATCAGTGATTACTTTTTTAGCCATTTCACATTTCCTCCATTACTTAAAAGATTTTAAGTCATCTTAACAAACAAGCGGAAACAAACTTCTTTGTCTCCGCTTATTCGGTTAAAACTATTTAGTTCCTACTTAAATTATTTAGCAATTTTAGCGAAGTATTCAAGTGTACGAACTAGTTGAGCAGTGTAGCTCATTTCGTTATCGTACCAAGAAACTGTTTTAACAAGTTGTTTGTCGCCAACAGTCATTACTTTTGTTTGAGTTTCATCGAATAGAGAACCGTAAGTCATTCCTTTAATATCAGAAGAAACGATTTGGTCAGCAGTGTATCCGAATGTTTCAGGATCGCTAGCGTCTTTCATTGCTTTATTTACATCTTCAACAGAAACTGTTTTATCAAGAACTGTTACAAGTTCAGTTAATGAACCAGTTGGAACTGGAACACGTTGAGCAGCTCCGTCTAATTTACCTTTAAGGCTTGGAAGTACTTCACCGATTGCTTTAGCAGCACCAGTAGAGTTTGGAACAATGTTTTCAGCTGCTGCACGAGCACGACGGAAGTCACCTTTAGGGTGAGGACCATCAAGAGTCATTTGGTCACCTGTATATGCGTGGATTGTAGTCATAAGACCTTCAACAATACCGAATTTTTCGTCTAGAGCTTTAGCCATTGGAGCTAAGCAGTTTGTTGTACAGCTTGCGCCGGAAATAACTGTTTCAGTTCCGTCAAGTGTTTCATGGTTAACATTGTAAACAATTGTTTTCATGTCGCCAGTTGCAGGTGCAGAGATAACAACTTTTTTAGCACCAGCTTTAAGGTGAAGTTCAGCTTTTTCTTGAGTTGTAAAGAAACCAGTACATTCAAGAACGATTTGAACACCAAGATCTCCCCAAGGAAGTTCTTCTGGGTTACGGTTAGCAAGAACTTTTACTTCTTTACCATTTACTTTGAAGAAACCATCATGTACTTCAACGTCACCGTCGAATCTACCTTGTGTTGTATCATATTTTAAAAGATGAGCTAACATTTTAGCATCTGTTAAATCATTGATCGCAACAACTTCAATTCCTTCTACTTCTTGAATACGACGAAATGCTAAACGTCCAATACGTCCAAAACCATTAATACCAACTTTAACTGTCATAAGTCATTTTCCTCCTTAGAAAAATAAGTGAAATTTTTTATTTCAAAAGGGTATTGCTCCCTTTTAAAAGCATATTAGCTGCTCCTTCATCGGTCACGAGAATCGTGTTTTTTGGAGCACTCTTCATGTAGGATTTGATTGCTTTGGCTTTTGATGAGCCACCGGCAATCGCAATGATGTGTGGAATTTTTGCTAAATCTTCAAACTGTAAGCCGAAAGTTGATACTTTATGAACAACTTCCCCTTGTTCGTTGAAATAATAACCGAAAGCTTCGCCCACTGCTTTTCGCTCAGTAATTTTCTGGATCACATCTTCGCTAGTATGGCGTCTTTTCGCCATCGTAAGCGCGTCACCCACCCCATGAACGATTGCATTAGCAGATTGTACAAGGCGTAAACCTTCTTGGATCGCAGGTTCTTTTAAAAGAGAACGATAAGCTTCTTCGCCGAGTTGCTCTGGGACATAAAGCACCCCATGTTTTGTTCCCGTTTTTGTTGCTATCCGGTCGCAAATCGTATTGGCCTGATTATCCAGATCTTCTCCGATTCCGCCCCGCCCAGGAACAAATAGTAATTCTCGCCCTTTGGCAAAATCACTTGGCATTGTATCAGCAAAAGCAGCCATTGTAGAGCCACCCATGATCGCAATAATGTTTCGTTTTTCCGTTAATGCCAAATCAAGTTGTTTGACGGCAACACGTCCCATCTCTTCACGGACCCAAGGTGTAACATCGCTGTCTCCTTGAACGACTAAACATTTTTGAATGTTTAGGACTTCAGCAAGTTGATTTTCGATTGAATGTAGTCCCGATAGCTGGTTCATCGCGCTTTCTAAATCGCGGAAAACGACAAGACCTTCCTGAGTGACTGTCATTCCGGATGATTTAATATCAATCAATCCTTGTGTTTTCAAAAACTCAACTTCACCACGAAGAACTCGCTCGCTCATGCCAAGCATTCCAGCTAATGTCCGCCTGCCAACAGGCTCTGCGAAGTAAATCGATCGCAAAATCTGATAGCGTTTTTGCATAACGGCCAGAACATCGGGTAATAATTTTTTTTGAATGCTTATTAAATCTGACATAGCCATGACTCCTCGTTAATTTGGACAATTAAGGACCCGCATAGTCACGAAACGTCCCATCAGAATTAAAAAAAGTAGCGGCAAAGGTTATCCAAATTCAAAATATAGATCGGATTATTCAAATGAGACTCCCCATTTCTTACCTTTTTTCGCTGTGTTTGTAGCCTTATAAAGTTCTTTGTTCTCTTTCATTACCCTACGACAACATTGTAACAGGCAAGACCAAATACTTCAAGTGATAAGTGGGACATTTATAAAAAAACAACAATAAATTTACAGTTCTTTTACGCCTCGTTTCACTTAGAGCGCCATAAATTCTTTCTCAATTTATTTTCAATTGATCGTCAAAGTTAGCAGGAAGGACAAAAAAAGTCCCTCCCGTTTTTTCGGGAGGGACCTTTAGTGACCAATCTAATCAAATCTTTTTCGTTTCGATGAAGACGGGATAGAAAGTTCTAATCGATACTTAGCGACCGCTCTTCTTGAAATCGCGATATCCTTTTCTTCTAATAACTCAACAATTTTTTGATCGGATAGCGGCTTTTTCTTATCTTCTTGCTCAATATATTCACTAATCCAATCTTTGATACTTGTACTGGAAACGCCGCTTGCATCTTCTGGATTCTCTTTTTTCTTTGGCAGAGCTGAAGAAAAGTAGGATTTTAGTTCAAAAACACCGTTTGCTGTTTCGAGATATTTCCCATTTACTGCACGCGACACAGTGGATTCATGTACGCCAATTTCTCCTGCAATTTCTTTTAAGGTGAGCGGAACAAGTGGCTCTTTAGAATCAATGAAATGAGCTTGTTGATGCCGAACGATGGCTTTTCCAACTCGTTCAAGCGTATCCTCTCGCTGTTCCATGCCTTTTTTCAGCCAGTCATATTCGCCCGTTTTTTGTTTTAGAAACTCGGATACTTCTTTTTCTTTGCTATCTTGCATTTGTTTGTAGTACTGTTCCTGAAAGCGAATTTGTGGCAGGAAGTTTCTTGCAACGGAAACGACAAGTTCACTACCTTGTTGTTGCAAAATGAGATCTGGAACCACATATTGAACGGTTTCTGTTTCGAATTCGGATCCTGGCTTTGGCTCGAGTGTACGCACATAATCTGCCACTTCTTGGATGTCCGAAAGTTCAACATCGAAAGCCTTCGCAATGCTTTTCCATTTTTTATTTGCAAAGTCTTCAAAATGCTCATTCAGCAAGTCATAGGCAATATATGGCGCATCGCTCGAACGATCAATCTGCAGCAAAATGCATTCTTGCAAATTTCGTGCAGCCACACCTGCGGGTTCTAGGCTTTGGAGTATTTGAAGCACATCTAAGATTTCCGTTTCAGTGCGCGCAAGATTTTCGGCGACTGTTTCTGGGGAAATCGTCAAATAGCCTGCCGAATCTAGGCTTTCGATCAAATAGAGTGCAATTTGCTTTTCAGAACGCGACAAATCCAGAAGCATGATTTGGTCTTGCAGATGGTCGGACAGCGTTTCCAATCGACTTGCCACTTGCTCAAGAAAATCATTTTCCGTCTGGGTTCCGTTTTTTCGTTTTTTATAAGAATAGTCGGTGGAGACATCTGCTCCCGACGTTACTTCAATCAATGGATTTTCAAGCGCTTTATCTTCTAAAAACGCGGTAAGGTCTGCGGCTGTAAATTGAAGCATCGCTATTGACTGCGACAATTGTTGCGTCATCGCAAGTTTCATTGTTTGCTTCTGCGCCTGTTTTTGAACAAAACTCGATTCGAGTCTCACAAAATATCCCTCCCGCTTTCCAATTTCTTTTGGGGTGGATTTGCGAAACCCACCTTTGCTTCATTATATCACCCCTGTTTCATTTTTGTAATGTTTTTTTGAAATAACGGATTTCCCTTCTCACATCAAAAAAGCCCTCCCTGCGGCAGGAGGGCCTTGTCATTTAGTGTGGTAAGTGATTATGAATCTCAGATTTTCTTGATCCTAATTCGGCTATCTTTGCCACTTGATATTTTGATGAGAGATGGCGAAAAGTTCCTCTTATAACACCTTCTTCGTTAGGATGTTGCGTTTCTTTGTGATGCCTCTTCGTTCATTCTCTTTTTTGAATGTTTCACATGATTTTCTGTCATCGGATAGAGCGCATTCCATAATGCAGACCGATTATTTCCAGAGCAATAGGTGAAAAAGTCATGATGAATCCTTTGATGATCTACTTTACTTCCAAATTGGCGAATTGCTAGACTCTCTAACGCTTCTAAGGTTCCATCCAAATCATAGACAACATCTCCAATAAAAGGGCTTTGGAAATTTATATAATCCATTTTATAGTGTGTTGTAAAGAATGAGTTGCGATCAAATTGGACAAAAACAATCGGTTTTTTCATATATAAAAAATCAAAAAAGACACTAGAATAATCCGTAATTAATAGGTCGCTTTGTCTCAATAAGTCTTGAATTGGTTCTTTTTGAACAAATTGAATTTGACTATTTTTATCAAAGCAATCTAGAAATCCTTGTAACTCATAATGCAAATAAAATTTACATTGAAGTCGATATTTATTTAAAAAATCCAGAAACTTTGGGCTGTTAATCAATGTATTGAAAAAGCAAAAATAAGTAGAGCGTTTAAAAGCCTCCAATAATTCTCCTGTTTCTTTGGAATGTTTAACATATGATTTTTTCGCTAAATCTGCACGCCATGTTGGCATAATAAGGAGTGTTTTTCTATCCGCCTTTTCCTCAACTGGCTCCAAAAGTTTGTCAAAGCGAGGTAGTCCCGTTTCTATTAAGTCAGACTCTTCATAATTGCCTTTGCGCATAAAGCGTTCCTTCTCATAATGATTAGAGATTAATACTTTCCCATAACCTGTCCTATATTTTGAAAGAGGATAGTAAACATCATTGTAAACTATACCATGTTGAATGAAAACACGCTCATAGTTTAGCAAATCACCAAAAATATTATAGTAATCTTCTTTTGAGTAATTACTTGGCTTCATATAGGCATCAACGTCATAAGCATTGATAAGTTGATAAGCGTTTAATAAATACAAATAATGCTTGAGGGAATCTTTTTTAATGACTTTTCCATATTTTGCTGCTTGATCGTAGCTTGGTTTTCCTTTTTCTCCAATATAATAGTGATAATTATCTTTATGCGTCGCATACATAAAAAAATGCGCACCATTGTCTTGAAAAGTATCTCCTCGTTCACCAACAAGAACAATATTTCGCCGAAAGAAAAAATATGGTTTGGTAAGCCAATAGGCTAATCGTAGCTTTCCACCGACTCGCAACTTTCTCCCATTAAAAATTTTACTAAGTTGATATTTAAAAGAATCCCATACTTTTATTGGGTGTATTAATAGCTGTTTTTGTTCTTTTCTCCATACCAAGCGAAACTTTCCATTCATAGTCGAATAAACGCCTTGAAACTTCCCGATCATGCCAGAAAAACGCAAAGGCAGAATAACGGATTCTAGAGATGACTCATCTTCTAATCGATACACTAACTGCTCAACATGATTTTTGTCCAGCTGTACAAGAAGACTATGTGGCAAGTCAAAATATACTCCTAATACTGCACCCTCCCCAATAACATGTAAACTATCATAACGAAGAAAGGTTTTTGCTTCGATCAAGGTTTCTTTTCCATCCACGTTCAATACTATATTTAATCGATTTCTTAATGTATCCAAATACACATGAGGCAAAACAATTTCCCCAGTTAGGCGCAATGCACTTTCTCGATTTTCAATAAAATCAATCCAGATAGAAAAAGGAACGTTTTCCAGTTTCGAAGTCACACGTGCTCTTTTTAAAGGCAGCATAATTTTCTGGTTTCTCACATGTAGAACACTCGTTGTATAATATCCGTTCTTAAATGTGTTCCAATCCTCTTCATAAAGGCTATAATATAACCACTTATTCTTAGTTGTGATAAGTGACGAAACAAACGAAAAAGGAACTTGTTGATATAAAGTGACGAGTCGATCATATAGTTCCTTTTTCTGTTTTTCCGTAAACTGATTAAAATTTCTTTCAAAAGCATTTAAAAACCCACTATAAGTCCTAGCCACAAATTGACAGATTTCATCCTTCGCTCTAGGCGTTTCTACCTGAATTTCTAATAAATGTTCATTTACCGTTAAATGATCCAAAAAGTTTTGTGGCTTATGAAACAATTGATCCATAATTGATGAGGAATCATCTCGCTTGCGATATTTGTAAATCGCTTTATCAATTAAACCAATCTGTTTAGCTTTTAACATTAAAGGAATAACAGCAAAGGCATCTTCAAAAGTCATTCCCTCAGGAAAAGAAAATTGTTGATTTTTAAGCCATTCTGTTCGAAATAACTTGTTGCACGGCGAAGGGCAATGGATTGCTTTTGATCCATTCGATTCGAGGTCAAGAATGCGATCTCCAGAGCCAAATAGACTTTTCCAAACATAATTTGGAGTTTTGGACGGAAACATTTCAATGTCCCCCATTACAATATTCAAAGAATGTTTAGTTATAAAATTCAATAGTTTAAAACACGTGTAGGGATATAATTGATCATCAGAATCCACAAACATTAGAAAGGGAGTTTTTGCTAATTGAACACCCATGTTTCGAGCTGATGCGACTCCTTTTCCTTTATTTTTATAGACATGAATGTTAGGAAATCGCTGACTACTTCTCACACAAAAATCATAACTTTTGTCTTCAGAATGATCATCAATCAAAATGATCTCAAGGTTCTCATAGATGGTCTGGTTAACCAAAGATTCAATACATGAAGGAATGTATTTTTCAACATTATATACTGGGACAATTATTGTAATCTGCTTCTCCACATTTTTCTCTCCTTTTTGGCTTTTCTATGTTGTTTTCTAATGTTTACTGATAGTAAACTATCTTATACCCACATAATCTCGAACTATTTCATTTTTTCAAAAACAAATAATTATAAAAGATTATTTAGAGTTAGTGGAAGATAAGTTTAGAAGTTCAGCTTGTCTATTTTAGCTTTCCCCCAACTTCCTCCCTCATTTTAGCAACAGCTAAAACTTTTCGTTTGTGACTTTGTTTCATTTACAGCTCTTTTTCAAGGCATTTTTTTGTCAATATACAGCTTTTTATATTAGAAATTCATAAAAAAAAGAAGTAGAAATGAAGAAAAATAACTTCTTCATTTCTACTTCCTTATCTTTTTATTATATTAAAATAGCTCGCTCAGCGTGGTAAGTGGTTCATAAAGTTTTGATAAGCAAAACCTTCGACTTCTTTCTTGCCAAAATGATGCGCCAAAACTGCAATGAAATCTTGGAAGTTCGAAGCATTTTCAAGACCTTTTACATGTGAAGGAATCCCGTCAAAATCTGATCCAAAACCGATATTTTGAATTCCTCCAAGTTCCGCAATATGATCGATATGACGAACGACATCTTCCATATCCGCCATCCCACTCTCCGTTGTAAAAAGCGGATGGAAAATTACATGAATCATTGCATCTTTTTCAATCATGGCTTTAATTTGATCATCATCCAAATTGCGTTTATGCGAACAAATTGCTTTTGCACTAGAATGACTAGCAATCGGAAATTCAGCAATATCCATGACATCCCAAAAACTTTTCACACTCAAATGCGAAACGTCTGTAAAAGCATGATGCGCATTTAAACGAGTTACAATTTCTTTTCCAAAACTAGTTAGCCCAGCGCCTCGCTTTTCTTCAATGCCATCAGCAGCAAGATTCGCATGATTCCAAGTTAGTCCAACAGAAAGAACACCGCCATTAAGCAACTGCTCCAGTCTTTCGAGATCCTGACCAATTGGTTCCACGCCTTCTAAAGTAAGCGCCGCAGCAACCTTTCCTTCTGGAAGCGTTTCTAAATCTGTCCATTTCCTGAGCGGTTTGATAATCCCATTTCGGTGCAGCACGTGTTGTTTGAAAATATTGCTTTGTTCCACCGCTTTTTTCCATTTCTGTTCAATCGGAACCTCTGGATCGAGAAAAATTGCAAAACTTTGTAGAAACAACTCCCCTTCCATCATTCGATCAAAATTCACATCAAGTTCTGGTGAATCTTGGAATGTAATTCGCCCCTTAGCTTGTTGCAGCTTATAAAGCACATCACAGTGCATATCCACAATTTTCACTCGTCATTTCCTCCTTCAAACAGCGACTTTCCTTCAAGTCCCAACAATTTATTCAATGTCGCCCGGTGCCATTTTCTGCCAAGAACATACTTACTAACTAAATATGTTCCAGCTTCTAGTGACTGATCTTCTGTAAGGGCTTGAATTTTCAACTGATAAACAAGATTTTTCTTGCCAACCTCCACTTTATGTAGCTTTTCTTTAGCGAGATAATGCATTTCCGCTTCGCCTAGTTTAAATTGAAACGTAAACATTCCAACATTTGTAAACGCAAGAACCAACGTGTGTCGCGTTCGCATAGTTGGTCCTGCGTAAAGCAAATCGATTTCGCTTACCGCAAGTTCGTTTTCCCGAGCAAAGTCATAAATTTCTTTTTCAAGCCGTTCTTTTAATCCCAAGTTTTATCACCTTTTTCTAGTCCAAACTTATTTTAACGTTTCCTGCAAAAAAGAATCTCCTCAAACCTGAATATCCAAATAAGAATAAGCTCGAACATCAAAGCGGTTCCGGCTTCGCGAAAATTCAATAGGTCTTCCATCTTTTTGATAAATCACTTGTTTGATTTCAAGTATCGGATCGTGTTCGTCGCAATTTAAATATTTCTGATCATCGGCTGAACTTTTATCCGCAGAAATCGTTCGATAAGCGCCTGCGAATTTAATGCCTAGTTCTTTCTTTAAATACGAATAAATCGAATGGCGAATATGTATTTTTGTAAGCCCAGGAACCAGATCTACCGGCATGTACGTATGTTCCAAAACAAATGGCTTCCCGTCCAGGATTCGAAGTCTAAGAATATTATACACGGGGTGGCTGTCGCTTATCATTAATCGCTCTTGCACCACTTCGTCTGGAAATTCTACCGTGAAATCAATTGGTTCGCTCACAAGGTCATGACTCGTATTTTCAAAATCATTGCTGAGCCCTTGATAATCCTTCAAATAAGATAAGTTTTTATCTTTAAGAAATGGATGGTTCAAAACCTTGGTTCCCGATCCACGTTGCGAATATACCAACCCCTCCATCGTCAAAATGTTGATCGCTTTTTTGATCGTCATTCTGCTCACGCCAAACTCATTCACTAAAGCAACTTGGTTTGGCATGAAACCGTCTGTCGGGTATTCACCACTCTGGATGCGTTCTCGCAATACATTCGCGATTTCTTCGTATTTTGGCACCTTCTTCACCTCCATTTGAGTATAACTGAATCTATCAATTTCCTCAATCTAAAACGGCAAAGAAACTCGCTCATTTTACTTTCTTGTAAAGAATCAAAAATTCACTAACCCTTTACTTGAAGTTTACAGCTTCTTCAATAAAGCCTAAAATTCACACATTATACTAAAATACAAGGAGGGATTACATATGCAAAAATGGATAAAAGTAACTGGAATTGCAGTTGTTGGAACAAGTTTACTACTCACAGGCTGCCAATCAGATAAAAAAGCGAAAACAAGCGAGCAAACTATAACTTCAGTAAAGATGGTCGCAGGTGAACAAATCAAACTCGGCGGCGTGATTAACGTCCGTGACTTGGGCGGATACAAAACGACCGATGGCAAGAAAATCAAGTCGCATAGACTAATTCGTTCGGCAGAACTTTACAAGTTAACCGGGGATGACATTCACAAATTAAAAAGCACCTATCACTTGCAGCAAATTGTCGATTTCCGAACGAACAGCGAGGTGAAGGAAAAGCCAGATCCGCCTATCCAAGGAGTGCGCTACACTCACGACTCCATCATGAAAGATAACGGTGCCTCGACGAGCATGGCTGATTTAACAAGTAGCTTATCAAAGATGGACAATCCAGAAAGTTTCTTGATCCAAGCCAATCAAAGCTTTGTAACAGACGAGCATGCAAGGCAAGCCTACAAAAAGTTCTTCGACATCTTACTTGAAAACGAAAAAGGAGCCGTTTTATGGCATTGCACGGCCGGAAAAGATAGAGCTGGATTTGGAACTGCACTTGTTCTTTCGGCACTTGGCGTCCCAGAGAAAACGATTATGAAGGATTATTTACTTTCCAACAAGTACCGCGCCGCTGAAAACAAAGCCGCAATTGAGGAAGTTACCAAGCAAAATGATGATCCCAAAGTGGTTGACGGAATGAAAGCGATCATGGATGTACGCGAAAGCTATTTAAATGCGGCCTTTATGGAAATCAATAAGCAATATGGCTCGATGGATCGCTTCTTGAAAGATGGACTTGGTCTTACAAGCAAAGACCTCACAAAATTGAAAAGCAACTATTTGAGCTAAATAAGGAAATAAAATAGGTGAAATCTGCACTCGCGGGTTCCTGCTCACCTAGCACTAATTATGCTCATCCGCACATTTATTTATCGCTTCCCGTTATTTTTGAAATCGGTCACGTTTTAAATGTCTAGTCATTTTTCAAAAAGGATTGATTTTTAAGGGGAAGGTCGCTATGATAAGTAGTATGAAGCGTTTTAAATAAAAAAGAAGTGCGTTTTGGCTTCTAGTGGAAGGAAGAACAGACATGTTAGGTGCAATTGAAGCAGGTGGAACAAAAATCGTTTGTGCTGTGGCGCCAAAAGAAGCGATCACACAAGTTGTGGAACGAATCAGCATCCCAACAGGCACTCCGCAAGAAACGATGCCCAAAATAATCACTTTTTTCAAAAACTATCAAATCGAAGCCATCGGAATAGGCTCATTCGGACCAATTGACGTTGATCCAAGTTCTCCTACATACGGATTTATCACAAACACACCGAAGCTTGCTTGGAAAAACTTTGATTTTCTTGGCACGATGAAAAAAGCATTCGATGTCCCTTATTTTTGGACAACGGACGTCAATGCAGCAGCTTTCGGGGAGTTGAAACACGGCTCGGCTGTTGGAAATGAAAATTGTATTTATATAACTGTTGGAACTGGAATCGGCGGCGGAGTCGTGCTGAATGGAAAAGTTATAGAAGGAAAAGGGCACCCTGAGATCGGTCACATTTATATCAATCAATTGACGCACGACTCTTTCGAAGGAAACTGCCCTTATCACAAGAATTGTTTAGAAGGACTGGCAGCGGGGCCCGCAATTGAAGCGCGAGCTGGCAAGCCCGCACAAAATTTAGCAGCCGACGATCCAGCTTGGGAACTGGAAGCCCATTATCTGGCTGAGGCTTGCGTCAACTACACCCTTTCGTTCTCGCCTGAAAAAATTATTTTCGGGGGCGGTGTTATGAAACAAGCACATTTATTTCCGCTGGTACGCGAGAAATTCACAGAGTTACTGAACGGTTACTTGCCAATCAGTCAAGTGGATCAATATATTGTCCCTTGTGCCCTTCAGGATAACGCTGGAATTGTGGGTTGTCTGGCGCTGGCTGAGGAAATTCTATAGTAAACAAAAAAGCGAGTGATCTTTGCTTATAGATACAACTCGCTTTTTTCAATTAGATTTGAGCTACTCTCTCACGATTCACTCTAAGAACACTAAAACATCTCGCCAACCAATCATCCTCTACTCAGAGCCTGAACAGTTATTCCATAACATCCTCGGAGAATTAATAAATGCTTATATGATGCAATTCATCGGAGGGCTGCCACAAAAATCGGAGCATCGCAAACATACTATTTTTTGAACGCATATCATCCTAGAAATTTTCTAACACATCTTCTTGTTTTTCAAAAACTTCTGTGACTTTCTTGCCGAAGTGTCCTTTTACGGCTTCTTGCAAGTGGTTGCTTGTCTTCGAAACAGATGTCTTCGCCATTTTCATTTCTTCTTTTCCCGTTTTTCGAATCTTCTTATCTGCTGCTTCTCCTGTCCGTATATTTTGCATCCCTAAAGTTCGGACTTGTATTTTCTGATTGTTTTTCTGGAATTCTTTGAGTAGATCTTCTAGCGCCTCTAACAACTTGCATCACCTCATTTGTTTCTCTCTAATTGCTGTAATCCTTTATGAAACTGTTCCTCTACATGTTCTGTTTTCTGACTGACTTCTCGCTTTTTCTCTTGTAAATCCGCCTGATAGTTTATTTCTAACTGTTCGATTTCCCTTCGAGCGATTTCTAGAATGTCTGTATAGTTGCATGTATCCTAATAAAGTAGACACCTTTTTTGATATACTAGTAAATAAATAGACACAAATGTCGAAAGGACTTT
>NZ_JAATJW010000048.1 GCF_011800755.1 Listeria valentina
TTTCCATTTTTATAGAAAAAAACGCCCATCCCTCTTCTTTCTCATGGAGGGATGGGCGTTTTTCGACAGTCTGAGACCTTTATCATTTAAAGGTCTTTTTTATACTGATCACAAAGCTGAATGAGCTTATCGCGCATTTCTTGAACTTCGGTTTGCGTATAAACGGTTGCCCCAGAAGCAAGCGGATGCCCACCGCCACGATATTCCTTGGCAAGTTCATTAATTATAGGACCTTTTGAGCGAAGTCTAACACGAATATCATCCTCTTCTTCAATGAACATCAGCCAAGCTTCGAGCCCCTTTGCGTTTTCAACAGAACTCACAAGATTTGATGCTTGCTTTGCGGTACAACCAAACTTATTTAAAATTTCTTTCGAGATATAAATGGTTGCCGCCCCGTTTTCTTCCAGTTCAAAATGCTCGAAAATATAGCCGGAAAGACGCATCGTGTTTAGCGGAACTTCGTAAAGTTTTTGATAAAGTGCTGACCTATCAAATGGAAACTCAACCAATTTGGCAGCCATTCGAAATGTTTCTTCCGTTGTGCTAGGATATAAAAATCTGCCCGTATCGCCCACAATGCCACCGTAAAGTAAACGTGCCGCAGTTTCATCCAAAGCGAGTTGATCCGAAAATTCTTCGTAAAAAGCCGTGATCATCTCACTACAAGAAGAAGCCGCTGTGTTTACCCAAATTAAATCTCCGTACGCATCGTCATTTGGGTGATGGTCGATTTTAATAAGCTTATCCCCTTGCGTGTAGCGAGCATCATCAATCCGTTCGGTATTTGCAGTATCACAAACGATCACAAGCGCTCCATGATAAACATCATCAGAAATGGTATCTAACTCGCCTAAAAAGGTAAGCGAAGGTTCGGCTTCACCAACCGAGTAAACGTTTTTATCTGGAAAGCTGGCCCGAATAATGGCGGCGAGCCCCATTTGCGAACCATACGCATCAGGATCCGGGCGAACATGGCGATGCAGGATAATCGTCTCATAGGATTCAATAGCCTTTAAAATATCTTTTTTCATTTTCTTTTCCCCAATCTTATCGTTAACGCTCCATCATTTGACAAGCAACGATGGCTTTTCCAATTAAAATTCCCTCTAAATAAAGTTCTACATCTAATTTTCCAGCTTTTCGACCCATTTCAAGCACACGCGGTCTTACCTGTAAAACAGTGTCCATCTGAACAGGTTTCAAAAAGTAAAGTGTCACATTTTCGATTGCCACATTCCGTTTTTTCATGGAAAACAGTTTCTGCTGAACAACGTCGCAAATCAGCTGGGTAAAAACGCCGTAAGACAGGGTCCCAATAGAATTTGTCATTTGCGGAGTCACTTTAAATTCATAGCTCGCCTCACCAGAATCTTCATTTTTCTCATCTAGTTGTTTCGCAATTGTATCATCAATTGTTTCACCGACTTGTGGTTGTTTTTGGATCATTTGCATGGATTTCAAAATATCTTGACGACTGACAATCCCAATGAGCGTCAGATCTTCTTTGACAACAGGGATCACTTCAATACTTTCCCAAACCATCATGTGCGCAACAGAAGCCACACTCATTTTCGGGCCGACTGTAAGCGGATTTCTCGTCATTGCTCGTTCAATCGAAACCGAAGGATTTTTATCAATAATGTCTTTATTTGTAATCATCCCCACTAATCGAAAAGCCTTATTGACGACAGGAAAGCGACTATGACCCGTTTTTTCTTGAAGTACATGCCAGTCTTCTATTTTTTCAGTTGTTTCCATGTAAGCCGTTTCATCAAACGGTGTCAAAATGTCTTCTACCATCACCACTTCTTTTTTTATTAATTGGTCGTAAATCGCACGGTTGATCATCGTCGCGACCGTAAATGTGTCATACGAAGTAGAGATAATAGGCAATTCCTTTTCATCAGCCAATCGTTTTACATGATCGCTTGTATCAAAGCCTCCTGTAATCAAAACAGCTGCCCCGCGTTTTAAAGCCAGTTCATGTGCTCTGTCCCGGTTCCCAACAATTAAAAGGTTGCCAGCATCTGTATAGCGTTCCATCGCTTCAATTGTCATCGCACCGATTACAAATTTATTGAGCGACTTATATAAGCCCTCGCGACCGCCAAGCACTTGCCCATCAATCATATTAACGATTTCCGCAAAAGTCAGTTTTTCGATGCTATCTTTTTGTTTTCGCTCAATTCGTAGTGTTCCCACACGTTTAATGGTGGAAACAAAACCAAGCACTTCAGCATCTTTAATCGCGCGATAAGCCGTCCCCTCACTAACAGAAAGGTTTTTCGCAATTTTACGCACGGAAATTTTTTCGCCAACAGCTAGATTTTCGATGTATTTTAAAATTTGTTCATGTTTAGTTGCCAATTGACTCACCTATTTCTTTTATTTTAAACTTCGATAGTCTCGCCTATTTCTAGTTTGATGCCATCAATGCCAGCTGAAAGCGAAGCAACAAATTTTTCTGGATCTTGGGCAATTAGTGGGAAAGTATTATAATGCATCGGTACTACTTTCTTCGCCCCTAAAAAGTCTGCCGCAATTTTTGCATCTTCAGGTCCCATTGTGAAATTATCACCGATAGGAAGAAAAGCAAGTTCAAGTGGTTGAAGTTCCCCAATTAATTTCATGTCTGAAAAAAGACCTGTATCACCTGCATGATAAATATTTTTTCCTTCCACAGTGAAAACGAAACCATTTGGTAGTCCGAAGCTCACAACTTGTCCATTTATAACCGTTGCCGAGCCATGAAAGGCTGGCGTCAATTTAACAGAACCAAAATCAAATGATCGTTTGCCACCGATATGCATCGCTGCAATATTGGAAATTCCTTGTAAGCTAAAAAAGCTTGCTAAATCAGCATTACAAATGATTTGCGCACCTGATTGTTTTGCGATTTGGACCGTATCTCCTACGTGATCGTCATGACCATGTGTGACCGCAATATAATCTGGCATTTCTTCTTCGACTGAGAGATCACATTTTTCATTTCCAGAAATAAATGGATCAACTAAAATCGTTTTTTCACCTGTCTGAATTTTAATACAAGATTGACCATGAAATGATAGTTTCATCAAAAAACACCCTTTCCTTTAATACTGTTTTAATACATCAACACAGAAAGTGATAAAATATTGATTTATTGGGAACAAACTGTACTACTTCAATTTTATCTGTATTAGTACTGAAAAGCAACTGTTTCGAAAAAACAAAACGATGTTAGGAATCTTGGAATCATGATATGATGAAAGTGAAAACCAGAGTGAAAGAAGGAAATGAGCATGGTAAAAAAATTAAACGAGTTAAAAGAATGGTTGAGCCTGCAAGGCGCGGAAGTTGCATTTTTAACGGATCCCGAGAACATCGCCTATTTAACTGGCTATCATAGTGATCCGCACGAACGCGTGCTTGGGCTAGCTCTTTTCAGCGAACACGATCCTTTTTTATTTACACCTGCGCTGGAAGTTCAAGATGCACGAGGAAGCGACTTTAATTACGATGTTTATGGCTATCAAGACACTGAAAATCCTTTTGAAATTATCGCTCGTGAAATCAAAAATCGCGTTTCAAGTCCAGCACGTATTGCCATTGAAAAGTCACATATGAGCGTTGAACGTTTCGAACAATTTTCAAGTCAGTTTGAAGCAACCAGTTATCTATCAATTGAAAACAAATTACAAATGTTGCGCTTGATTAAAACACCTGAAGAGCTCAAAATCTTGAAGGAAGCTGCTCTTCTTGCAGATGAAGCTGTGAAAATCGGTATAGCGGAAATTGCTGAAGGCAAATCAGAGGCAGAAATCGTTGCAAAAATCGAGTATGAAATGAAGAAAAAAGGCGTTAGTAAGATGAGTTTTGACACCATGGTTTTAACAGGAGCAAATGGCGCTCTTCCCCACGGAACGCCTGGTGCTACTAAAATCAAAAAAGGCGATCTCGTTCTCTTTGATTTGGGTGTCGTACACAAAGGTTATTCTTCAGATACAACAAGAACTGTTGCTTACGGCGAGATTTCAGATGAACAAAAACAAATTTACCACACAGTGCTTGAAGCTCAACTTGCTGCAATTGACCAAGTAAAAGCGGGAGTGCCTGCAAAAGAAATTGACTTGGCAGCTCGTAATGTCATTCGTAAAGCAGGATATGGAGACTATTTCCCACATCGTTTAGGACATGGTTTAGGTGCAAGCGTACATGAGTTCCCTTCTATTACCGAAACGAATGAAATGCCACTTGCAGAAAATATGGTCTTCACGATTGAACCCGGAATCTATGTTCCAGGAGTTGCTGGCGTCCGTATTGAAGATGACATCGTTGTCACAAGTCAAGGCTATGACATTTTAACGGAATTTACAAAAGATCTAGTATACGTTTAAGCCAAAAAGGACTCCCGTTAATCGCGGGAGCCCTTTTTTTATTCATTATTTAGTTGGCGCATTCATGAGTGCGCTCAGTTCTTTATATTCATAACCCAAGTCTTTCGCAACAGCTTGATAAGTAACATTCCCCTCGAATGTATTTACTCCTTTGTAAAGGTGGAAATCATTAGTTACCGCTTTGATTAAACCTTCATTCGCTAATTTTAGGCCATAACGAAGTGTTGCGTTAGTTAGTGCCATAGTAGACGTACGTGGAACTGCGCCAGGCATATTTGCTACCGCATAATGCACGACTCCAAATTTTTCATAAGTTGGATTATCATGCGTTGTCACATGATCGGATGTCTCAAAGATTCCTCCTTGGTCGATTGCGATATCGACAAGAACCGCACCTGGTTTCATTTGTTGAACCACGTGTTCCTTTACAAGTTTCGGTGCTTTAGCGCCAGGAATAAGAACCGCACCAATAACTAGATCAGATTCTCTGACACATTTTTCTATATTAAAATCATTACTCATTAATGTTGTGACATCTGTACCAAATATGTCATCAAGTTCACGCAGTCGGTGTAGGTTTAAGTCTAAAATAGTTACTCTAGCACCAAGTCCGATCGCAATTTTTGCCGCATTTGTCCCAGCGACCCCGCCGCCGATAATTGTCACATTGCTTCGTTCAACTCCCGGTACGCCACTCAGAAGAACCCCCATTCCTCCGTTTGTCTTTTGTAAAAACTGTGCTCCGATTTGTGTTGCCATGCGACCTGCAACTTCACTCATTGGTGTAAGTAAAGGAAGTGAGTGATCATCCAATTCAACTGTTTCGTATGCCACTGTATTTACTTTATTTTTTATTAGCGCTTCTGTTAATTCAGGTTCATTTGCTAAATGTAGATACGTGAAAAGCAGTAATCCTTCGCGGAAATACTGATATTCAGAAGCAATCGGTTCTTTTACCTTTACAACCATTTCAGCCGCCCAAGCCTCTTTAGCTGTTTCAACGATTTGTGCCCCTGCTTCTTTGTAATCTGCATCGTGAAAATTTGAGCCCTCACCTGCTCCCTTTTCAACCATGACTGAATGCCCAGCGTTCACATATGAAAGAACACTGGCAGGAGTCATTGCCACACGATTCTCATTGTTTTTTATTTCTTTCGGTACACCGATAATCATGAAAAATCTCTCCTTTTGTGGGTACTAAGACCTGTAGTTAACCGCTTACATTTTTATATTAACACAAAATACCTAAATTGCACAAACATATTAGGTTATTTCTGCTAACTTTTTTGAATGGACTATTTTTAGTTCCCAAAAAAGCCGTAATTCTGCTATTTTAAAAATTTTTCTATTTTTAATGGTTGTTTCTACGAAAAAGGGGTAAAATATAAGTATTCAATAGATATTTTTTGGGAGGGATTTTTATGTTACAACAGTATAAACGTATTCTTGTAGCTGTTGACGGTTCAAAAGAAGCAGAACAAGCATTTAAAAAAGCCATTCAAGTTGCAAAAAGAAATGATGGAGCGCTTGGTTTAGTCCATGTTATTGATACACGTGCTTTTTCTTCTGTAGCTAACTACGATACGAGTATGGCAGATAAAGCAACGGAATATGCGGATGAACTTTTAAATGGTTACAAAGAGGATGCTATGAAAGACGGCGTTTCTAAAGTTGAAACTTATATTGAATATGGTTCTCCGAAAACAGCGATCACAAAAGAAGCAGCCACTACATTCCAAGCAGATTTAATCATGTGTGGAGCTACTGGTTTAAATGCTGTTGAACGTTTACTTATCGGAAGTGTTTCGGAGTATATCATCCGCCACTCTCCTTGCGATGTGTTAGTTGTTCGGAATGAAGAACCAGAATACAACTAATGCTTATACTTACAACTCAACAAGTAAAAAACGAAGCCAACGCTTCGTTTTTTATTTGTTCAATTCTTCCATCCTATGATAACCTTGCTCACCAAACGGTTGTAACTTTTCAAGCCACTTTTTCTTCAATTGTTTGAGTTCAAATTTCATATCCGTCACATCCGTGTTAGGCTTTTCGAATAATACTTGATATTTAAAATGTTCCTTTCCAAATGTATTCCATTCTTCTTGAAGCTTTTTATTTGGATGGCGATTAGAATCTAAAGACATCATATAATAGGACCAGCGATTTTTAAGATTTGGAACTGTATCAATAAATATTTTCCCATTTTGATCATTTTTTAGTTGAATCACCCCATAATAAGTCTTCATTTCTTTATATTGCTGTTGCAATTCTTTTTTTCTCTTAGCATCCATACTTTTTCTCCTCTATCCTTAGGCAAGAAACTCTAAGATTCCTCTAGCCAATATTGTTTGCCATCTGGCGTTCTGCTAATAAATCCGTAATCAAATAAATAGCGTCGCAAAGTCACTGAGTCAAAATAAATGTGGCTTAATAATTGTGTGATTTCTTTTTCAGTATAAATTTTGTGCGGCAAGAGTTCTTCTTTGATTCGATTTAAAACAATAATGATTTTCTTCTGCTTTTTCGGCCAACGTCGTAAAACTAATCCATCATCAAAATCAAAGTAGGTCTTTAGCGTTTTTGCAGATTCTTCCTCTGTAATCATAAAACGATCATCTAAATTTTGAGCCTTATGTGGGATAAGAAAAAAAGAACTTTTCTTCTCATCCGTCCTAAAAGTATTCTCATATTGTGCGAGATAGAGTTTTGCTTGTTTGGCTTTTTCTCGAAAAGTAAATTTTTGATGCCTAACAGTTGAAGCAGAAAGACCAAATTCAGTTGCAATTTGAGTATCTTTTTTTCCACTTTGAAAAGCTTGGAGTAATTTTTTTTGTTTTTCTGTCAACGTATTATACTTACTAGCTTCTTCTCTAAGCATCCGAGCATTGCCCTCGTGAGCCTCTAAAATATGTTCTGTTATCGCTTGCTTCGCCTCATAGAACTTACCAGAAAAAGAATAAACTTGTCCTTCTTCAAATTTTTCCTCACAATAATTACAAATCAGTTGGTCCTTTTGCTGGTGGAATCCTTGCTTTACTTCTAAATAGGTTCGCTTATTCAAATCCATATCCACACCTCGATTTCTAATTAAGTTTACCATATCTATAAACAAAAGTAAAATTCATTTATAATTAAAATCAATAAAAAAACGCCTCCCATTCGGGAAGCATTTTTCTTTAATATTAAGAACGTTCTTTTTTGATACGCTCTACATCACGAGCGATCATTAATTCTTCATTGGTTGGAATCACAATAACTTTTACTGGTGAATGCGGATAATTAAGGAAAGCTTCCTCGCCGTGAACTTGGTTTAAAGCTGGATCCCAGTAAACGCCCATGAATTCAAGACCGTGCAAAACTTTTTCACGAATGAATGAACTGTTTTCGCCAATTCCTGCTGTGAAAACAACTGCGTCAACACCATTCATACGTGCTGCATAAGAGCCGATATATTTATGAATACGATCCACAAAGACTTCAAGCGCCAAGTCAGCACGTTCGTTGCCTTTTGAAGCTGCTTCTTCTAAGTCGCGTAAGTCACTCGAAATTCCAGAAACACCAAGCATTCCAGATTCTTTATTTAACACATCAAGCACTTGTTCAGCAGTCTTCCCAGTTTTTTCCATGATAAACGGAATCAAGGCTGGATCAATATTCCCCGAACGAGTTCCCATCGAAACACCCGCAAGCGGCGTGAAGCCCATTGATGTATCTGTTGACTTCCCATTTTGAATGGCCGCGATACTTGCTCCGTTCCCTAAATGACAAGTAATGAGTCGAAGTTCTTCGACCGGGCGTCCAAGTAGTTCTGCAGCGCGTTCAGATACATATTTATGACTGGTTCCGTGGAAACCATATTTTCGAATTCCGTAATCTTCGTAATAGCTGTATGGCAAACTGTATAGATAGCTTGAAGGCGGCATCGTTTGGTGGAAAGCTGTATCAAAAACAGCAACTGAAACGATGTCTGGCAAAATTTTCTTAAAAGCTTTAATTCCTGTTGCATTCGCCGGGTTATGCAGTGGTGCAAGTTCAGAGAGTGCTTCGATATCCTGGATGACTTGATCGTTAATATAAACGGATTCAGGGAATTTTTCACCACCATGTACAACACGGTGTCCAACACCAGTAATTTCATCATAAGATTGGATGATATTGTGCGAAATCAATTTATCGAGCAGCATGTTAACAGCCACTTCATGATCTGGAATATCTGTTGTTTCTGTGATTTTTTCTCCGTCTACAGTAATCGTGAAGATCGAATCTTTAAGACCAATTCGTTCTACGATTCCTTTTGTGATGACTTCCTCACTAGGCATATCATAAAGTTGAAACTTCAGAGAAGAACTCCCTGCATTAATTGCGATTGTTTTTTCCATTGTACTTTTCTCAATTCCCTTCTTGTTTGTTCTCTTGGAACCATTTTTCAATTTGCGCCAAAATTGGCGCTGTCGAGTGCGGGTCTGAAAGTGATGTCAAATTAGCTAGTAACACTTCCTTAGGTGCGCGCACACCTTCCCCAGCTTTTTGCAAAATCAAGATGCTTTTTCGTGCATTTTCAGTTTGAAATAGACTTTCAGGTAATTTGATGATTCCTTCTAGAAAACCATGCTTCTTGATAAAGCGATCCAGTTTGGCAAAGTCATCTGTTGCAAACATATTTTCCGGAACTATGAAAAATAGATAACCGCCGGGCTTTGTGTAACGTAAGCCTTGCTCAATGAATAAAAAGTGTGCAAAAGAATGTCCGCTTTCACGTTTTAATTCAAAGTCTTCCGAACGCTCATCATTTGGGTAATACCCAACCGGCAAATCACTTATAACTGCGTCAACCGGGTCAACAAGCAGATTTGCAAGCCCATCTTGATGAAGTAGCGTCATATCAACCTTTTCTAAGTCAGAACCAACAAAAGCAAGCGAAATCAGTAAATCATCCACTTCCACACCTGTTGCTGTGACTTCAGCATCACGCCGGAGCTTAAGTTGATTAATGACTGTTGTAAGCAGGTTTCCTGTGCCTACAGCGGGATCCAATAATGCGATTTTTTTCTGCCCTTCTAGTGCTTTTTCTACTAAATAAGCCAAAATAAAGCCGATTGAGTCAGGCGTCATTTGATGATTCATTTGGATACCATGTTTCATGCCCTTTAGTAGTGCAAGCTGAAACCCCTTTCGAATTTCCTCAGAAGAGTAATCTTCAAGGTTAATGGAATGGTATTTCTCAGCTAAACTCGCTACTTGTTTCTCTGTCAGTTCATCTTGTTGCAACACTTCATTTTGGAAAAGGTTTTCACTTGTTTCGTAAACAGCTTCTAAATAACTCATTTCAAGAGCATTTTGTAGAATGATCGCTGTTTCATCGAGAACTTGAAAAACTTTTGTGGTTGTTTCGTTAGCCAAAGCAAACACCTCGAATTTTCATCATTTAAACACCAAAGTTATTATAACGTATTTCTACACGCCATGAAAGCTTTTTCTAAAAAAAACGATTCTTTTATAATACAGATTATTTGTTAAAATAATACAGAAAAAAGCTTCCCGTTACACGAGAAGCTTTTTTCTATCATCACGCTTGTTTAGCAGCTTCAATGGCTTTTTCGTAATCAGGATGATTCGTTCCCTCACTCACATATTCTACATAAACAATTTCGCCTGCCGCATTCACAACAAACACAGATCGTGCAAGCAACCTCAATTCTTCCATAACCACACCATAAGCTTTCCCAAAAGAAAGATCTTTATGGTCAGAAAGTGTGATCACATGGTCAAGGCCAGAAGCCGCACACCAATTTTTTTGTGCAAAAGGTAAGTCTACTGAGATAGTTAGGACAACTGTATTCGCAAGGTCCCCTGCTTCTTCATTAAATCGACGTGTTTGTGCTGAGCATACACTTGTATCGATTGAAGGAACAACACTCAAAATGCGTACCTTACCATCATAGTCATGCAAAGAAACGGGCTCAAGATCATTATTCAAAACCGTAAAATCCGGTGCCTGATTCCCAACTTTTTGTTCCGTTCCAAGAAGTGTCATTTTTTCACCTTTAAAAGTAACATTAGCCATGTTGTTTTCCTCCTCCAAATTCTTTTCTATTTCCATTGTAGAAAAAAATAACTATGAAAGCGAACAATCTGCCTCAATGATGTGAAAGGTAAATTTATAAAAAGCATGTTAAAATAAAAGAAACGCTTTCTACAAAGGAGGACTCTAAAATGTCTAATCAAATTTTCCACTTTTCATATCGTAAAACCGAAGAACTTCATCAAATTGCTAAAGATTTAAAAAAACTTGCAGTGGATTATGGTTATAAGCTTACGGAAGATTATACAAAAGCTACTGTTATCATTAGTATCGGTGGTGATGGTGCATTTTTAAAATCCGTTCGCGAAACACATTTTCGCCAAGACTGTTTATATGCTGGGATCGCCTTAACGGAACAGCTTGGACAATACTGTGACTTTCACATTCATCAGCTCGAAGAAATTATGAAAGCTGCATCGGATGAGCGGTGGCTCGTTAGACGTTACCCAACTATTCATGGCACGGTCAACAATACGAAAGCCTTTTATGTCCTCAATGAATTTAATATCCGTTCTTCGATCATTCGGACACTTACGATGGATATTTATATTAATGAGCGACATTTTGAAACTTTCAGAGGAGATGGTATGGTAATTGCGACTCCAACTGGAAGTACTGCCTATAATAAGTCAGTTAACGGCGCTATCATTGATCCGCTCCTTCCTTCTATGCAAGTCAGTGAACTAGCTTCTTTAAACAATAACCGGTTCCGAACACTTGGATCCTCTTTTGTTTTGAGCCCTAAGCGTAAACTTCATATTAAAATTGGTTCTGATGAAAATAACGAATTCCCGCTCATCGGAATGGATAGCGAGGCACTCAGTATCCAGCACGTGCATGACATTCATCTCGAAGTGGGTGACCGGTTCATTAATATCATTAAATTACCTGATAACTCCTTTTGGGATAAAGTCAAACGAAATTTTCTTTAAACAAAAAACTCGAAGCTCTTTTATTGCGGCTTCGAGTTTTTATTTAGGCAAGAACCTAACCTATTATTTTTTTTGGATTTTGAAAATGATCCATTTGCTGAATACATAATTCAAAACAAGTACAATCACATTCACCCAAATTTTCGACCAAGTTTCATTTACGTTCAGCATACTAATAAAGACTACCATCATCAGCATGTCAACTAAATACGTTAAGAATCTGAAGCCAAAAAAGGAAGTAGCTTCACGAAGCTTGTCCTTCCAAGTCGGTGTATAGCTTTCGAATACATATTTTTTATTTGACAGATATGCAAATAGCACAGATAGAATCCAAGCAATTGTATTGGCAATTCGGTAATCCCAATTTAAGAAGGATGCAAAAAACCAAAAGCTCACAATATTGATCAGCGTTGTAATTCCACCCATTACAAGGTACATCATAATGCTGTGTAAGTTTTCCGTGTACCAAGGAATCGTATTAATTAACCACTGCTTTAATTTTTCCATTCTCGTCTCTCTTTCTGGATTAAAATAAGTCTTTGAACTCATCCTTTATTGTTTGTTCCTTAGCCACATCTACCGAAAACGTTTCAACATTTTGCAAAGCTTGTTCAATTAAACTCGAAAAATCAATGAAACTTTCATAGTATTTTACTTTGTCTACTTTAGGCTTAGTTTTAGGAGCGGTTGGCGTGAAAATCGTGCAGCAATCTTCAAAAGGTTGGATGGAGAGTTCAAAAGTATCAATGGATTTTGCAATGTCGATAATTTCATTTTTATCCATCGTCACAACAGGGCGAATAATAGGCGTTTCGGTGACTTCATTAATCGCAAGCATACTCTCTAATGTTTGACTTGCAACCTGTCCAAGACTTTCCCCATTTACAATCGCAAGAGCATTTCTTTTCTTACGAAGTTGATCTGTGATTTGCAGCATCAATCGTCTTGTTACAGTCATAACGTAGCCTTCAGGAATTTGTTTTTTTATCGTTTCTTGAATCTCAGTAAATGGCACGACATGCATCTGTACTTGGCCACTATATTTCGCAATTTTCTGTGCTAAATCAATTGCTTTTTGTTTGGCTTGTTCACTTGTATATGGCGGACTATGAAAATGAACAGCTTCTACTTCTACTCCTCGTTTCATCGCCAAATAACCTGCTACAGGGCTATCAATTCCCCCTGATAGCATCAACATAGCTTTTCCTGATGAACTAACAGGAAGCCCTCCAGCACCTTGGATAATTTGTGAAGAAAGGAAAACCCCATCTGCACGAACTTCGACATTCAATTTGATATCCGGCTGTTTGACATTCACAGTAAGATCAGGGATTCGACGTAAAACTGCTGCTCCAATTTCTTGATTTAACTCGTTGGAATCAAGCGGGAAATCTCGATATCCCCGTCTAGCTGCTACTTTGAACGTGCCCCCAGGCTGATGAGTGTCACTTACAAGTTGATAAGCAGCTTCTTTCACCGCTTCAACATCCAGCTCTGTTTTGATAACTGGACTAAAAGACTGAATTCCAAAAATGGATTTTAGCCGTTCCAGTACGTCTTGAACGGGAGCTCCGTTTAAAAACAACTGCATTCGATCACGTTCGCCGTGAACCGTTATATTGGGCATATCTTTTACAACACGTCTTACATTCGCTGCAAGTCGTGCAACAAATTGTTTGCGGTTCTTTCCTTTTGTTGATAATTCTCCATAACGAATTAAAATACGTTCAAATTCCAATTATTTCACCACTTCGTTTATTTTTTCTATTACTTCTTGAAAAGCACTGACAAATTGTTCTGCTTCTGAAAATGTATTTTCGTAGCTTAAGCTGATGCGAATCGCTCCAGTCGCTTCGTCATCTGAAACTCCCATCGCTTTTAAAGTACTACTTGCTAACTTGGCTTTCGATGAACAAGCACTCGTCGTAGAAACAAAAATTTCTTTTTTCTCAAGTGCATGAACTAGCACTTCTCCACGATGACCACTTGCAGAAAGACAGAGAATATGAGGTGCAATACTCGTTTTCTGAGAGTGGACATGAATTCCGTTCATTTGGCCAAGCTCTTTTAATAAATAATCGCGTATTGCCACTACTTGACTCAATTTGTTCGTTTTTTCAGCAAACGTTAATCGAAGTGCTTTCGCTAAAGCGACCGCTCCAGCAGTATTTTCAGTTCCGCTGCGCACTCCTTCTTCTTGCCCACCGCCTAATATTTCCGGATGGAGTTCGATCCCTTTCTTCTTATAAAGAAGTCCCGTCCCACGCAGTCCATGAAGTTTATGTCCAGAAACTGACACGAGGTCAATGGCGCTCATTTCGAGTTCACACATCCCCATTCCCTGAATATTATCCACATGAAAAAATGCTTGATGCTCAAGTAGTCGCTTTCCAATTTCCTGAACAGGTTGAATGCTTCCCACTTCATTATTAACATGCATCATGGATACAAGAATCGTGTCTTTGCGCAAAGCTTGTTCAAAATCGCGAAGCTCGACGACTCCATTTTCATTCACAGGAAGATAAGTCACCGTAAATCCGTCTTTTTCAAGTTCTCGCATAACTTCTCTGACAGAAGGATGCTCAATCTGCGTCGTAATTAAGTGTTTCCCTCTATTTTTATAGCGATAAGCGATTCCTTTTAACGCTAAATTATTACTTTCCGTTCCACCAGATGTGAAAATAAGTTCATCGCTTCGCACACCAAGCAGTTGGGCAACTTGTTTCCTTGCCTCTTCATGTAGCTCCCGAACCTTTTGACCAAAAGCATGTAACGAGGAAGGATTGGCAAAATAGCGGCTTGCTACTTTTGTATAGGTTTCTAAAACAGCAGAGTAAGGTTTCGTTGTTGCACTGTTATCTAAATAAATCATGATTAAAAGCCGCCTCCTAAAAGTTTTCCTTCCCTATTTTAACACAGCTGTCAAGCGATCAAAAGAATGACGCAGGCTTCAGTGCACCTGCGTCGCCATTCCTATTCATTCTCATTTGAATGTTCAAATGTTTTTTCGATCTTTTTAAATGCGCTCGGTTCAACCTTTTCGAGTGCAGTTACAGCAATTTCTAAGGCCTTCTTATAATTGTAATCTCCGTAAAAATGCCGCTCTGCTTTATTTAGGCTTTCTGCAAGCTCCGGATGATCCATTCGGTAACGGTTCGAATATTGAATCACAGCTTCCACAAATTTTGCGTTTTCTAAAATATCCTCAGCTTTTTCTTGTAAATGCGTCAAATCTTCTTTAGCAATTTGCTGATTCTTTTCTACCGTTTTAATATTCAGCGGGCGTTCAACTAAAGAACGTTCCATGTTTTCTACCGAGTTTAAAAAATGTTCTTGTAACGCTACAAACTCTTCTGGAATCCCAGGTAACCTAGCACGTGTTAAATTCCGCTCAAGTTGGTTACAAATTCGCTTCATTTCATCCGCATCTTCTCTTGCTTCTAGCTCATCTTTTCGAAGTGAACGTAGATCTTCTGCAATCGCATCTTGTTTTTCCGCAATTTCTGCAATCTCAGCTTCAATTTCGCGAAGTGTATCTTGCATAGCCGAATAAGCAATAGCGCCTTCTTTCTGAAGTGTGCTAACACGGGCAAAACTTTCTTTTTGTTCGGCAAGTGAGGCTTGTGTTTTTAAATAAGCGGCAAGTTCTTCCTCGGAAATATGATAAGTTCCTTTAACTTCAGCAATTTGATTAGAAAGCTTTTCCGAAACTTGTTCCTGCTTTTCAAGTTTCTCCGCAATCTTTTCTTTATTTTCAAGAATATACGACCGAGCGTGGACTTCCCCTTCTAGAGTATCATAGAGCAAATCAGTTTCTACTTTGGCTTCTTGGATTAAAGACTCAGCTGCATCAATTTCACGATGCATCAATTTTTCTTTCACTTTCTCTGTTTGTTCTTTCAAACGCTCAATTTCTTTTTGAATGCCCAATTGTTCTAAGTAATAGCCTTCAGCAAGCATCTCTGCATAACCAGCCTCAAGTTTTACAAGCTCGCTTGGAACCGCATTTTCAGCTTCAAGTAGAAGTTTTGGTGTACGCTCCATTTCTTCATCTAATGAAGTGATTCTTTTTTTAGTTGCCATAATCACTTCGCGAGCTTCAAGATGGTCACCTTGATCCGTTAGTGCATCGTAATGATTAATTTCTATTTGAATCTCATCCAACTCTTTTTCAAAGGCATTTTGCGCCTTACCGAGTTTGAAACCATGTGTCAAAATAAAGCGACGTAATTCCGCTAGTTTTTCTTTTGTTGCACGGCTTTCTAAAGCATTTTTTTCTTCGCTTGCCAGAAGTTCCCTAAGTCCACTTAAAATTTGATTAATTTGATTTTCAATCGTGACAAGCATTTGTTCTAAATCATTTTCATCTTGAGTAGCAGACCCAAACCGGTAATGATTGACGTTCATTTCTGCATTTAAAAGTACTTCTTCTACGTCTGGAAACAATCTCGTTGATATTTCATCCCAAGAACTGCGCCAAGACTCAAATAAATTTTCTGTTTGCCCAGTCAACTTTAATTTTTTCACTTTCGAAAGTTCATCGATTACCGGAAGATCGCGCAAACGTTCACACTTTGCTTCTAGTTCCCCAATCCTTGTCGAATGTTTCTTTTTCAGCCAATATCCGGTACCAAAAAGGGCGATGATCACCACGATAAAACCGATTAAAATATAGTAAAACATTCAAAATCCTCCCATCTGCTTATTACCGATCCAACTAGTGTCTTTTTCTTTAATAAAAATAGATAAAGCCCTCTTTTATATTTTATCGGTATATGTACACAATACACATGCTCTATTTTACCACGATTTATAGAAATTTACTTCTCTCGCCTCATAAAAACTAAAAAAAGTTTTGGATCTTTTAGTCAAGCCGAGAATATGCTATAATTTGAACAATTATTTTATATGAAAGTGGTGTTGTCAAAGTGATTGAAATCCCTAAATTTCAAGGAACGAAGCAAGAAAATTACGAACTCTGTTTAAAACAAGCCAAAGCCTTAATTAGCGGAGAAAAAAACAGCATTGCAAATTTAAGCAACCTTGCCGCTCTTTTAAACCAAGCGCTTGATGAAATCAATTGGGTCGGCTTTTATCTATTCGAAAAGGAACATAATGAACTTGTTCTTGGCCCTTTCCAAGGTCTTCCAGCTTGTATACGCATTCCAATTGGCAAAGGCGTATGTGGCAATGCAGCCAAAGATGAAAAAACTTACATTGTCCAGGATGTTAATGCTTTTCCAGGACACATCGCTTGTGACGCGCAAAGTCGCTCTGAAATTGTTGTTCCACTAGTCTTGAATAATGAACTTATTGGTGTTCTTGACATTGATAGCCCCAATCTTAGTCGCTTTGATGAAACTGACCAGTTTTATTTAGAACAAATTTGCGAGGCTCTTCTAGCTGAAATCCGTTGACAAATCAAGTGATTTTATACTATACTAGACTTTGTGTAAAACGCAGCTTGTATGAAAGCTGGAAGAAGATCGTTGTTTACCCCCGGCTCTTGCCGTGGAATATTGTGTAACCCTGCGGCTGCTAAGGTGAAGATATTTGAAGGTGGACTGCCCTTTTTCTGCGTCATGCTCGTTTGTTTTTATGCTAAAAACAAATTAAAGGAGGAGTCACTTAATGGCTCGTTATACTGGTCCAAGCTGGAAAGTTTCCCGTCGTCTTGGGATTTCACTTTCTGGAACTGGTAAAGAAATTGAGCGTCGTCCGTACGCTCCAGGACAACACGGTCCTAACCAACGTAAAAAAATGTCTGAATATGGTTTGCAACAAGCTGAAAAGCAAAAATTGCGTCATATGTATGGACTAACTGAACGTCAATTTAAAAATACGTTCAACAGAGCAGGAAAACTTCAAGGTAAACATGGTGAAAACTTCATGATTCTCCTTGAACAACGTCTTGATAACGTCGTTTACCGTATGGGACTTGCCCGCACTCGTCGTGCTGCGCGTCAACTTGTAAACCACGGTCACATCACTGTAGATGGAAAACGCGTTGACATTCCTTCTTACCAACTTTCTGTTGGTCAAGTGGTTTCTGTTCGCGAAAAATCTGCTGAAAATTCGTCAATCGCTGAAAGTCTTGAAGTATCAAGCTTCGTGCCTGAATACGTGACATTCGACGCTGACAAACTTGAAGGTTCTTTAAACCGCCTTCCAGAACGTGCAGAACTTGCTGCTGAAATTAATGAAGCATTTATCGTTGAATTCTATTCTCGTTAATCTTCATCACTATTTCAAAAAGAATCTTGCTATAAAAGCAAGATTCCAGACTGTCGAAAAACGCCGATCCCTCCATGAGAAAGAAGAGGGATGGGCGTTTTTTTCTATAAAAATGGAAAA
>NZ_JAATJW010000049.1 GCF_011800755.1 Listeria valentina
TTTGTTTTTAGAGCTTTTATGAAAGTTTATTGGTGCATAGTAGAGAACATATATAATGTCTTAATAATAGGCAGGATAGGAAAGCCGTGTTTCTTATAATTATTTGATGCTAAAAAATCAGGAAAGGGCAAGTGGCATGAATATAACGGTAATGAATTTAAATAAGTATTATGGCAACAATCATGCGTTAAAAGACGTATCTTTCAAAATTTCTGAAAATGGATTATATCTATTAGCAGGTCCAAATGGAAGCGGAAAATCAACACTGATGGAAATATTGGCTAAGATCATCTCAGCCGATTCTGGAAGTGTAGAATACAATGCAGTAATAACTGAATCAGAATTCAAGAAGAAAGTGGGGATTCTCTTTCAACAAAACGGTGTTAGAAAAAACATAACTGTGACAGAAGAATTGGAATTTGTGAGTGAAATTTTTGATAAAGAAATTGACATCAACTTATATCTTCATAAATTTGGATTGTATGAACATCGAAATAAGAAAAGCCAAAGACTATCCGGGGGATTACAAAGGAAATTATTGATTGCTTCTCTTTTTATTCAAGATTATGACATTATTTTCTTTGATGAGCCAGCTTCTGGGTTAGACGTTCAAACAAGAGATTTCATTTGGTCTATCATTAAAGACTATTCAACGGAAAAAATATGCATTGTTTCTGATCATTATTTAGATCAGGCTGCAAGCTATTGTGACCAAATTTTATTATTGAGCAAAGGGAATTTACTATTTAAAGGGAGTAAGACCTCATTACTGGAAACCTTTGAATATCAGACGAGAATACAAAGTAAAAAAGTAGATGCAGAGAGGATTAGTCAAAAACTAGAAGAGTTTGATATCCACTATGAAACGGTTTATTCTGGTCTATTAGTTAATTTTTATATCCGGAAATCTGTGGATCAACTTGATGAGAGACTTAAATTGGAAGTTGAAGACACACGACAAATTTCGGTGGAAGATATTTACTTGTATCTGTCAGAAAAGGAAGTGAAATTGGATGCATAAAGACAATATCGTACAAGAAACCGAAGAAATGAAGTTAGGAAAAATACTAGCTTCCAAATTCACTAAATGTAAGTCCATCATAAAAACAGAAGCAAAAGCAATTTTGCGAGAGCCGTCTTCGATTTTCTTTATCTTTGTTTTACCTTTAGTATTGACGGTTGTGTTTGGTTCAGCATTTGGACAAGATGTCATGGATGCTGAAAAAGGTTTTAAAGGAATTGATACGGTGTTTCCTATAAATATTGTCTTTATTATTGCTAATATCGGCTTAATGGGGATTCCCATTTCAATTAGTGAACTCAAAGAGAAAGGCACATTGAAAAGATATTTTTCTTACCCAGTATCCTATATGATGTATTTCTTTTCAGTGATGATTACTTATATTGTTGTCAATCTGATCTCTACAATTCTTGTAAGCCTTACTTGTTTTCTTTTTTTTGATGCTCATTTCTATATGACATTTATTCAAGGAGTAAGTTTCATTTTATTTTGGCTGCTATCGATTTATATTTTTTATGGTCTTGGTTATGTAATCGTGTTGCTATTTAAATCTTCGAGAAGTACAAATATTGCTTCAACAGCTATTTTTCTTGTGATGATTTTTGGTTCAGGCATTGCGATACCACTGGACTCACTGCCATCCTTGATTAAAAAAGTGGCGGATTTTACGCCAATGGCTCACTCCATTAAAGTTTTAGAAGGACTATGGCTAGGCAAGCAAGTTTTCCAAGAAAATATGATAAGTATTTTTTATTTAACAGGGATAAGCATACTTCTAACAGTTGTGATTTATAAGTATAAAATCAAGTGGGAGGCATAGTAAGAAAATTAGCGTAATCAATCGTCGAAAAAATTATGAAAAAGGGTTCCTAAGTTGGTTGGGTGCTCTTTTTTTTATATAAATAACAGAAAAGTTCATAAAATAGACACATTATTTTACTTAAAACTGTGCTAAAATTTTAGAGGAATTAAAAAAGAAGGGATGCGATGGAAATGAAAATAGGAATAAAAAGGGATACTGGAGCTGTTGGAGGGTTGGCGAAAATTTCTGTGAAAATGAACCGGGAAAAAGTAGCTAGTCTGAAAAATAATGAAGAAAAAGAATTTGAAGTAAGTGGACCAGCGCAAATAAGTGCGAATCAGTGGTATATGGGTTCAAAAACAGTGGAAGCGAAGCCGGGTGATAAATTGGAGATTAAAATAAATCCATTAATGATTCCATGTTTTATTTTGTTTGTTCTCTTTCTCGTTTCGTTTTCGCTTCGAATCGGAATAGTTACGGTCATTGCTTTTATCGGAATTTTAGCGGTCTTTGTTTTTTGCATCAAAAACTATCTTATTGTAAAAAATATATCTGCGAAGGAATAAAAGGAAATAATTACATATTACTAAAAATGAGGGATGCCTATTCAAAAGGCATTCCTCATTTTTCTAACCTTAAGAATTTTGTTTTGTAAAAAGTTTGCCTAACTTTTGTAAGTATTCAGGGGCATCCATTTTTTCAAGCATGACTTCGATCCAATATAAACGACTTGGATCAGAACGGGCTTCCTTCATGGCAGCGAGCAGTTCTTTTTCGGTGCGAACTTGATAAGCTTGAAAGGCATTTGAGTTTCCACCAAAACAATCCGGTAACTGTTTATAGTGCCACATCGGAATATCATTGTAAGACTGCTCCGCACCATGAATTTGACGTTCAACCGTATATCCATCATTGTTGAGTACAAAAATAATCGGAGTTAGCTTTTCTCGCAGTGCGACGCCTAGCTCTTGAGCCGTTAGCTGCAAAGAACCATCACCGATAGCTAAGATATGACGACTATCTGGATTTGCAATTTGGCTCCCTAGTGCCGCAGGAAAAGTGAATCCAATGGACCCCCATAAAGGCTGGCCGATAAACTTCGTCCCAGTTTTTAAAAATAAAGGCGCAATACCAAAGAAAGAAGTTCCTTGCTCAGCGATGAGGGTATCTCCCGGTTGAAAGAAAGCATCCATCGCTTGCCAGTAACTTTTTTGAGTGAGCGTAGCGTCGTCATCTGTCCCGATAAAGGAGGTCGAAGTGGAGCCTTTCGATGGATAATCCCCTTGATAAGGCGTAACTTCTAAATCTGCTAGTGCTTTAATGAGTGGTTCAAAATGATGATTTTGAGTGACTTTACCATAAACGCTAACGCCATCCACATTAAGGGCGATCACATTTTGTTCGCTAAAACCTTGGCTGAAAGTGCCAGTTACTGAATCGGATAGTTTCACGCCCAGTAACAATAACAAATCAGCTTGATCTACAAAATTTTGGACACTTGGTTCTGAAAGTGCTCCGCTATAAGTCCCAATAAAAGAAAGCATCGTTTCATCGATCACACCTTTTCCAAGGCTTAATGTTGTGACTGGAAGCTGTGTTTTTTCAATCAACTTTTGAATGGACTTTTCAAGGCCGAAACTAGCAAGTTCATGGCCTGCCATCACGACAGGTTGCTTTGCTTCCAAAAATGCACTTTCAATTTCTTGAAGTAGGTTTTGATCTTCGCTCGTTAATTCCGTCAAACCAGATAATTCCCCGCTTGGTTTTGAAGCGGGGCTTTCCGCCACATCAATTGGTAGGTTAAGGTAAACCGGCTTTCTTGTTTCTAGCAATGTATTTAGTACGCGATCAATCTCTGCGGGCGCGTTTTCTTTGGTTAAATGAGCAGTCGCAGCAGTCACGGCTTGGTGCATTTTTTCAAAGTGCGAGAACTCGCCATCTCCTAAAGTATGGTGGACAAGTTTTCGCGTATCTTGAACCCCAGATTGCGGAGAACCAATGATCTCAACAACGGGAACATTTTCTGCAAAACTTCCAGCGATACCGTTCATTGCACTTAGCTCCCCAACCCCAAATGTTGTAACAAGTGCCGCAGCTTTCCTCGTTCGCGCATAGCCATCTGCCATATATGCGGCATTTAATTCATTCGCGTTTCCAACCCATTTTAGGTTTTTATTTGCCATGATTTTATCAAGAAACTGTAAATTGTAATCACCTGGAACCCCGAAAATCTCCGTGATTCCAAGTTCACTTAATCGATCAAGTAAATAGTCTCCAATTGTATACATATGTTTTCCTCCTTATTCGAAAGATTATAAAATGTATGCGATTCTACTTACTGCAATTCCCAGTGTAACACTTTGATAAGTGACGTCAAAGATTCCGTTTTTACCAAGAAAAGGAAGCAAGAACAAGGAGAGAACTCTCTACGTAAAAGAGTCATTTCCTTGCTCTTGCTTCTTTACTCTTATTAGGATTCAAAAAAACGAATCGCATATGCATCAAGTACAATTCGAGCCATGACTTGGATAGGAAGTCGTGAACGAACTTCGTAATCAGGAAAGTAAGATACAGCTGATTTGTGACAAACAAAATCAATTTCCGTGAGACGTGCAAGTGAACTTGAGCGGCTCGCTGTAAAGCTGATCATTCCCACATTTTTATCACGGCAAACTCGAGCGGCATCGACAAGTTCGGCTGTTTCTCCGCTAAGTGAAATGAAAATCACAACATCTTTTGACGTGTAACGTTTGCTGATAGTTGGGATGATATTTGGGTCGTTGTGCATCTCGGCATACTTACCAAGAAGCTGAAGCTTGACCATCATTTCTTGCGCAATTAGTTCAGAGAAGCCGCGAGCAAAAATCACAACACGCCGTGCAAAGTGAATTTTTTGGATGGCGTCTTCGATGGTGCCGCTATCCAGTTGGTGAATAGTATTCGTCACTTCTTGCTCGTTTTTTAAGATCGCTTTTTTGATTTCGTTGTCGACTTTTTCGATGACGTCGAAATCAGGGTCGGAGATTTCATCTTTTATGTGAATCTTAAAGGCGGTAAACCCGGTATAACCGATTTTTTGCATCGTACGCGTGATCGTTGCGGTGGAAACACTTGCTTCTTCGCTTAAAGCAACGATTGACTTTTCAGGAATTTCATTTAAGTGACGTTCGAGATAGTCAATGAGAAAACGTTCGGCTTCACTTAGCTGATGGTAATGCTGTTTTTTTCGCATAAAAAAGGAACTTTCCAAGCTCTCCACATCCATTCGTAAATTTTTACAAGCCGTTTGACGCTTTCTGAAAACATTTACAAAGAAAAATGCGTCATACTTATCATATAGCAAAAACACAAGTTGAGGAAGAGGTGAAAACATGATTTACACCTGCACGATGAATCCGGCGATTGATTTATTCACGGAATTTAAAAATTTTGAACCATTTATTGTTAATCGGAGCGTCTTTGAAGATTATCAAGCGAATGGAAAAGCTATTAATATTTCTTTTATTTTGAAGCAGATGGGGATTGATTCGGTGGCACTTGGCTTTTTAGCAGGCTTTACCGGCGACTTTATCGAACAAGAGCTGACGAAAAAGGGAATTCAAACAGATTTTGTTCACGTCCCTGGCATTACTCGGATTAATACATTTATTCGCGCTGGGAAACTCGAATATAAAGCAGTCAATCAAGGTCCGGAAATTGCTGAGAAATATCAAACCAAATTGTTGAAGCAAATGGATCAACTGGAAAAAGACGATATTTTATTCGTATCTGGCAGCTTGCCGCAAGGCGTGGATGAGCAGATCTTCATAGAAATTTCAAAGCGGGCAAAGAAAAACAAGTTTCGTGTCATTTTTGACATTAGTTCTGAGGTTCTTGTGAGCTGTTTGTCCGATCAACCCTATTTAATTAAGCCAAATGAAGAGGAGCTCGCAGCGTTTGTCGGCGTAAAAAAACTTACGAAAATTAGCGAAATCGAAACAGCTGCTCAGTCACTTCTAGAAAAGGGGGCAGAAGGCGTGCTCGTTTCCGCCGGGGCACAGGGCGCACTATTCTTAAATGAACACGAAAGCTATTTTGCCAATGCACCAAAAGGAAAAGTGGTCAACACGGCCTGCGCAGGAGACACGTTACTCGCGGCATTTGTCGGGAAAAGATTACAACAAGCCTCTTTACAAGAAGCCTTAAAATATGCGGTAGCAGCCGGATCAGCGACGGCTTTCTCGGCGGGGCTTGGCGATCTTACAAATCTTGACGCGTTATTAAATCAAATTGAAGTCATTTCGTTAAGAAGGGAGTATTAAAAATGAAAACCTATCAAATTATTGCGGCGACTGGCTGCCCAACAGGCATTGCCCATACATTTATGGCACAAGAAGCACTTGAAAAAGCGGCAGCAGAACGTGGCATTACCATCAAAGTAGAAACACACGGCCAAGAAGGGATCCAAAACGAGCTAACCCAAGCTGAAATTGACGCAGCAGATACCGTGATCATCGCAGCCGATAAAGATGTTCGTAAAGAGCGCTTCTCTGGCAAAAAAGTGATTGACGTTTCTGTCGGGCGTGGCATTAAAGATGCCCCTGAACTTATCCAAAGAGCGCTATCGGATACCGTTCCTGTTTACCATGCAGCGGGCGGAGAATCCGCGAAATCAGCAAATCAACCGGATGAAGAAAAACCAGCCTTCTGGCATCAAATTTATGTTTATTTAATGAATGGGGTTTCTCATATGCTACCTGTTGTTGTTGCAGGCGGCGTCATGGTAGCCATCAGTTTCATGTTTGGCATCAATTCGGCTGATCCGAAAAGTGCCGAATATAATGAATTCGCTTTCTATCTAAAATCAATCGGCGGCATCGCGATGAACTTAATGGTTCCCATTCTGTCAGCTTACATCGCAGAAGCCATCGCCAAACGTCCAGGACTCATCATCGGATTCATTACTGGGATGATTGCTTTCACAAATGGAACCGGTTTCTTAGGTGGTATTGTTGGTGGTTTCCTAGCAGGTTATGTGATGCTTGGACTTTCCCATCTCTTAAAGGGCTTGCCTAAGCAACTAGATGGCCTTAAATCCATTTTCCTTTTCCCAGTTCTCGGGATTTTCATCGCAGGACTTTCGATGTGGCTACTTTCAGCTCCAATGGAAATGATCAACAAAGGCATGATGGACTTCCTCGCAGGTTTCCAAGATTCTAATCCCATTTTACTTGGTTTAATTGTTGGGGCGATGTGTGCGTTCGATATGGGTGGGCCCGTCAACAAAGCGGCTTATGTCACTGGGACGGCCCTTCTTGCCCAAGGGAATTACTTCTTCATGGCCGGTGTATCTGCAGCTTGTATCACGCCACCGCTTGCAACTGGATTTGCCGTTTTATTTGCTAGAAAAGCTTATTCAGCAGACGAAAGAAGTGCTGGCTACGTCAACTTCTTACTTGGTTCAACGCATATCACAGAAGGTGCGATTCCATTTGCGGCGAAAAAACCGCTCGTTGTAATTCCATTCTTGATGATCGGATCTGCGATTGCGGCAATTTTAACCTATCTTTTCCAAGTTCAAGTGCCGGCTCCACATGGTGGCTTTATCGTACTACCGATCGTAACTCATCCGCTTCTTTGGGTACTTGCAATTTTAGTGGGATCGATTATCGCTGGTGCACTGATGGCTTGGAATCAAAATCGTAGCACGCGAAAGCAAGCACAAAAAACGCAAGACAACGTGCAACCAGTTGTGGCCGAAAAAACTGAATCGGTCTCACTTTCAGATGTGATTCGTGAAGATCTTATTTTTACAGATGTAGAAGCTAGTTCGCAAGGTAATTGTTTTGAACAGTTAGCAGATATTGCTGTTAGTAAAGGACTTGCAACGAATAAGAACGCAGTCGTTTCCGGCTTTGAAGCACGTGAAAAAGAAAGTACGACTGGGATGGAGCATGGGATTGCGATTCCACATACGGAGCTTGCAGAAATTTCTAAGCCTGCGCTCATCATCATGAAACTTGCGAATGGCGTGGAATGGAATTCGCTAGATGGCTCTGAAACGAAACTTGTCCTTGCGATGCTTATTCCAAAAGGAGGAGCTGGTGGGCATCTAGCTATGCTTTCTGAAATTTCGAAGCTGCTCGTTCATGAGTCGTTTACTCGCGAATTAATGCAAGCGAAAACAAAAACGGAAATCGAACAATTATTTAAAGAAAAGGTGGAAAAACATGACTAAACAAGAAGCTATGGCTAAGTTAGCCGACGAAAACCAGATTATCAGTGCGCTCGCAATCGATCAGCGAGGAGCTCTTAAAAGAATGATGGGGGAAAAAGGAACGGATGAAAAAATCCGCCAATTTAAACAACTTGTCTCCGAAGAATTAACGCCTTACGCCTCTTCGATTTTACTTGATCCAGAATTCGGACTTCCAGCAGCGGAAAAACGTGCGGATTCAGCGGGCCTTTTAATAGCTTATGAAAAAACGGGCTACGACGCAAGCGTTCCAGGACGGCTTCCAGATTTATTACCAGTCTGGTCTGCCAAACGAATCAAAGAACTGGGTGCTGACGCTGTGAAGTTTCTTCTATATTATGATGTGGACGAAGCGGATGAAATCAACGAACAAAAGCATGCTTTCGTCGAACGAATTGGTTCCGAATGCGAGGCCGAAGAAATTCCTTTCTATTTAGAGTTGTTATCTTACGACGCGGAAGTAAGCGATGAAAAGGAATTTGCTAAATTAAAACCGCGTAAAGTGCTTGAAATGATGCGTGAATTTTCCAAGCCGCGTTACGGGGCAGATGTTTTAAAAGTGGAAGTTCCAGTCAATATGAAATACGTTCATGGTTTTGGTTCTGAGGCAGTTTATACGCAGGAAGAAGCAGCCCATTATTTCAAACTACAAAGCGAAGTTTCCGCGCTTCCATTCATCTTTTTAAGCGCAGGCGTTAGTGCAGAGTTGTTCCAAGAAACACTTCGTTTTGCTAAGCAAGCTGGTTCGAGTTTTAATGGCGTGCTTTGCGGTCGCGCTACTTGGAAAGATGCCGTTGCCATTTTCATTCAGGATGGGGAAGCTAAAACACGTGAATGGCTACAAACAAAAGGACGAGAAAATATTGAAACGCTCAGCCAAGTACTATCCGAAACCGCTACAGGCTATAAAAAATAATTTTGAAAAGAGCATTCCTATTTGGGAATGTTCTTTTTACAATGTGACAATTTTTCACTTTACTTTTCATGCTATAATCTGAACATGAGAAAAAATTCTCAAATAAACAACAAGAAGGTGCATAATTTGTGAAAAAAATTGCAGTTATTATTAGTCTGATAGTAGTACTACTATCAATTGGAGGAATGAATACAGCAGCTTATAGAATTGGCTTCAAAAATGTTTTTTATCACAGTAGTCCGTATGATTTTACACCAAAGGCAAGAAAATATTCGAAATCATCATACGGGATCTATACGAGTTCTTTAAAATCTAAAGGTGATATTTATATGTGGCCACGAGCAAACAGGCAGGGAGTCAATGCTGGATACGACAAGAAGCAAAGACTTGGTGGGCAAACACTTCCTAACTATGCTGTTGAAAATTATGGTTATGGTTGTTCAGTAGATATTGAATTCAAGTTACGTACTTGGTTTTGGGATAGAAGCAGATCTACAGCATCCGGCTCATGGCAACCTGATATTTAAGTACATAAAAGACGACCATCTAGATGCAAAACTTAGGTGGTCGGTTATAAGCAACCAAAAAGGTGGGACAGCATGAAAAACTATTTTTTAGCCTATGTGAAAAACCCTTATTTTTATTTATCCTTAATTTTAATGATCGTTTTTCCGTTTTTAAATATCCTTCATAATTTGCAAACCGCTTTACATACCTCGTTCGATATTCGTTCCTTTGATTTTTATCTGAGCCCTTATACGATGTGGATTGGAAATGAAAACGGTGATGGATATGGAACGTTTCTTTATATTTTACTCCCCATTTTAGTGGCAATTCCAACGGTTTCTGTTTATTTTGACTATCAAAAATCTGGATTTCATTATTTTTCACGATATAAACTTTCGAATCGAGGTTATGCCCTTTTGTTTTTTCGTGCCTCTTTATTGATTGGCTTTTTCATGCCTTTTGTGATTTTAATGATTGATTTTTTAAGTCTCTTCCTCATTTGGCCAGATTTCAAGCTACAAGACTATTTCGCCTTAGATAATGCTGGACGTGGGATTTATACCTTCATGTTTCCCTCTTTTTTTATTACCATCCATTTTTAGCAACTTGCATCAATATTTTTCTAGTTAGTTTATATGCTAGCTTATTTGCAGCACTTGCTACGCTATTTTCTGCCTATATTTCGAATCGCTTTATTTGCTTATTGCTCCCATTTTTAATACAAACTATGGTTGGTTTTTTATCCGCAATCTTGGATCTTTCAGTAGCATGGACTCCAGCTCAATTTCTGAATATGTCGGTTTCAACGAAGAGACCTTCTTCCTTGTTGATTTTTGGACTGCCATTTTTACTGCTAGCGATTTTTTATCTACTTTATAGGAAGAGGGCTCTTAGAGATGGATAAGTTAAAAGCGGTGTTGCTTACTTCCTTCACGCTTGAGAAAAAGAAATGGCTTCTTATCACTTGTTTCTTGCTTTTTCTTTCTTTAATCAATACTTTTTTACTGTGCGAGAAACCTGAGGATAGAGGTTTAGAACTTTTTTTCAGCAAAAGATATCTTGTCTTTTTTTATTTGCCGTTCCTTTATATTAGTTTTGGTTTTCTACGTCAAAGCACATCGGAACTTTTTCTTGCAAGATTTAGAACAAGTCGCTTTTTACTTATGATGCAGATTGTGCGTGCTGCTTTTCTAGCGTTTTTCTGTTGCTTTATAGAGATTTGCGTCGCTCTACCTGCTGCTTTGAAAAATGATGAAATGACTATTAATCTTCTTTACTTAGTTATAAATACTTTCTTTTTTACTTTTTTTCTATTAATTTGCTTTGAATTTTTGACACGGCTATTTCGACACTCGCTTATTTCCTTTTTCTTTTTATTTGGCTATTTGTTCTTTGAAGATTTTTGGGTTAGTAGATTTAACGGGACCACACTTTTTGCGGGTAAATGGTATTTTGATGAAAGACCTGATTTAATGGAAGTTTATTCCTGGCCTAATTTAGGATTAATTTGGGGCATATTGGCACTACTTATTATTTGCTATAGTGAAACTATCAAATTTGCAAAGCTCTTTTCGAGAAAAGGGGAAGGATAATGTTCATAAAGCTTATGAAACGCAACTTCGCTCAGCTAAATAGAAAGCATTATCTGGGGTTAGCTCTTCCTATTTTGATTGCCGCCTTTTTCTTTAAAAGCTATAGTGAAATTTTTAAAGGAATTCGAATAGAAACAGACTTTTCCGTTTTTGAAATTCCTTTTGTATGGCTACTCTTTGAGTGGGTTCCTTATTTTCTTTTTTTAGAAGTATTTGCGGAAATCATCCATTCTTTAGATCGCTATTTACTTGGACGTGTAAAAAATACAAGGCTTCTTTTTTATGCCAATTTCATCAGTTTTTTCGGCTTGCTTCTTTTTTATCATTTGATTTTGTATGTTGCTACTTTGTCTTTTTCTAGAGAAATCGTCGTGCATCTATTATTCAACTTAATCACTAATTTTTTTATAGCTCTTTTAGCCTTTTGCTTGTTATTTTTTCTATCTAGCATCTATGTTTTTGTTTGTATCATTGCTATTTATTTTTTCACGGTTTTCGAGCCCTCTTTTTTCCCCATGGTTAATTACACAATGGGAGCAAGAATGAATCGCGCTTGGGAGGCTACAGATACAATCTGTTTTGCCATTTGGATTATTCTTGTTTTTTTCTTGGTTATGCTGCTAAAAAAATCCTATTTTAGAGTGAGGTTTATGAGTGAAAACATTACTAAACATGAAAATTATTGTTATAAGAGGAATCGCGACGCTTATAGAAGTTCTGCCCCTCGCTTTTCCCCTCAAATTAAAATTACATTCATAGCCTCTATTTTCTGTTTGCATAAATATGAATCGCCTCTTTACTTGTCTTATCATCCGCGTGCATGTAGACTTTTGTAACTTGCGACCCTAGTGTGTGCCCTAATCGTTGCTGAATAGCGATCTCATTAACCCCCGCATCTGCTAAGCGTTTAGCGTGTGTATGCCTGAACGCGTGGATGGGGTGCTTTGTATGATAAGTGACACCCGTTTTATAACAAACGCTCTTTATGGCTTTTCTAAAAGTCGTATGAAGCATAGGTCTTCCGATTTTATCGTTAAAAATGAAATTGTATTTTTGCTTAAATTCGGGATTCTTTAGCCTGTTTTTTTTGTTATCTCGTATTCTCTTTTTTATCAATTCATTAGCCTTATCATCTAAATAAACTACTCGTTCAGAATCCTCCGTTTTCAAAGAACCAAATACAATATTTTCCCGTCTACTTGTTGAGAGTAATTGCGATTCAAGAACAAGCGCTTTATTTTCACTGTCGTAATTTTCTTCTAATAACCCCAAAATCTCGCCAATCCTTAAACCTGTATCAATTATTAGTCTAATGATATCAATGTAAACAGGTTTAATACTTTTACAAGCAAGTATTTTTTCTATTTCCTCGTCTGTATAAAATTTATTTTTTTCATCTTGCTTCTTTTCTGTAGACGTGATTTGCTTAGGGATTTTCACGCGCTCAGCGGGGTTTATTATATCAACATCTAGCTCATAACGTAGATAATCAAAACAGGACTGCACAATAGAATTCAAAAGTCGTATAGTCCCCACGCTAAGAATAGGAACAAGTGAATTTATAAAATCTTTGTATACTTTTCTACTGATATTTGACATGGGTATATGCCCAAGTTTTGGGAAAATATGCGTCTGCATTACAATTCTTCTATTGTTTATTGTGGTGGTTTTCAATATCGGAACCCGTTGAGTTTCAAACCATTCGGTCATAAAGTCCTCAAGGGTTCTATCCTTTTGACTAACGTCTATTCCTGCTTCTATCGCTTCTTTTTCCTTCATCAAAGCATTATACGCTTCTATTGCGTCTTTTTTTGCCACTTCCCTATCTTTATGCCGTCCGCTTCTTTCTTTTTGTTTTCCGTCCATTCTGACGCGTACGCGCCAAGTCCACAATCCTTTTTCTTTATCAAATACTGGTTTCATTCGTTTTCTTTCCTTTCCTTGGGCAAAAAGGGCACAGAATGAAAAAAATACGGTTATACTTTGGCTTCTTTTTGACTAATAAACTCAATGTATTCAATGACGTTCTTTACTTTCTCATCGTCTAAATGGGCGATTAAGGACAGCACATATTCCTTATTTGGACTAATGTCCCCATAAAGATAGTCAATAGAAACGCCATAAAATTCACTTAACTGTTTCGCCGCCTTTCGGTTTAGATTTCTAAAACCTGTTTCATAATTTGCATAAGTAGAAACGACCCACCCCAAAGAATCGGCAACTTGTTTTTGGGTGAAATGATGGGCTAGCCGCAATTCTTTTAAGGGTTTGTGCGTTTTCTTCATGAAATCCCCTCCTATGATGTATTCAATTTGCGTATTTAGTATAAAAGGTTTTATAAAAAAAGTAAATAAAAATTTAAAAAATAATCTGGATTATTGAAGGGGATAGGGCATTAATTAATGAAAATAGAGCTTTTTATGGTAATGGAGAAGATTGTTAGAGATATTTCAAGAATGAATGATTTTAAGAGAGTATACTCAATTTGTATATATTTGAAGCAGAATTTTAAGGACTTGCATAAAAAATAAGCAGGAGTGTACAAAAATCGCCGCTTTTTAAAATGATAATCAATGTGCGAAAAGCATAAAAAAGAGAAGGAGTAAACAAATTTGAGCACTAAATTCCGATTTGTATGCAAAAATGAACGGTTTAAATGTTTTGAGTTCGAGAGCTTTAAAAGGTACCATTCGTAAAATTCACTCGCTAGAAATTAAAGCGAAAAAAATCAATAAAAAAACGGCAAAAGTTTATAATCCCATTCCAGCAGAACAAGTTTAAACTTTAGAAAAATTTGAGGTGTTCCCTATCATTTTGAACATGGTAACACTCAAAAAACTAGAAAAGAGAAGGGAACAAAATGCCTTTGTTACTAGTTCCCTTTTTTCTTTCAAAACTCTCTATTTTTCTTAAAAGTTTAAATCATTAGTTTTTCCGCCCGTTTTCAAGGGCAGAAGTGACAAGAAATTTTCAAGTGTGTTTATTTTCAAGGGTCACAAGAGATTTTCAGACGTTACTAGTTCTTAAATAACAACTAAAAAACAAGAAGAATTGGAACATCAAGAAACGGCAGAACAAGGCTTTTTAAGGTATATAAGTTTCTAGTTACTTTCTTTTCTTTTAATAAATAATAAAAATATTAAATATAAAGAAAGTAGTAAAAAGGAGTAAGTATATATAAGAGGTCTGGGCGGGCTATAAAAAAGGGAATTTGTAACTTTTTGCCTTAGATTTTTAGAAAGATTGGCTTAACGATGCGGATTTTGAAAGGTGAGGTAAGAAAATGAGTATAAAAAAAGTAGAAACGCATAATCAGAATATACCTTCTGATAATGTGAACAATCCTGCACATTATACAGCGGGGGGCATTGAAACGCTTGATTATATTAAAGCGAAAATAACGCACTATCCTTCTTTCGCTGTAGCAAACATTATTAAGTATGTTTCACGATATGAGCATAAGAACGGACTTGAAGACTTGAAGAAAGCGCAGTTTTATTTAAATGATTTAATAAGTGAGGTAGAAGAGCATGGTTAAATATTTATCTTTATTTTCTTATTTGATTCTGGGACTTGGTGCGCTTGGCATGGGCTTGTTGTTTTATTTGCACATTGTAGACTTTGAAACGTCTGCTATTTCTTTGTTGGTCTATGTTGTGATTGCGAATTTAATAAAGGACTAAAGGGGCGGTGCTGATTGAGTAAACGACTAAGAAAGTCACACTATAAAGCAATTGAAGACGAAATAAGATTTTATCATACAACGAAGAAAGAACTTGAAGAATTAAGAATCAACGTTGTGTTAGGTGCGTCTTTTCAAGAACAGCGAGACGAGAATATGGGCGGCGGTTCAAGTGGATTCATAAGCAATCCGACCGAACAACGGGCGTTATTGTTGCAGATGGATAGACGTATTGAACGAATGCAAAAGACATTGAACGCGATTGAAACGGTGTTGAATCAGCTAAGCGATGAAGATAAGCAATTAATACATTTCAGGTATTGGGATAAGGGGAAGCCCACTTGGACATGGATTGCGAACAGGTTGAACATGAGCGAAAGCACAGCGAAACGAAAACGGAAAGAAGTAGTCTATCGTATTGCGGAAAGATTGGGGTATTGATTACTTTATTGAATGACGCTTGATATTCATTTCAAAAAAAGTTGACCCGTTTTTGACCCGTTTGGCACTTAAAAACGTGTTATTATGATAGAGTAAGGAATTTAGGCGAAACACTAATTTATCTTATATGTGTATCTGCTCGCCTCTTTCTTACACGTGTTGTTATAGTATGAAGCATCTTCCTTTCATTGCAACTCTCTATTACATGTTGAATAGAGAGTTGTATTATTGTATACTAAAAGAAAAAAAGGATGATAACTATGGACATGCTAGAACAATTTATTCATTCAACCGTTAGGATAGTGGGAAATACAGAAGAAGGGTTAGAAGTGAGTGCCACAGGATTCTTTTTTTCGTTTGATATAAAAATAAAAGACGAGGAAAAATGCACACTTTTTATTGTTACAAACCGTCATGTTTTTGAAGATTTGGAAAGTGTCAAACTAGTTTTGACGGAGATCAAGGACAACAATACTAAAGACACAACGCACCATGTGAAAATAAGCGTTGGTGCCTTGCAAGACGGCGTTGTTTTTCATCCAGATAAGAATATTGATTTAGCCATTATGCCGATGGGCGGAATACTTGATGACCTTAAAAATAAAGGAAAGAACATTCTTGCACCGTGTTTAAATGATTCACTGTTTTGTAAAGAAGAAGAATTGGACGGTATGCAAGCAGTTGAAGATATTGCGGTTGTGGGCTATCCTAATGGTTTATGGGACGAAGTAAATAATTTACCTTTAGTAAGGTCTGGTCGAACTGCTACAGACATAAGAAAAGAGTTTAACGGTGAGAGAAAATTTATTATAGATTGTTCTATTTATCCAGGTTCAAGCGGTTCTCCCGTTATTTTAATGAATAGGGGAACTTATTATCATAACAAAACGGTCATGATGGGAAGTAGATTTAGACTTTTAGGAATAAATTCGGCAGTTTATCAAAGTAATACGCAAGGGGTTTTTAACATCGACCCTAATACAACTTTAAATAATATTATTACGCCAATTCCTAATAACTTAGGTATAATAATTAAGGCAGAATGTTTATTTGACTTTTTACCGCTCATAGAAAGAAGAGCTGAAGCGGAGCTGGGTTTAATATAGAGAGTTTCACAATTAAATAATTTTAATATAAAAAGTCTTTGCATATCGCAAGGGCTTTTTATATTGGACTTAAGGAGAGAAACGAATGAATGAAAGAGATGTACTAAAACCCTATGTATCACATGGTTATGAGCTTATGATGAGCCTTGCCAAGCATGAAGATGTGAAACTTGGTTCATTTGTTCATGAACTAAATGAGCTTGTACTTGATAACATGAACGAAGAAGAACAGTTCTACTATAAGTGTTTGTTACTTAGTGAAGCCTTGCGGGGAATTGCAGAGGCAGGTAAGAAGCAGACAGAATACACAGAGGACGAAGAAGAAACAGAAGAAGGATTTGACTTTTAATGCTAAGTAAAGAACAGCGCAGAGCGTTCTATAAGTCTCGTGCGTGGCAGTCTGTGCGATTGCTAGCACTTGAGCGAGATAACTTCGAATGCCAAGCCTGCAAAAAGAATGGCGATCTCTTTATACAACAGGACGAAGCCACGAAGCAAAAGCACAAGCGCTTAGACGTTGACCACATAAAAGAACTCGAACAATTCCCAGAGCTTGGACTTGAGTTGGAAAATCTCATAACGCTTTGTGTGAAGTGTCATAACAAAAAACATCAAAGATTTATTAAAAAAAGCAATAAATGGGCGCATGATGAAAATTGGTAAATCAGCGAAAAACGTTGATGTATCAACACCCCCGCCCGAAAAGTTTCCAGTTTAACCTCCCTCATGGGAACGGTGTGGGGGTCTTCTGTTTAGAAAAATGCAAGGAAGGACTTTGCGTTAAGAGGTGTTAAAAAGATTATGGCTAAACGCTGATCTGAAAACCGTTAACTAGAGAGGATATAAGAATTAAGAGAAAAGAGTGTGACTGTGTTGAAAAATTTCAGCTTTCCAAAGTGGAAGAAGTGATTGTGTACGCCTATTTTTTTGTGCATGTATACGCGAGTCTATTTTGGATGTTAAAAAAATCATGTGGTTATAGGGATTCCCTTTTTTGCTTTACATACATTATTTGAAAGCTATGTTGTTTTTACTC
>NZ_JAATJW010000004.1 GCF_011800755.1 Listeria valentina
TCATTATATCCAATAAGCTACTAGATATATTAAATTACTTTGGAGTTTGTATTTTTACTCCTCATTTGAATATAAAAATATAGTTTTTCTTCAGGTTGAAAATGAATAACCATCACATTCGAACCAAGAGTTTGGGACATAAATCCCAATCAAGTGAAAATTGACCTTATCTTGAGCAGGAGGATACTTTTCTTTGTCCAAACGGACAAAGGGTCCCTTTTAAGAGGTATCAAACGAGGCAAGATGCGTATGATTTTAAACGGCAACTGAAAATCTATGAATGTGAAGACTGTTCGACTTGTATGTTGCGTTCGCAATGTATGAAAGGAAAAGAACCTAATCGTACACTTCAAAAAATAGAAATTGGGAATATTTTAAAGTCTACGCCAAACACAAGCTTTCAGAAGAAAAAACAGGACACCTGTATCGACAACGAAAAGTTGATGTCGAACCAGCGTTCGCCTATCTGAAGGCTCATTTGAGTTTCACTCGTTTATCTGTGCGAGGGCGAGACGCGGTGAGAAACGAATTAGGTTTTGCCATGATATGGCGGTTAACTTACGAAAATATGCCGCCAAAGGTGGCTATAAATGCCATAAAACCGGGTAGAAAATCTTTTTTTGATTTTCTATCCGGTTTTTATGTTTAGTTAAAATTTATGTCTCAGCCTCTTTTATTTTTGGGTATCTTCAGCCGTTTTCAGTGGGCTAATTAAAAGAGGCAAAAGGAGAATGAGATTTCAGGTGAAAAATGAACATAAAAAAACCAGTATGGAAAAAGGGAGGAAACCATACTGGTAAAAAGGGAGTTGGAAAAGCATCCAAAAAAAAGGGAGTAAAAATGGATGTTTTTCATTTGATAAAACTAGTTTATCGTCTGGAATTTAAAATAAGCTAGGAATACGGTGAAAATTCAATAAGAATGATTCGTTTTTGTTGTCCATAAAAATGGTCATTTGCTGGACAGTTTTGATTTTCACTTATTTTCGTGATAAATGCGGGGTTTTTAACAATAAATATTTATCCAAGACACCATCCATCACGCCTTGATCGATCAGTAACCAGTTGAGATAACTGACGAGTTGTAAAACAAATATTAAAAATAAGCTTAAAAAAGAGTTTTAACACGGTTTGAAGATTCATGCCGACTTTTCTTCATAGCATAATTGCACTAAAAGCAATAGAGGTTAAAAATTAGCAATCATAAAATGTTCAAATTTTTCTTGTATTTTAGCAACTAAGTACCGTTTAAATTACTAGCGTACCTGCTACTCTAAAAACAAGGGCTAGTTAAAATGACGATTTTACTAGAATTATATGTATCCAATTTTTGGTTGAATGTATCCCGATATATTATTCAGTGTATACGATGTTTGTTTTTCGATTTGGATTCACAGCAAACCCGGGTGAAGGGAAAGTAAACGATGACGTAATCTGAAGCTAACTTATAATAAGGTCAAAAAGGCGGCAAGATTTCACCGATCAAAAAGCCGTGTTATAAAGATAAATTAAAAAGGAGAGTTTTAGATCAGTGAGAGAAAAGAAACTTTTGATAAACACTTATGCGGCTTTAGGCGTGTTTTTAGGAATGATTATTTTATTTGGAATAACAGATAAAGTTAGTGCACGCGAAGTTCACGTTACAACAACAAAGGAGCTTCAACAAGCTATGAAAACCGCGTTGCCGGGAGACGAAATACTCTTAGCACCTGGGACATATGAAGGGAAAATGGGGAACTCAAACAGCGGTCATTCATCATCTTATTTTAATTCCGATCAAAGTGGAACACGCGAAGCGCCGATTCAGATGCGTAGTGAATTTAAGGATAGTCCTGCCATTTTAAAAGGACAACGACTCACTTCGGGGAACATACTTCGGATCACTGGGGATTACTGGATCATTTCTGATTTGGAAGTGACAAATGGGCAAAAAGGAATCATGCTCGATCATAGCCACTACTCGAAGCTGAGCCATGTTTCTGTGCATCAAATTGGGATGGAAGGCGTGCATTTTCGGGATGGAAGCAGTCACAATGTACTTGAATATAGCACGATCTCTGGAACCGGCCTGGCGAATCCAAACTACGGGGAAGGCGTTTATGTGGGAAGCGCGAAAGGAAGCTGGAAAACGTACGCGCCAGATGCGGATGCGAATACTATTCGTAAAACTGTGATCGGTCCAGATGTTGCGGCGGAACACATTGATGTGAAAGAAGGCACGACGGGAACCGTTATTGAGGATAATATTTTTTACGGCGCGGGAATCAGCGGTGCGAATTATGCGGATAGTTTTCTGGATTTGAAGGGGAATGGAGCGCTCGTTCGGCGGAATAAAGGCTATCGCCAAGGCAACGAAAAAATTGTAGCGGCTGTGCAGTCGTCAAATCAAATTGATAGCTGGGGCAAGAACAACGAGGTAAGCGACAATGAATTTTATTTGGATAACGCGGATTGCTTCATTATGGTAGCTGGGAAAAATTCGGATGCGCTTGTGGCCGAAAATAAGCGTTTCCCGGAAGGAAATCAGTATAAAGGGAACATCCAGATCAAAACGGAAACGCCTGCGGAAAAACTTCCTCCGGTTGCGCCAACAAATGGTCAGGTCGTGAGCGTTACTTCGGATGCGGTTCAAATTGGCTGGAGCTACCCGGATCAAGAAGCGGGGATTAAATTTAACGTGTATCGCGATGGTGTCCTAGTGGCGATGGTGCCTACGCTGCGCTTTTTGGATGAAGGGCTACAGGCGGGTGTGACGCATAACTATGAAGTGAAGGCAGTGGGCGAAACAGGGCTTGTTTCAGCGGGGATTCAGATAATGGTAAAGACGCTTGAGCCCGTTTCGGAACAGCCGGGGGATTTGCCTGAACAGCTTACAACTTGGGATGCGACACAAATTTATACAGCGGGAGAATCCGTTTTTTACAAAGGAAAAAGATACCGAGCAAAATGGTGGACGAGAGGGAATATTCCGGGGACTGAAAAATGGGGACCGTGGGAGGAATTGTAAGATTTTTTGGCAGCAGGTTAAGATCTGTTGCCTTCTTATTTGAAGCGTGTAAAAAATTTACTTGCAACTCTTTTTAAAAGTGTTATAATGATCTTGTCGTAAAGGAATTATGGCTTTTCAAGCAGTTGTTTAAGGCTGCTTGTTTCGTTTTTTATTCGTAAAAAGGGGTGCCGAAATTGAATAAATCTTTTTTTGCAGAAGCAAGAAAATGTGCAGAACGATTTTGTGAAGCTTTACAATTTAATCCTGAAAAGAGTGACCGGTTAGAATCAAAAGTTGTCACTTCTTATTTATTTGGTTTGCTTACGATGCTTGGTTCGGAGATGAACGCAGACGGAAGTGAAATTCAGGCAAGTCTTGTAGCTTCGCTGGTTCATGTTTTTGGTTTCAGTGAAAGAGATGCCTCGGATCTCTCAGCGCATGTCATTAAATGTACGGAACGTGAGAGACATCCGGCACAGTTTGCTGTCATTGAAAGAGGTCTTGAAGGTTATATGGAGTATTATCGTACAGGGAAGGATGCAGAATTTCCAAAAGATGTCCAAAGTATCTTGGATATTATGTATGAATTTTCCACGGTTAAATAATCAAACGAATGATGGAAGTCCGCTTTTTGTAAAAAAGCGGACTTTTTTACAAAAGGGAGAGAAGGACAATATGAATGAAACCGTTATGAATAGTTTTTTAATTCTGGTCATTTTAGTGATTTGCGTCGTGAATATTTTGGGAATTGTGGTCCTAAGACGGGGGCGTTTTTCACATGATCTTGTTCAGTTCGTGACAAATCAGGAAGTGAGAAACCTCTTGATTGGAGCTAAGGATGCTGAAAGAAAAAAAGCCGTGCAATATTTAACGGCTAGCATCTTAAGTTTTGTCATCGGGTTTTTATCCATTATCCTATTCGCTAATTTAGATGGCTTTGTGTGGACCATTCTTTTTGTATTAGCTGCAATCTTAGTTAGCGGGTTGTTAGAAAAGAAAGCAGAAGAAATTCTCGGTAAAAAAATAGATCCGAAAAAAGTTGTGCAAATTTTAAAATAGAAAGAGGAACTAAGTCTCTAATTTTTATTTAGAATGGTTGGTTTACTAAAAATCTTTTTGTTTGACTTGAAGTGGACTTCAGGGTATATACTTCACTTGTAAGATGTTAGACAAATGGAGGTAGAGAATCATGATGTTAAAAGAAACTTATCGTTTAGCAAATGGTAACGAGATTCCAAAACTTGGGTTTGGCACGTGGATGATTGATAATCAAGATGCGGCAAAAGCTGTACAAGAAGCCATTCAAGTCGGTTATCGCCATATCGATACAGCACAAGCTTATAAAAATGAAGCTGGGATAGGCGAAGGAATCCGAAACTCAGGCATTGCTCGGGAAGAAATTTTCTTAACAACAAAACTAGCAGCTGAAATTAAAGATTATGCTGGTGCGGTTGCAGCAATTGAGGGTTCGCTTGAAAAATTGGGTCTTGATTATATTGATTTGATGATTATTCATAGTCCAAAACCATGGGCGGAATTTCAAAGTGATGCAGATCATTTCTTTGAAGGAAACTTGGAAGCATGGAAAGCGCTAGAAGAAGCTTACCAAGCTGGAAAAATTCGTGCAATTGGGGTTTCAAATTTTGAACAAGTGGATTTAGAAAGCCTTCTTGAAAATGGCACAATAAAACCTATGGTCAACCAAATTTTGGCACATATCGGGTATACGCCATTTGATGTTATTGCTTTTTCACAACAGAATGGTATTTTGGTGGAAGCTTATTCACCGATTGCTCACGGTGAAATGATGCGAAGTGCAGAAATTACAAACATGGCTGAAAAATACGGGGTATCTATTCCGCAACTCGCCATTCGTTATTTGTTACAACTTGATTTACTACCGCTCCCTAAAACACTGAATAAAGCACATATGGAGAACAACGCCGATGTTGATTTCGAAATTTTAAGTGAAGATATGAAGGCTTTGAAAGAGCTTAAAAAACTTGATTATGGAAAGAATACAGATATTCCCGTTTTTCGCCGTGCGACGGATCAGTGATACATTTTGAAATGCACTTGCCTTTCTGTTTGAGAAACAGGAAAGCAAGTGTTTTTTAGTCAGTTGATGCTTGAGTCTCTTTTTATTGAGATATCTTGTAACTTCCTGTATAAAGAAGTGGGGGGATAGTAATGCGAATTTATTTTTATGGATGCGTTTCAATGGATGGTTACTTAGCAGATAAGGATCATAAAATTGACTGGCTTCTTGATACAGGGACAACTGAGGAGACAAATTATGATGCGTTTTATAAGCGCATGGATATCACTGTAATGGGAAAAAGAACATTTGATGATATTGCTGATATGGATGGTAGCGAATCGTTTTATGGAACGACTGAGAATTATGTCTTTACACATGCAGATAGTCTCTCAGTGAAGAATTTTATTCCCATTTCAGGTGATGTTGTTGAAAGGATAAAAAATATGCCGCAAGATAAAAATATTTGGATTGTCGGTGGAAATACAATTTTAGCGGAGCTACTCGATCATGATATGATAGATGAATTTTATGTTCAGGTTGCGCCGGTTTTGCTTGGTGATGGAATTCCACTTTTTACACAAAAAGAAGGTATGAAACGGTTTAAATTGAAAGAGGTTCATCAATTCGGTCCGTTTGCAGAAATGGTTTTTGAAAAATAATAGAATGTTTATAGGAATATGGCCTTCAGAGTAGTTTTGAAGGTTTTTTTTGCTGGTTAAAAAAAGTAAGTGAATGTATTTACATAATGATGGCTTTTATAGTATGATAGGAAATGTTCGAAATAAATATGTATATTATGTTACTTTTATAAAATTAATTGTGATTTTTTATACATTTTTTCCGGGCGCAAAATAACACACTAAACAGGAGGCGTCATGAAGCTTAGGAGGGTTTCTGCGGGTTCTTGTAGGCAGTGTCAGAAACTAATGAATAAAAATGAGGGGAAGTTTTTTTATGTGGAAAAAGAGTACGAAGCTTTTAGTCGCGCTCGTCATTTTTGGAGGATCATTTATTTCTGGAACAAGTTCTTTTGCGGCAGATGAGTTAGCATATGTTCCGAAAAATCCTGGAAACGTATATGATGATTTTAGTGGAAACTATGGCTTACTTGGAGTGGCTTCTAAATTTCATATTTTTGCGAAGGACAAAACGATTTTAACGGCACACGTGAATGGTAACGTTGCAACGAAAGCGCTTGAGGCGTATAACAATTTTGGAACGGATATTGTGGAAGGAACGTTGCCATTTGAAGTAAATTATATACAAGAAACCAACCAACTGATTGCTTCTTCTGAGATTAGTGATACGAAAACGAGAACAGATAAGTTTGTTGTGGGATCTGAAATTGCAGTCGGGGAAGCAGATGGGCACCCAGTTGTAAACGGAACGAGATTAGACCATTTATCTCTAGATAATTTGTATAAAGAAAAAGAAGGGAATCACTACATCGATTTTGAAGCGGAATTTGCGCGTTTAGGAAGTGTGGCAGAACAGTTAAGGCAAACAAGCGCGATCAAAAATTATACGGTAGCTGATTTTCCGAATCGGAACAAGCGAGAAATTGACTTGACGGATGTGAAGGAAAAAGCAAACACAGTGACCATTAATCTAGATGCAGCTGTTCTAACTCAAGACACGCCACTTACAATTAAAAATCCAAATGGTGTAAATCTTGTGTTCAATGTTGTGCATGGTTCGGATGATTTGGTGGTTCAGTCACAAATTCATTATAATGATCGGGTCAATCACGAAACAGAAAACTTTGATGATGCGAATGTGGTTTGGAATTTTGGAACCGAATTAGCTCATTTAGCTTTTCATGCACCATTTCAAGGAACTGTTCTTGCTCCGAATGCTTCCATTACGGTAACGCAAAACTTGGATGGTTCGATTATCGGGAAAGATGTGTCAATCCAAGCTTCTACTAATCGCTGGGATCCAAATCCGATTGTATTACCTAAACCGACTGAGCAAACGCTTGAAATTTCGGGAGAGAAAGTTTGGCAAGACTTGGATAACAAATGGGATACGCGTCCAGAATCGATTACTGTGAAATTATTGCAAAATGGGAAGGTTTTTGACACGCAAGAAGTGCGGGCTAATAACGATGGAAAGTGGCTCTATCACTTTTCTGGGGTGCCAAAAACGGATGCGAATGGCAAGGCTTATTCATATACGGTTGATGAAGAAAAAGTACCAGAAGGGTACGTGAAAAGTGTGAATGGAACGACGATTACGAATACGTATCAAAATTCGACACAAACATCCATTTCTGGTAAGAAAGTCTGGCAGGACTTTGATAATCAATTAAATACCCGTCCAGATGCGATCATGATCGAGTTACTCCAAAATGATGAAGTATATCAAACGAAACAAATTCAAGCGGGCGAAAATGGGGATTGGACGTTTTCTTTTTCAGGACTCCCTAAGTATGATGCGAGTGGTGAAGCTTATTCATATACGGTAGATGAAGTGGATGTTCCAGAAGGTTATGTGGAGTCAGTAGAAGGAACGACGATTACGAATACGTATGCGAAAAAGCCGTTAAAAAATATTCAAGGAGATGTCATCTGGAAAGATAAGAATGATGAATACCATACACGTCCTGATAATGCTAAAGTCATTTTGTTTCAAAATGGAAAAGTGCTTCGAGCGCAAGAGGTTGATGCAGATCTAGATAGTGATTGGGATTTTGATTTTACGGATGTGCCACAGTTCGATGCGGATGGAAAACCTTATGTATATACGGTAAATGAAGGTAATGTGCCAGCTGATTACGATTATTCGGTAAGTGGCTATACGATCATAAATGTGCTTGAAGAAACAGCAATACCTGAACCAGATGATCAGGAAGATGATTTTCCTGATAGTAGACCTGACGGGAGTGTGGACGGAACTACAGATGGAGATTCAAACGGACAAATAAATGAAAACGCAGAGGGGCATTTGGTTAACGATTTTAGTGGTTATTCGAATGAGCGCTCGGCGGTGGAAAAAATAACTGCGGCATTGCCTCGTGTTACGAAAAATTCTGTCGCTGTCTCGCCGCTGGAAAAGACAAAACAGCTTCCTAAAACGGGTGATGCAGATGGAAAATGGTCTCTTTTAGTGGGGGTTTTGCTAGCAGGTATAGGGGTTTTTTGGAACGTAACGGCATATCGTCGTACTCGGAAAACAGGATATTAATTTGGAAAGTAGAAATTGGGCTTTTGAGCGGAAATAAATTCGGCTGAAGTCCAATTTCTTTTTTTAATAGTGTTAGTTTTTTCGAGCTCAGGGAAAATAACAGGTGAGGTGATGAACATGCTAAAAATGAAACGGATTTATGAAGGCGTGGCTGAAAATGACGGTTGTCGGATTCTTGTGGATCGTCTTTGGCCAAGAGGAATTTCAAAAGTGAAGGCTCAACTGGATTACTGGGAAAAGGACATCGCGCCGACAAATGACTTGCGGAAAGCATTTCACTCCGAACAGATTGATTATCAAACGTTTAAGGAACGGTATTTAGAAGAGTTGAAGCAAAATGCGTCAGCGCAAGCTTTTATTGATTTATTGAAACAGGAACTGGCAAAAGGAGATGTGACGCTTTTGTTTGCTGCGAAAAATGAAACGGAAAATCAAGTGACAGTTCTGATGGGATGGTTGCAAGATAAGATTTAATTGACAATGAGAATCATTATCACTATAATCAGAGTGAATCTTGTAAGTAGTGAGGGGGACTCTGATTGATTATTGTAACGAATACGATTCGGGTTGAAAAAGGTGCATTAGAACATGTGGTTCGTCAGTTTACGGGCACGGATGGCGGACACGGTGGTGCATCGCAACATATTCAAAATGTAGAGGGCTTTCTCTGTTTTGAGCTCTGGGAGACGGATCTTCCGGATGCGGATTATGAGGAGCTTACGGTGATGAGCAAATGGGAAAGTGCGGAGGCGCAGCGTGCTTGGGTGAAAAGTGATGCATTTAAAAAAGCGCACGGCCGTACGAAAGATTCTCGGGAACAAAATCGCGATCGCAAGGGGATTCTCGAAAATAAAATTACGCAATATCAAGTTCGTCATGTGGTGCCTGCGAAAGAGACTGGTGTATCGCATGAGTGAACTAAAACAAGTGATGCGCGCGCGGCGTTCGGTGAAGCAAATTTCGGAGCGAGCAATTGACCGATCGCTTGTGGAAGAAATGCTTGAACTGGCGGCGTTTGCGCCATTTCATAGCAAGGTGGAGCCGTGGCACGTTTATTTGATCCAAGATGCGGAACAGAAAGAGAAACTCGTTCGAGCGGTTGCTGCTGCCAAGAATGATGGGGCATCGCTTGGACAAGTGAAGGAAATGCTTGAGCGGAAGTTCTTGACGGCACCTGTCATTTTGATGGTCACTTCGGCTGTCTTTCAAGATGCGAAGAAGGATTTTGAATCGGTTGCGGCCACGAGTGCTTTTATTCAGAATTTGCAGTTGGCGGCGTGGGAAAGCGGAATTGGTACGATTTGGCGGACGCCGAAATTTTTGTTTCAACCGGCGTTCCGCGAGGCGCTTCAAATTGGCGAAGAGGAAACGGTGATGGGGCTTTTGCCGCTCACGCTTCTTCCAGAAGAGAAGCCTGATCCGAAACCACGGCGTGAGCTGAAGGATTTTTTTCATGAACTTTAAGTGACGGGGTTGCAACTTGCGGGTTCTTGACGTACAATGAGTAAGTATTTTGAGACGGAGGTGCGAAACTATGGCAGTACCTGCTAGACGGACTTCAAAGGCGAAGAAAAATAAACGGCGGACGCATAAGGGACTTTCGGTTCCGGGACTTGTTCTTGACAAGGAAACGGGCGAGTACCGTATGAGTCATCGGATTTCGCCGGACGGTTCTTATAACGGCAAGCAAATTATTGATTAAGATTTAGTTACCCATTTTGGCGAGAAGGCGTTTTTTCTTCCGAAAGATGGGTATTTTTTTTATACTGCACATGATAAAATAGATAGAAAGATATGTGGATTCGAATTTTACAGAAATGAGGCACGGCGATGAGTGAAGAATTTATCAATAATGAAGAGGCTTTGAAAGGCTACAAGGCCAGTGCTTTTCGGACGCCAGATGGCTATACGAGTGATATTTTATTGTTTGCAATGAAAGAGAAAAAATTGCATGTGCTTTTGATTCAGCGTAGTAAGACAAACGCGGAAGGAAAGCCCAATGTGGAAGGCGGCAAGTGGGCGATTCCAGGTGGGTTCGTTAATCCAGATGAGGATGCGTATCAAGCTGGGGTTCGTGAGCTTGAAGAAGAAACGGGGCTAACGGATATTCCGCTTACGGCGTTTGGCGTCTATGATAAGCCGGGACGTGATCCGCGCGGTTGGATCATTTCGCGCGCGCACTACGCGTTTGTGCCGCTTGAGGCATTGCTTAAACGGGTCGCAGGTGATGATGCGGCACAAGTGGAGTTAATTCCCGTAAGTCAAGCTTTCGATTTGGCGCTTGCTTTTGACCATAAAACGATTTTAAGCGATGCGATGGAAAAAATTACACGGGAATTGCTACTTTCGACGAAGATGAGTGATTTTTTACCAGAATTTTTTACGGCTAAGGAGTTATATGAGGCGATCGCTAGTGCCGCATATCGGGAGGCATTGCCACCGTTTGATGTGTTTGAATCTTACATCGTCTTGCTTCCATTTATTGAACGGAACGAAGCGGGGCTCTATTTCTTTAACCAAGCGGTGAGCGCACATAGTATTTTCTTCTAAGCAGGGGGACTGAACATGGAAACGGTAAAAATAAAACAAATGGAAATTGGAAGCGGAAAGCCAAAAATTTGTGTTCCGCTAGTCGGTAAAACGATTGCGGATTTAAAACGCGAAGCGAAACTTGTGGCAAGTCTTGGAATTGATTTCGTCGAATGGCGCGCAGATTATTTTGCAAAAGTCATGGATCTGGAAACGGTGAAATGGGCTTTACGCGAATTCAAGCCCTTTTTGAATGGACTTCCGCTGCTATTTACGTTCCGCTCAAAGGCTGAGGGTGGCGAAACGGAAATAACAGAAAGCTTCTATTTTGAACTGAATCAAGCCATTATTCGAACCAAAGAAGTGGACTTGATTGATTTGGAACTTTTTCATGAGGAACAGCATCTAAATCGGTTAATTAGCGAAGCTCATCAAGCGGGAATCAAAGTCGTGATGAGCAGTCATGATTTTAAGAAAACGCCGCTTAAAGATGAGCTACTAAAACGCTTGAAGCGAATGGAAGAGTTAGGCGCTGATGTTACAAAAATTGCTGTGATGCCACAAGATGGAACAGATACGCTTGCCTTGCTCGACACGGCAGCGGTGATGAATCAAGAAGCGAAAGTTCCATTTATTGCGATTGCGATGGGAGAACTTGGGATACTTTCGCGGCTTTCAGGACGTTTTTCGGGTTCTGCCGTTACCTATGCAGCCGCAGAAGAAAATTCGGCTCCGGGACAAATTTCGGTGGCATCGACGAAGCAGATCCTAAATGCGCTTGGCGAAAAGGATGCCTGATCTTCACAAAACTGTAACAAAGTATTTCGCTAGCCACTATTGTGCGCTTCTTCGAAATATGATAAGATTAAAATTAGTCAAATTGGACGGTTTTAGGAGGAAAAATAATGAGTACAGTTTTAACGATCATTTTGGTGATTGTATCCGTACTTCTCGTAGCAGTGATTATTCTTCAACCAGGGAAAAGCAATGGTTTATCCGGTGCGATTTCAGGTGGGGCTGAACAATTATTCGGGAAGCAAAAAGCAAGAGGATTAGAACTGATTTTACATCGGACGACGATTGTTTTATCTATTATTTTCTTTGCTTTGTTAGTTACACTTGGCTTTTTTGTTAAGTAAGGCTAAAGCTGTAAGAGCGGAATAAATGAATGTGAAAAGCATTCCTGTCTAAAAAAATGGCAGAGGAATGCTTTTTTGTTTGGACGGATTCTGCCCGTTTGAGAGATTAAATGGGGGAAAGCCTCATCCCGTATTCTTGCCCGAAAAAAGGCAAATGGTTTTCTTTTTTGCTGAGAACGTGATATATATTATATTTGTGGGTTTAAGAAACTTGGTGGGAGGAATGGATGAATGAATATTTTGGTTGCGCTTGTTCCAGCAGTGATGTGGGGGCTAATGCCGCTTGTTGTTGCGAAAAGTGGTGGTAAGCCAAAACAGCAGATTATCGGAACAGCTTTTGGGGCATTACTGTTTGCTATTTTTGTATTTTTATTTACTGAACCGCATTATACAGCAACGATTTTAATCGCGAGTTTTATATCGGGGGCTTTTTGGTGCTTAGGACAGATGAATCAATTCCGCGCGTTTACGCAAGTTGGGGTATCGAAGACGATGCCGATTTCAACGGGGATGCAACTTGTCGGGACGTCACTTTTTGGCGTGTTTGCGTTTCATGAATGGGAAACGACCGCGAAATTAGTTCTTGGTTTTAGTGCGCTTGCTTTGATTATTATTGGAATTTTTATGACGAGCTACGAGCAGTATAAAGACGATAGCTCGGAACAGAATATGAAAAAAGGAATCATCACCTTGCTGATTTCTTCGGTTGGTTATGTTGGTTACGTCGTTACAACACGCTTTTTTGATATTAGCGGCTGGGATGCGATTTTACCGCAAGCTGTTGGGATGGTTGTTGCTTCGTTTATCTTCACGATCGGTGGACGAGATGAATCACGTTTCACGAAGGCAACGTTTTTGACGATTATTCCGGGGCTGATGTGGGCAACGGGGAACTTGGCATTGCTGTTCTCAAACCGAATGGTTGGCGTTGCAACTGGGTTTTCGCTTTCGCAAATGGGCGTTGTCCTGTCCACACTTGGCGGGATTTTGATTCTTGGTGAAAAGAAAACGAAAAAAGAATTGGTGTTTGTATTACTTGGCGTCGTTCTCGTGATTGTTGGCGGAACGATGATTGGATTTGCCAAAAGCTAAGAGGAAGCGGCCTTTTTGAAAGGGCGCTTTTTTTTACAGAAGGAACATTTTTGATTGCGGGGAGGCGGTTTTTCTCGTACACTAGACATAGAAACAATGTCATAAGGAGCGTTTAAAGATGAAATTCACACCGCCAAAACCGTTTTTATTTGAGACGGGAAAAAGGGCAGTCTTACTGTTGCACGGATTTACGGGGAGTTCTGCCGATGTTAGGATGCTTGGCAGATTTTTGCAGGAAAATAATTACACGGCTTATGCGCCACAATATAAGGGGCACGGTGTTTCGCCGGATTTACTTTTAAAGACAGGGCCGAGTGACTGGTGGCAAGATGTGCTTGATGCATACAAGCATCTTGAGGATCTTGGCTATGAAGAAATTGCCGTTTGTGGATTGTCGCTTGGTGCGCTTTTCTCGCTAAAATTGGGATTCATGAAGCCTGTTAAGGGGATTGTGTCGATGAGTGCACCGACGAAAATGGATAGTTCATCGCCGATCATTTCGGGGTATATGGATTATGTACGCAATTATAAGCGGCTTGAAGGGAAATCTGCTGAAACGATCGAGCTTGAGATGCAGGATTATGCAGGGAAATCCACGGATCAAATTGCCAAGCTGAAAGATGAAATCAATTCGGTGATGCAGGATATTGATATGATTTATGCGCCGCTTTTTGTAGTGCAAGGCCGGCTAGATGATATGGTGGACGTGGACGGCGCTAAGTGGATCTATGACGAGGTGCAGTCGAATGAAAAGCACATCAAATATTATGAGAACTCTGGGCATGTCATTACGATCGACAAGGAGCGAAAGATTTTGCAAGACGATATCCTTCAGTTTCTTGACGGATTAGACTGGCAAGTTTAGAGGAATAAGGAAAATGGAAAGGAGGGGATCCGAGTGAGTGAATTAGAAATGGAGCAGCTTGTTTTAAATTTTTTGAAGGAGCACAAGGATACGGCTTATTCGCTTGATGAACTTGAGCTCGCCCTGAAGCCGGAAGATGCGGAAAGTTTTAAGGAAATGGTGAAGGCGCTTGTGCGGCTTGAGGACAAGGGAGCGGTGGCTCGGACGAAGCGAAATCGGTACCGGATTCCGGCGCAAACGGATTTGATTCAAGGAACGTTTCGGGCGCATGAACGCGGTTTTGGGTTTGTGATGCCGGAAAATAAGGACTTGGATGATATTTTTATTCCGCCGAATGAAGTGCGGGATGCGATGAATGATGATGTCGTGCTTGCGAAAATCACGAAACGTAAGGGGGATAACCTTGCGGAAGGTGTCATTGAAAAAATTGTGGAGCGGAAAACGGCACAAGTGGTCGGTACTTATATGGAAGATCTTGCCGGAGCTGGGATTGTGATTCCAGATGATAAGCGTATTTCAGGCGAAATTGATGTCGATCTTGAGGATGGCTTAAAGCCGGTGGATGGGCACAAGGTGATCGTGGAACTTACGGCTTATCCGCATGGTAACACGCGGGCTCGCGGAATTGTCAAGATGATCATCGGGCACCGTAATGATCCCGGCGTGGATATTTTATCGGTGATTCATAAATACGGGATCCAATCGACTTTCCCGGAAGAGGTCATGAAAGAAGCAGCGGAAGCGCCAAGTGATCTTTCGGGTATGGATATCGGGGAACGCCGCGATTTGCGTGATCAAATGATTATCACGATTGACGGTGCAGACGCGAAGGATCTTGATGATGCGGTGACGGTGCGCGAACTTCCGAATGGTAATTTTGAACTGGGTGTTCATATTGCGGATGTTTCGTATTATGTGACGGAAGATTCGGCGCTTGATAAGGAAGCTTTTGAACGCGGAACGAGTGTTTATTTGGTGGACCGGGTGATTCCGATGCTCCCACATAAGCTTTCGAATGGGATTTGTTCGCTTAATCCGCAAGTGGATCGCTTTACGCTTAGCTGCACGATGGAAATTGATGCGGATGGGCACGTTGTGAATCATGAGATTTTTGAAAGTGTGATTAAGACGACGGAACGGATGACTTATGATGATGTCAACTCGATTCTTGTGGATCGGGATGAACAACTGCGTGAGAAATATCAGGAAATCGTGCCGATGCTCGACCAAATGCTTGAGCTCTCGAAGCGTCTGCATGCAAAACGTGAAAAGCGTGGCGCGATTGACTTTGACGCTAAAGAAGCACGCGTGATTGTTGATGAAGAAGGGCATCCGCAAGAAGTTGTGATGCGGGAACGTTCAGCTGGGGAGCGTTTAATTGAGGAATTTATGCTTGCGGCGAATGAAACGGTTGCGGAACACTTCCACTGGATGGATGTGCCATTTATTTACCGGATTCATGAAGATCCGAAGGAAGACAAATTGGCAAGGTTCTTTGAATTTATTACGAACTTTGGGCTCATCGTGAAAGGGACCGCCAATCAAATTCACCCGGCTGCGCTTCAACAAGTGCTTGATGAAGTGAAAGGGAAACCGGAAGAAATGGTGGTTTCAACGGTAATGCTGCGTTCGATGCAACAAGCGAAGTATGATACGGTTTCGGCGGGGCATTTTGGGCTTGCGACGGACTTTTATACGCACTTTACTTCGCCGATTAGGCGTTATCCGGATTTGATTGTGCACCGCTTGATTCGGGAATACTTGATTAAAGGAGATGTCCGACCTGAAACGCTTGAAAAACGGGCGGAACAGCTTCCTGAAATTGCGGAGCATTCTTCGAAAATGGAACGTCGCGCGGTCGATGCGGAACGTGAAACGGATGAACTCAAGAAAACGGAATTCATGGTTGACAAGGTTGGCGAGAAATTCCAAGGGATTATTAGTTCGGTGACAAATTTTGGATTGTTTATTGAACTGCCAAACACGATTGAAGGTTTGGTGCATGTTAGTGCGATGAAGGGCGATTATTATCAATTCCACCAAAATCTGCTAGCGATGATCGGCGAACGCACCGGGAAGGCTTACCGGATTGGTGATGAGGTTGAGGTCGAAGTGGCAAAAGTGGATGTGGATGGTCGCGAGATTGACTTTAAGCTTCTTAGTGAAGGCAAGGATTCGGAGCGCGCGAAAGGAAGTCGGCAGAAGAAAAAGCCTATCAACAAGACGCGCAGTTATAAGTCTGTGAACAAGAAGCATCAAGGGAAGGAAAGTAACAAACCGAAAAGAGAAGCGGGTTCTGATGAGGAATGGTACACGAAGCCGAAGAAGAAAAAACGCAAGAAAGCTTTTTATGAAGGTGTAGCGAAAGGGAACCAACCGAAGAATAAGAAGAAGAAAAAACGCAGATAGGAAGGAGGCGTTTTTAGATGCCAAAGGGTGAAGGAAAGCTCATCGCTCAGAACAAGAAAGCTCGTCATGATTTTTCGATTGAGGAGACGTTTGAGGCGGGAATTGTTCTGCAGGGAACAGAGATTAAATCGGTTCGGAATGCGCGTGTGAATTTGAAGGATGCTTATGCACGCGTTGACCGTGGCGAGGTATTTTTGCACAACATGCACATTAGTCCTTACGAGCAGGGCAATCGTTTTAACCATGATCCGCTCCGGACACGAAAGCTTTTGCTGCATAAACAGCAAATTAGCCGTTTGATCGGTGAGACGAAGGAAGCTGGGTATTCGATTGTGCCGCTTAAGATGTACATCAAGGATGGCTATGCGAAGATCTTGATTGGCGTTGCGAAGGGTAAGAAGAAATATGATAAGCGCGAAGATTTGAAGCGGAAAGAAGCGAAACGCGATATTGAGCGGGCGTTTAAGGAAAGGCAGCGCTAATTCGTATAGGAGAAACATGCGGGCGGCAAGAAAAAAATTCGCCGGCATTTCTTGAAACTAAAGCAGTCTTTTAGTATAATTAATGAGTTCGGGGCTGTTACGGATTCGACAGGGATAGGTCGAGCTCAGGTTGCGCGTCGGGGGTGTCGTCCTCGTTAACAACGCAAAAGCCAATAATAACTGGCAAAGAAAACAAATCTTTAGCTTTCGCAGCGTAATAGCCGCTTAAGCTGATCCTCCGTGCATCGCCCATGTGCTACGGTAAGGGTCTTACTCGAAGTGGGATACGACTAAAGGCTTCCGTTTGTAGTCTTTAGGAAGAGATCAATCAAGCTAGCTGAAAGGAAGCCTGTTGCGGGGCCGAGCTTCAAGCGAAATTCGAATACTGCAACTACACGCGTAGAGGCTTGGGTGCCGATATTTCTGGACGCGGGTTCGACTCCCGCCAGCTCCATATTTTAAAACAGGATACTTGCTGTTGAAACTTCCGAAAGCTTGGTGTTAAGCAATTCGGGAGTTTTTTGTTTTTGAGCGTGATGCAGGGGAGCTTGTTAAAGTTTTATGATGGGTAGGAAAGATAGTGAAGACGCAAGTGCGGAAATGAATTTATGTGTGGAATAGTTGTGGCTTTTGTGAATTGATAGAAAACCATTAGGATGAGGACCTGGCTAGGGACGAGTGGCGCGATTACGAAATTTCGGAAAAATTTTCCGAGGTTTTAGAGCTATGCTATTCTGAATGATCTAAAGCAAAAGCTGAATCTTTACCTTACTCTTTTGGGGCACTACATTTTGAGTGGGGTGTTTTTATACCCGATAATTAAAATAATTAGAATTAAAATTTGAATATTCTCTATATGATTCAAAAAAATAGAGAAACTACAGATTTTTGGTCATTCGCGATAAGAATCAGACATTTCATTACATTTTTGGTTTTACAAAAACATTTCATGCTATACTCATGGTGCAATAAAACAACAACAACGAGAAGAGGAATCTAGCATGAAAAAAGACAAAGCATTAAAGATTGTAACACCAATAATAGCAGGGATTTTAGTATTGGCACCAACTTTCACTGCAAATGCTGATGAAGCGGTGAACCATCGCCCTAAAACTTCACTGGGAAAAGCAGTTAATAAAGTCGAAATCCCGAGTAATTCAAATGAACCGGTTCCTTTTGTCATTGAACCTGAGCTTCAATCAAGAGCTAGGTCAGCACCTATCATTGCAATGGGAACTTATAACGTATCAAAAGTTGGTATGAGAGCCACAATGAGGGCTACTGGCTCTGGAAAGAATTGCAAGATTACTAAAGTTGACTATAGGATATATATAAACTATGATAATAATCGACGACAATTTGTTACTGATACCGTAAGACAGAATAGCCCTAAATTAAACATTTCAAAATCATGGTACTATAAATTACCGGGTATATATAAAGTTAAATTCACAGGACAAGCTTATACAACAAGAGGTCCTGCGATGATTGTTTCAGGAGCGAAAACAATATGGATTCCAGTGAGGTAAATCAGGATTTAATTCAATTAAATAAAATAAAGCCTTTTATCTTTTTTTCATTATTTATAATGGTGGTTGAGCAAAGGAACTTGACACCTATAGATATCGAGCATGAAGCAACAGTAACTTTTCAATACCCACTTCCTAAGAATTATGTTTCGGAATCTTTCTTGTATTGGCAGACTTTTTTTAAAGAAGTGGAAATTGTTGAAGACATAGAATTGTTGAGTGTAAGAGATGTTAAACAGGATATTATAGAGCAATTGAATGATTTGTTTAAAACACAAAGACTCCCGAAAGGGTATGCTGCGTTTTATAAATGGTTAGTATTGAAAGAAGAGGTTTTATTATCTGATCTAGAAAAGAGTATTCCTTTTTTTATAGATCAAATTTTATATGAGTATGATATGTCTGCGAATGAACATCCTCACTTAGAGGAAGAGGACATGGCAACAATATTTCCAATTTGTCGAAAGATGACAAAAGAAATAAATGAATTCGTTCAAGAAATATTTGCGCCATATTTTAAAAGAATTAAAGTAGTGGTTGTTCCAAAAGAAGGAGAAATGAAAGCTTTATTCGTAGAATTAGGTGAGCCTTATTTGAGGAAGCACTGTCCTCTTAATGAGTTGTTATAAGAGCGCTTTATATTCCTCGCCAATTAAATTAAGATAAGGGAGTCAAGGTTGTTCCCGATTAGTCTCTATTGTAAAGAGCTATACTACACTGATGCCTGTGCTATTCTAAATGTTTTCAATTTCTTAGGCACGGGCTTCAATTTTTAGTGAAAAGATTATAGAAAATCGTTGCACTTTTCATTATGCCAAGTCACATGAAAAAGTTGTTACTGTCAAAAATCCCCTAAAGTTAATCAGTACAACCAAGATAGTCCAAAAGAAAAGGTGGCGGATACATCATGAAAAAAATTAATTTAAAGGTAGCTACTGATTGCATTTGTTTGCTTTCTCGACGAGAGTGTTACCTAGGAATATCAGGTACCATTGAAGGTGATTATTATGAATGAAAAGGAAACCAAGATTTTTCATTATATTAGTGAGGCCTATTCGGATAAAAAAATTCAAAGTAATACTGAATTAGCTGAGCTGCTTTTAAAGTATGCGAAAATGCTCGAAGAGGGGGCGGAACATAAACTCGTTTGTGTGAAACTTAGTAATGCGATTTCTCGGTACTTAGTAACGCATAAGTTGCAATCACCAGAAGCGCTGACGAAACTCTTTGATAGGATTCAACCTGAAGCTCAGAAGTACCGCGCGGAAATGTCCGTAAATACTTGGTTAAATATTTTTTGAAAAAAAGTTTGTGATGTCGCTTGTTCTATACGTTTTTTTCTGTCAATTGATTTTTACTTGTCCGTGGATTTTAAAAGCCGGATTTCTAACGCTTTCGTTAGAAATCCGGCTTTGTTTTTTATTGAATTCGGTATTGCGTGAAGCTGTTTGTCTTTTTCCATTCGGATACTAATTCTTTGTATCGCAATTCTTCTTCATCGGAATAGCCAAGTGCAACCACGCGATCAATGTTTTCTTCGTTGAAAAAGAGCGATTCTTTCGGATTTATGCCTTCGGGATAAAGACAGCCAGCATAGTCGAAAAAGGCTTCTTCGCCGTCTTTTTCGATCGTTTGGCCACGACCGATAATCATGATTTTTTTATTGCCTTCTTTTAAGTAAATGATTGTTCCGAGTTCTAACATGGCGTTTCTCCTTTTTAAAATTGGATTTTCTTATACGAACTTGCTCATTTAAGGGCGTTACTTTGTTTTTATTCATTAGCACGAAATGAGTCCATCCCTATCCGATTGGTTCAAACGGTCTCAAAAAACGGAATTTTTCCCAGTGTCCAGAGATTCCCTGACCAACTTCGTCATGCTTCCATTCGCCAAAGCTATTTTGCTGACCAATATCTGCAATTATTGCGATTCCAACGTGAAAAGATAAGGGAGAATGTTTGGTAAATAAGCTGGCAATGACTGCTTCGCTACTTGCAATGCCAACGTCATACGTGATTCCTTGCCCAATGTTTGTTCCCTCGGATAAGTAAGACTTGCTCATTTTGGCTGCGATTATGGAAGATTTACTGTGCTTTGTGACTTTTCCCAAGTTTTTTTGAAAATGAATGGATTCAGCTTCTGCCGCTCTAACATTTATAAATTTGCCGGAGCGACTCAGCGCTACTAATAGTAATTCATTTTTAGGGTCAGCGGCAACCGTTACTTGATTTTCTCGCAAATGAGCCAGTATCGACTCGGGCAGTTGGCTACTAGGATTTTGTCCGAGATAGTTGTTTAATTGTCGCAGATCTTGTTTAGTTAAATTCGGGATTCTTTTCGCGATCGTCTCAATTTCTGCTTTCGAAACCGTATTTAATTGACTCAATTTGTTTAGCCAACTTGTCGAAGCACCAGGGGCAGGCTTGAAAGTTTGTGTTTTCACATTATAAGTCCCATTATTTAAATAAGTAATACCAGCTGCCACTTGTTCCAGCAATTGGTTAGCAAGGTTGTAGATTTGAGCACAACTAAAATTAAAATCATGGAGCTTTTGGATTTGTTCGATGATTTTTTGAGTATGTAAAAGCGGATTTTGAGAGTCAGTCATGTAAGTTTGATTGTTTGACTGGGCTTCATTTAAATAATTCGATAAGGAATTCATTTGCACAACGAGGGATTGCAAGTGATCTTCGTCTATTCGAGCTCCTTCCGAGGTGTCTACTTGTAGCGCAAATTGTTGCTTGAAAATTTGATTTGCTTCGAGAATCGCTTCGTTTGCGGCGATAATCCCCCTGACGATGGGCAAGTGATAGTCCAGAAAATGTGTTTTCATTCGTTCGTAAGCTTGACCGCTTAATTCATCTGCTTGTCCTAAGTCTATTATGGAAGCTTCTAGTCGATGATTAGCGGCATTTTTTTGTTTTAAAATGACATTGATGCTTTTGATTTGCGTGTTAATCTCGGTCATGTCAATTTTTAATCCCATTATTTTTTGTCCTCCCTTGCTGTTTCTCTGTAGTTGTTTTCTATTTCCAGAATATGGCGCTCCGCTTCTTTTTTTTCTTTTTGCATCTCGTCATAACGGTTGTAGAAACTTTCATTCATCTTTTTTTCTTCTTGAAAAATAGCATCCTGAGATTCAATCAGGAATTGTTGAGCGCTATCCCCTTGCCAACACGTGTTCAGTTCATCAAGTAATTGTTTGCTGCGGTTTAACAACTGGGCATGATTTTCTTGTGCTTCTTTTAAGTTTTCCATCTCTTTCTTGTGCTTTTCATAGTCTTCTTCGGCTGTTTGCAACTGGTAGCGAATTCTTTGTAATTTTTCGTAGGTATTCTCCGACCGCGAATTCAAAAAAATCCCCCTTATTTCATTCGTGGTGTTTCAGAAGCGAGCGCTTGATCTTGCTCAGAAAAGCTTGTGGCCGTTGCGCGAATTTTTTCAATGCTTTCCTGCAAATGATTGGCGTATTGTTCCGTGTAAAGCAAACTGTTGCTAAATGCATTTTTCATTTCCTGAGCGGGAACCACAGTCGAAAACTCTCCGATCGCAAAAAGCTTACTCGTATGTTGGATTTCATCACAAGCTGCCTGTAATTTCCCTGTAAGTTGTTCCGCCTCAGTCAAACTTGATTTAATTTCACTCATTTTTCCGCCGCCTTTCAGCTTGCAATGTGCTTTCATCCAAAAAGTATACCATAACTAAATTCACGGAAAACATGGATTTTTAGTAAATGAAAATCAAAAATTGGCGTTATTTGCTTTTTTAGTGTGTAAGGCTTACAAATTTAAAACAACCCGAACTGAGTTTTTCAGAACGAGTTGTTTTGCGTGAGTTTAATCATAAAGATAAACTCGTCAGGATTTTGCACAATTTGATAGCGATAATCATATTTGGCGAGGATATTATCGACGACGAACAAGCCAAGACCGTGGCTAGGGAAGTTTTCGCTAGAATCTTGGGTGTGGAAAGGTCGGACAATTTCTTTTACGTCCAGCTGAACGGGACTGTTAATTTTGTTTTTGATATAAAAAATATTGCGGCTGGGCCGGTAGCCAATCTTGATGGTGGAGTCGCTCGGGGAGTATTTTAAAGCGTTGCTGATCAAATTGGAGCAGACTTTCTTGAGATGCTTATCTGGAATGTTGATCGTCATTTCGCGATCTAATTTGCTCAAGTCCATCGTGATATTTTGGTCCAAACTAATTGGCTCAAACCATTCCAGCGTGTTCTTGACCGCTTCCGCTAAGTCGGTTTTTCCTTCTGTAAATTCGATTTCAAGCCGCGAAGCATCCATGATTTCGTTAACGAGGCTAGTCATGTCATCCAGTTTTTTGATTGCCACTTGCATGTGATAGGGCTTATCGGCGTATTCGGGGAAATCGTTTAGCATGCCTTCCAAGATGAGGCGGAGCGACATGATTGGCGTTTTAAGTTCGTGATTGCTCCCGCGAATGAAGTCAATCCGATCGGTTTGCTTTTTCTGTTCTTTTTGGTATTGAGATTCTAGATTGCGCGAAGCTTCGTCGAGTTTGCGGAACATTTCTGAGATGTTTTCTTCGAGGACTTGAAATTCGGAAATTAACGTCCGCTTTTTGGATGGCTGATCGGGCGAAATGGTTTTGTAGGAGTCAATGAATGTGTTTAATTCGTTAAATTGTTTTTTTAAGTTTCTTGAGTAAATGGCTGAAAGTACAAAGGAAACAAGAATGCCCAAAAGCAATCCGTAAAGAATAACTTCTTTTGATATCGCTAGTATGGCGTGAGGTGAAAGATCGTTGATGGTGGAAATGAAGATGTGATAGGGTGACTCGGTTTTTTCATATTTTAAATAATCGGAGTTTAGCGAATTAAAATAATTTTTGTAACTAGAAACGGTCAATTGATTGCCATTTGGATCTTTTTTGATGTTTAAATTTGTGTAATCAAGCTTGCCGTTTTTAAAAATAAAGATAATATAGTCCTGTTTAATCGACATATTGTCGATATTTTGAGCGATATCTTGTTGTTTATAAATAGAAAAAATTTTTTCAGATTCTTTTTTGAAGGCTTCTTGCTGCTGTTTTTGAATATTTGTAATCAGTAGTAAGGCCATAATGAGAAAGAAAAGAAATAAAGTCAGACCGACACTAATGAAGTTCGTGAACCAATTTCGATAAAATAAAGTTATTGGTGTGCGACGATTAGCTTCTTTCAATACGATATCCAACTCCCTTGACGGTTGTAATCAATTCTGGGAAAAGCTTTTTTCGGATATTTTTGATGTGCATGTCGATTGTTCTTGTATCTCCTAAATAATGATAGCCCCAAATAATATCGAGCAATTCTTCGCGTGTATAGATTTTCCCTTTTCCGAGTAAGAGAGTTTGAAGTAATTCGAATTCTTTAGCTGTTAAATCAACAAGCTTTCCTAGATAAAAAGTTTCATAATTGTTGACGATCAAGTGAACGCCTCTGTAGTCGATTTCTGTCAGGCTTTCTGTATAAGTGCGCCTAATAACGGCTTCAATTTTGTAAGCAAGTAAATTCATGGAAAAAGGCTTGCTGATGTAGTCATCAATTTTGTATTCGTAGACATTGATTTGGAATAGTTCATCAGTTAAAGCGCTGATAACAATAATTGGGATATCACTGTTTTCGCGGATTCGCTTGATCAGCTCTTCACCAGACATTCCAGGTAGCATCATGTCGGTTAGGACGACGTGAAACTCTTCGTTTCGGAATAAATCCCAAGCTTCTTCGCCATTTTCTACTGCAACGATGTCATAGCCCATCCGAGTCATCGAAGCTTGAATAGCCGTACAAATGTCAGCTTGATCTTCTACCACTAAAATTCGGTATTTCAAAATTATCTCCTCCAAAAGGTATTTTTACAACAATTGGAAAGTCCTCTTGTGCGTTTTTAAATTTGTAATCGTATTTCCGCGCATAAAGATTATAACAGAGTGCTTTTAGTTAAGATAGACTTAAAAACGATAATTTTTTAATAGTCAAAAGGAATAGTAGAAAACAATATATTTTTTACATAAATTACATATTGACCTCATTTGAAAATCATAGGAATGTGAAACAATAAATCGTAACAATGAAGAGATAGGCAAAGGAAAAGAATTGATTTTGAGATAAATAGGTCAAGGCAGGTAAGAAAATGAATAAATTTAAAAAGAAATTTTTTCCTTGCTTTATGGATCATCAAGATTTTTTGAATGATGCTGAACTAATTTATTTATCGAAAAACGAAAGCTTTATTCCATGTAAAGAAATGCTTTATTTGATTGATGAGGGAGCTTTTTTCTGGGAGATGAATGTAGAGAAACATCATGCGTTTATCGGTGAAGGTGATTATTTTGGCTTTCATTCTGAGGAAAAAAAGATTTACAAGCCAGTGACAGATGCAGTACTTTGGAAAATTCCACTTGAGTTTGCAGTTAAAAGTTGTCCAATGAGTCTGTTAGTAAGGATTTCCTGTCGAGATGCAGAGCGTTACAGCAGGTGGTTAGGCTTAGCGGAGAAGCAAGAAAGAATAGCTCAGAAAGGTTTGTGGCAATTGATCATTCGGATGCAACAAACCAAAAAATCCATTGAAACAATGGATGAACAAGAATTTCTTCGATTATTTTGTACAACTTCACTGACAAATAAGGAAAAAGAGAAGTTTTTACTTTATTTGGTCAATCAAAATATCGTTTTGAAAATGGAACAAATTTATGTGTTGTCCTATCTGAATCTAAGCAGGCACGTTGAAGAGATATTAGGTATTTAAATTCGCCTCGTCATTGAAAGATAGAAAAATTTACATTAACTACACATTAGCCACACCTGAAAATTACGCAAGCATGCAAGAATAGAGTTCGCGGCAAAAAGAGCCGTACCGAATTCAGGAATGACTAAGGAGGTGCAAGAGTGAAACGAGCTTGGATGCTTTTTTTATTTGCTTTCGTAATCTGTATGGGGATGCCTGTTGTGGCTTATGCAAGTGGAGAAAGTACACCACCAGAAGGAATCAAACTGAAAGATGTTTTTAAGGCGCCGCAAGGGACAAATAGTTCGGTGACTGAAGCGGAAAATCAAGATATTGCTGAAATTACGGCGAACAAGAAAAATCAAGTAGGGGCTATCTGGAATTTGGATGGCTACGAGATGGATCTCACGAAGAATTTTAAGACGTCGATGTACCTAAATTTTGGAAACAAAGGGAAGCGAGCTGCGGATGGTGCTGCTTTTGTGATGCAGGCGGATCCGTTTAAAAATGATGCTTTCCGAACGGGTGATAGCGCGCGGCTTGGAGTTTGGGATTCGCTCAGTTATAAGAAGTTTGGGCTTGCGATTAAGCGTTCTTTTGCAGTGGAATTTGATACGCATTATGATAGCAAGTTTGATGGCATGCTTGTGAAGGATCGTAATCACATCGCTTGGGGGTATCCGGATCAAGAGGAGACCTACAAGGATGAGTGGTCACTACTTGGTTCCAGTCGTTCACTTATTCACGGGGATCCCGTTTTTCCAAATGGGGATTATTTATCAGATGGAAAGTGGCATTTGTTCACGGTAAACTGGGATGCTGATTTGTCGCAGTTGACGTATAAATTTGATAACTTGCGCGATGTTCATGTGCCGATTGATGTATTAAAAACATTTGGAACGCGGCAAGTTTATTGGGGTTTTACTGGCGCAACGGGGACACAGTTTTCGGAAAGTAGAGCGATTTTCGAGGAGCTGCCGGGGCGGATTGAAGGCGAAACGACGGAACGTGTTTTTGATACGCGGTCGAAAAAGTCGGTTGATAAAGGCGACGTTTATGCAGACGAAATGCTCACTTATGAAATTGATACGTCTTATTTTACAGGGAAAGATAACTGGAAAAATATTATCTTGAAGAAGAAGTTGAATGAGTTTGTCAGTCATGTGGCGGGCTCGCTTCGGCTTGTTGGCGAGGACGGTGAAGAAATCGGTCTTGATGAAAGCTATTTTGAAGGTAGTCAGTTGCAAGTCCCGCTTGGCGATTTGAAGCAGGACGGGGCAAAGAAGAAAATTCGTTTTGAGGTTCAGCCTCATCAAGTTCCGGAAGACCACACGGTGACGGAGGAAGCAACTTCAGTTGGCGAAAACCTCATCACCCATTCTAGCCCAGTTACGTATACGGTTAAAAGTAATGTGGCGCCTGTTGTGAAATTGCGGAATTCTGGCGGGATTGTGGATATTGAAAACTTGGGTATTCAGAAGCCGCAAATTCTTGGCGGATGGACGGATCCAGACAGCGATTGGGTCAATTTGTACTATAAAATTGATGACGGTGAGCTGCAAAAACTGGAACGACAGGAAAATAATCCGAAGAATGTCAATCATAATTTTAGTATTGATCTGAATTCGGAAAATTTGAAGCTGGGTGTTCATCAAATGATGGTCTACGCGGTGGATAAGGAAGGGGCAAAGTCGAATGTCGACAAGCTCGTCCTTGTTGTGCGAGGAACTTTGAAATTTGCGGAACTGCCGAATTTTAAATTTGAACTGAGCGAAATTCCGATGGATAAACCGACGATGATTCGTGCCAAGTTTGCGGAAAAGATGGCGATTTTGGATACACGCGGGGAAGGTAGCGGCTGGAATTTAAAGGCTCGCTTGAAGGAACCGCTCGCTTCGAAGGAAGGTCATCAGATCGACCAGTTTTATTATTTAGATGAAACGGGTGAAGCTCATCAGTTGGAACAGGATAATTTGATTCAAATTCGCTCGGGGAAAACGACGGATAGTCCGCTCCAAAGTTTAGAGTGGGGCGAAAAAGCAGGGCTTGGTATTGAACTTAGTCCAGCAAATTATAGTGGAGAATACAGCGGAACGGTTGAGTGGGTACTTGAAGACACCCCGGCATAACTTGCTGTGAAAATAAAAAGAAAAGAGGAAATTAACATGAAAAAAGAAAAATTAGTAGTAGCCATTCTTGGCGGAGTAGCGGTGCTTTCACTTGGTGCACAAACGAGTATAGCGGCTGGAGATGCAGCAACATCACAAGTACAGGTCAAACTTCAACCGGGCAATGCCGATAAACCAGTAGATCCAGTTATTCCGAATGAAGACCCAAACGATCACACGGGGGAAACAGGGGATGTGGGCTTACTCACAATTGATAAGGTGACGCCGTTTGAATTTGGCGAGCATGAATTGACGGAAGACGCGGAAACTTTTTCGATCACGGCAAAAAATCCCAATATCCAAGTTTCGGACCGTCGTGGTGAAGGACAAGGATGGGCGCTTCAAGTAGGACTTTCTGCGTTTTCGAATGCGAAGGATACGGATAAGGTACTAAAAGGTGCGGAGCTTGTGATTCCGGATGGGCATTTGCAAACGACTGCTGGGAACGTTTCGAAAAAACCGGAAGAATTTGCAGTGAAACTGGAAGCGGACGGGCAAAGTACGGCTACTTTGATGCAAGCGGACAAGGATTCTGGGATGGGTTCTTGGGCAGATGTATTAGACGGGGAAGGAATCAAACTTTCAGTGCCTGCTGGTAATTATTCGGGGGAATATAGCGCAACTTTAAGCTGGAGCTTGTTTGACGCGCCAACAAAATAAATCAAACAAATTTAAATGGCAATTAGTCTCTTTTAGATTAATTGCCATTTGAAATAGGAAGGAAATGAGGATGGGTATAAATCGGGTTTTAAGTGGTGTAGTCATCGGGATCGGGATTTTTTTAGAGTTAATGGTACATGCAGAGGCAAGCAATATGAATTATAGTGTCCAAGCGAATATTCCTGCTAATCAACTGGATAAAACGAAAACATTTTTTGATTTGCGGATGAAGTCGGGAGAAAAGCAAATAATTTCGCTAACGCTTAAAAATAAGGCGGGAGAATCGGCAACCATTTTGGTGGAGCCGAACCGGGCGACGACGAATCGAAATGGTGTGATCAATTACGGGGCATCAAATGACAAGCCGGATAATTCGCTCGAGGTAAACTTTGAACAATTGATTTCTAGCAAAAAAGAAGTGAAGCTAGCACGAGGCGAGGAGAAAAAGGTAGATTTCACGCTTCAAATGCCGGCGCGGCCGTTTTCTGGAATGGTTTTGGGTGGTTTTTATGTGCACAAAAAAGAGGCGAATCCAGATACGTCGGAAGCGAAAAAGGTTCAAGTGAAAAATGATTTTTCCTACGTGATCGGGGTGAAATTAACGGAATCGGATGAACCGGTGACGCCAGATTTGCGATTAAATGAAGTGAAGCCGGGGCTTGAGAATTATCAGACGATGGTTTCGGCAAACATTCAAAACACTGCGCCGACGATTCTTTCAGATTTGCATGTAGAGGCGCAGGTTTTAAAGCGCGGAGAAGAGCGTGTACTTCATAGCGCGAGTCGTGACAATCAAGCGATGGCGCCAAATTCCAATTATGATTTTACGATTCCGTGGGACGGTGAAAAACTTACGCCAGGGAAATACTTACTGCGACTGAAGGCACACGACGGGGCAGGGCACAAGTGGGATTTTCGGAAGGGCTTTGTGATCCGCGAGAAAGACGAGGAGCTTAATAAAGAGGCGCTTTTACTTCCGAAAGAGCAACATTCCATTTTAAAAAGCAGCTTGATTGCAGCGGGCGGGCTTGTTGCTGTGGTCGGAATCCTGATGTTTTTCGTCATCAGAAGCCGGAAGCGAAGCAAAAGTTGATAGTTGGTAAAAAAACAGAAATCCGGAAGTATTTTACTCCCGAATTTCTGTTTTTCTGGCTTCTAGAATCATTTTTTAGGTTGTCTCTTAATCATTCAAATGCCCTTTGCGCTTCTTATAAAAGTAGATTGGAAGCCCAATTGCAGTGAGCAAGAGCCCAATGCCGGCATTAGCAGGTTGCGTAAATAGTGTGTTTAAAACGATGAAAGCTCCACCGAGAATCGCGATGATCGGAATGATCGGATAGAAAGGGACTTTGTATGGCCGTGCAAGATCTGGTTCGCGTTTTCTCAAAATAAAGACAGCGATGAAAATCAACGTATAGAAAATCCAAATAACAAAAATCAACATGTCAGTCAATTGGTTAAATTGACCAGAGAAAATCATGATGATCGAAATGATCAAAATAATAATCCCGCTGTTGTAAGGAACCGCTGTTTTTCCAAGTTTACGGAACCAGCCGCTGAATGGCAGTTGATTTTGTAACGCCATCGCATATGGAATCCGAATTCCTGTCATTGTATACCCATTGATCGTTCCAAACACGGAAATAAGGATACCTATTGTGATCAGTTTTCCGCCGATAGAACCGAAGATCAAGTTAGCTGCATCTGCTGCAGGTGTTGCCGTTGCGGCAAGAGATGCTGCTGGCATGACCATTAGATATGCAATGTTGATCAGTAAGTAAACGACCATGACGCTTGTTAGCCCAATTACAATCGCTTTTGGCAAGTCTTTTTTCGGATTTTTCATTTCGCCCGCAATATTTCCAACGTGAATCCAGCCGTCATACGCGAACATTGTAGCTACAAGCCCCGAACCGAGACTCGTGAGAAACGGATGATCCTCAACGCTCATTGGAAACAAACGAAATGCTACATCGCCCTGATGGAATAACCCAAAAATAATAATAAGTGCTAAAGGAACGAGCTTACAAATCGTTGTGATCGCCTGGAAAGAACCCGCAATTTTGGCTCCGAGAAAATTCATGAGCATAATAAATGCGGCTGCTGCTATCGCAACGGGAATGATAATGTTGTCGCTTGTACCAAATAAATTGGCTACCTGTGTTGCAAAGATAATCGAGAGGGCAGCGATGTTTGCTGGAAAATAAATGATCGTCTGTGCCCACCCCAACATGTATGAGGCAAGCTTCCCATAAGTTTTGCGAAGATAAACGACCATTCCGCCAGTTTCAGGAATTGCTGCCGATAATTCTGCTGCCGTCAAACCACCACAAATCGTAATGACACCACCGAGTATCCAAGCAAGAAGTCCGAGCCCTGCCGTTCCAGTTGCAGAAAATACGGCTTCTGGTTTGAAAAATACTCCCGACCCAATTACAGTTCCGACAACAACAGTCAGTGCCGTGAAAAACCCAATCTCTTTTTTTAGTTTTTGTTGTTCCATAAATTCCCCTAACTGGCTAGGAAAGCAAGTTGATTTTGCTTCCCCAGCTCATTTTTTATGCTGTAAGCAAAACGTATTTAATTTGCCATACTAGTATTCTGCATTTTTTTTGATAATTTTTCAAGCATATCTTGTGTCATACGATCAAGATTATATTTCGGTGCGAATCCCCATTCATCTTTTGCGCAACTTGTATCGAGCGAATCTGGCCAAGAATCAGCAATTTGTTGACGAACTGGATCAACGTCATATCCAAGCGTAAAGTCAGGCATTACCTTTTTGATCGAAGCGGCCACTTGTTCTGGATCCACACTCATTGCCGTAATATTAAAAGCGTTACGGTGAACAAGGCGACTTGGATCAGCTTCAAGCAACTGAACGATCGCATCAATTGCATCTGGCATGTACATCATATCCATGAAAGTCCCTTTTCCGATAAAGGAATCATAATGTCCCTTTTTAAGCGCTTCGTAGTAAATATCCACAGCATAGTCAGTGGTTCCGCCGCCAGGAAGTGTTTTGTAAGAAATAAGTCCCGGGAAGCGAACGCCACGTGTATCAACGCCAAATTTTGTATGATAATAATCGCAAAGAAGTTCACCAGCTACTTTGGTTACCCCATACATAGTTGTCGGACGTTGCAAAGTATCTTGTGGCGTATTTTTACTTGGTGTTCCTGGTCCAAAACAGCCGATCGAGCTCGGTGTGAAGAATTTCAAATTGAGTTCGCGAGCCACTTCAAGTGCATTCATAAGACCACCCATATTAAGGTCCCAAGCAAGTTGAGGTTTGGCTTCAGCAACTGCTGAAAGAAGTGCTGCTAAATGAATTAAAGTATCTACTTCATATTTTTCAGCTAAAGCTTGCATTTTTTCTTTGTCTGTCACATCTAAGATTTCAAAAATTCCTTCATTGCAAACAGGGCTATCGATTTTGCGAATATCTGTTGCAACCACGTTATTTGTTCCATAGTCTTCACGCAAGCGAGTAGTTAATTCTGAACCAATTTGTCCAAGGCATCCGGTAATTAAAATTTTCTTCATTCAAATTTCCTCCAAGTTTAACTTGCTTTTCTTGCTTAACTTTATTTTGTGTTTTAATTAGCTAATTACACCAAGTTCTTTTCCAACTTTTTCATAGATCGCGAGTACTTGGTCGAGCATTTCTTTCGTATGCGCCGCAGTTGGCATGTTACGTACACGACCTGTTCCCTTAGGCACAGTAGGGAAGACGATTGATTTTGCATAAACGCCTTCTTCGAGCAAACGACGTGAGAATTTTTGTGTTAAGTTTTCGTCTCCGATAATACAAGGTGTGATCGGAGTTTCCGAGTGACCGATATCGAATCCAAGCTCTTTTAAGCCAGCTTTCAAATAAGTTCCGTTTTCCCAAAGCTTGTCAATCGTTTCTGGTTCTTTTTCCATCAAGTCAAAGGCTGTGATACAAGCTGCAGCCGAACCAGGAGTAAGCGAAGTAGAAAATAGAAATGGACGAGCGCGAACTTTAAGCCAGTCGATGAGTTCCTTAGAGCCCGCAACATAACCGCCAACAACGCCAATCGCTTTTGAAAGAGTTCCAATTTGGAAATCGATTTTGTCTGATAAACCAAAGTGCTTGACTGTTCCAGCACCGCCACCCATAACGCCTGAACCGTGTGCATCATCAATATAAGTAATCAACCCGAATTCTTGTGCGATTTCAACGATTTCTGGAATTTTAGCCACATCGCCGTCCATAGAGAAGACACCATCGCTGATATACATAACTTTTTCGTATTCGCCACTTTCCGTTGCTTGTTTTGCCAGTTCACGCAAATGATCCATATCTTGATGGCGTGCGCGGATGACTTTAGCCCCAGAAAGACGGCAACCGTCAATGATCGAAGCGTGGTTCAGCTCGTCCGAAATGATGGCATCTTTTTTCGTCATGACAGCAGAAATGGCCCCCATATTACAGTTGAAGCCAGACTGAAAAGCGATAGCTGCTTCAGTGTGTTTGAATTCCGCGATGCGCTTTTCAAGTTGATCGTGAATTGTCATTGTTCCGTTGATCGTACGTACAGCGCCCGCACCGACCCCAAATTCTTCCGTTGCTTCTATGCCACTTTTCTTAAGGCGAGAATCATTTGAAAAACCAAGATAGTTGTTTGATGATAAGTTGATAAGGTCCTTATTATTGATTTCAATTTCTGCACCGTTTGGACCTTGCAGCGAGTCAATTTCATTGTATAATCCTTGTTCGCGAAGCGCTTTCAAATTTGGTGCTAAAAAATCATGTAACGTTGAGCTTGTCATTTTTAAATTCCTCCTATTTATTTAGAAATATGATTTATGAAAAAAGTTTGGTGTCTTTTTTTGTTCCAGAAATTCACGTAGACTAACCGCAAAAAAGGCTTCCAAGCTTTTCTTGCCGCCAGACTCAGCTAGAGGCACGAGACTATCATCTTCTGTGAGCATATTTAGCAAATAAGTCACAATTTCGAGTTCCGCCGCATTAAGCTCAAAAGGTAAAACAAAAATCATCACGAGCGAAACTCCAGATTTCACTTCGGCACTCACCTGAAAATCAATCGAATGGGCTAATTTAAAGGTGAAAAGAGCGGCTCGGTCCACATTTGCATTCACAACAAAAATCCCCGTGTTCATCCCCGCAGAAATCATTTTCCGCTTCGCTTCAAGCGAGTTTAGCTTTTTAAAAAGTGCAGTTCCATCGATCTTTTCGTTCAACTCCGCGATGCGCCCACTTAATTTCCGAAGATTGTCTTCCGCGTTCCGCGTCATGGAGCTTTCTTGCTCAAATACCATCGACTCAAGAAACGAGAGAACGAGCTCAGAATAATTATGTACACGCTTCAGTTCCGCAATAGTACTTGGTAAACTTGTGTCAAATAAGTGATTTTGAACAGCTTGCTTGTTTTTTTTCGTGCTTACTTTTTGCTCAAGTTTCGCTTCAATTTTTGCAATTTCCTCATCAGAAATGAAAATGCTAATCCACTCGTAATCCATCGTAAAGTCGCTTAACTCCGTTGTAGAAAGAATGATGTCGTATTTCTCAAAATCCGTTTCTTTCGTGAGTTCAAGTGGCGTGACAAATTTCATTTTCTGGAATTTTGGAAGCAATTTCTTAAATTTGGCACGTATCCAAGTAGCGACGCCGTTACTTCTTGAAGTCACAACAAGCGCGCTATACGGACGCAAGTTTTCCGCCTGCAAAATCGCCGCTTCGAAGTGCAAAACGATAAAGCCGCTTTCTTCTTCTGGCAAGTCAGGAAACGGGTAGAGTTCTGACGCAATTTTGTGTACCGAAGCAAACAACTCGCCAAATTCGGAGCGGATCAAACTGAGTAGCGGGTTGTTTGGCGGCAGATTCTTTTTCAGCCGCACAAGCGAGTATTGAATGTGTTCAGAAAGCCCTAAAAGAAGTGGCATCTCAGCAAGTGGAAGCCCTAGTTCACGCGTCACACGTGAAATCAACTTTTTAGCAATCCGAATGGCTTGAACCTTTTCGTTACGATAGAAAACCGCTTCTCCCGTATGAATTTCCGATTCGAGAATTTGCATCGTCAATTCCGTTTTTTCTGTTTCAGGAATAGAAAATTCCGGAAGGGCATCTTGCAAAATTCGTTCGGCAATATCATACTCTGGATAATCTTGAATAAAAATGGGTGAATCGTCCTTTTCCGCTGCAAACTGACCGAGTTCAATTTGTTTCACAGCAATCAGTAGATAAAGCAGTAAATGCAGATAAGAATCTTCTTGGATTTCGTAGGGGAGCTTTTTCATCCAGCGCGTCAAAACATAATCTGTTTTTTTAAGCGAATCAAAGTTAATGAAAGCGCTTAAAAAAGTGAATTCCTCAGATGACGAAGCAGATGCCTTTAAATCGCTGAAATAGTGCTGCAACTTCGTTTTAGGAATCACTTGAAAAATCAATTCACGAATAAGCTCACGTTTTGTCGCAATGGACGCTTCAAGCACTACGCCGATTCCGCGCCGCCGTTTAATTTGCAATTTGCCGTGCCAATCTTCTTCCATACGAGAAAGATCGCTGCTGATAGTTGCTACCGTAACGCTGAGTTCATAAGCAAGCGAAACGAGTTTGACCGGTTCCGTCTTTTTCAGCAAAATCTGGAGCAACTGTTGCTTTCGTTCGAAAGGCGTAAATTCATGTTTACCATTTTGAAGCAACGTCCGAAGAATCGCTTCACGGTTTTCATCGGCACCTGTTACAGATAAACGGCCACCTTTCTTGTCGAGTACAAGCTCAAATTGAGCCAAAGTTTGGCGCACCTCTTCTAGATCGCGGCGAACCGTGCGTTCACTAACATTTAACCAGTGAGCAAGCTCAGAAACACTTAAATCCTGTTTTTTAGAAAGTATATTCTCGAGAATAATGCGTGCTCTTGCGGACAAATACATCAGGTTTCTTCCTTTCCAAAACGCCGGTCATTCTGCCATTTACAAGAACTGCTGGTGTAGACTTGGCTGCTTTATTCTACATTTATATCTTATGACCGCGCTAATTAATAAGCAATATAAACAAATTGCCAATTTGTCCAAAAAAAAGCAATTGAAATGGACAAAATCATGTGAATGACAGAAAAAATGGGAAGGAATCATGGAGAGAGTCTAAGGGGGAGAATCCATTTGCCATTTACATTTTAGAGGGCTTGTGAAAAATGAATAATGACTGTTCTCTAAGTATAACGAAGAAAGCTCCAATCGTGAATCAATACCCATCCAAAAAAAGAACTTGCGCGATCGTCCTGACGATCACGCAAGTTCCCGCTTATACTTTTTAATTTTCTTAATTGCCCAGTCATAGTGACTTGAAGTGCTCGAAATCAAATACGATCCGAGTGAAGTGGTGTTTGTCCAAGGATAGTAACGCTTCGTAAATAGTTCCTCATCCGTATGTGCGCGGATTAATTCCATCATCCGAAGGTGGCTTTCCTTAAGCAAACGCTCAGCACTTTCGAGGTCCGTATCCTGATAAGCCTTCCAAATTTCAAGGTTAAGCGCAGGAAGCGTTTTAAACGTGTAGCCTTCTTTCGGGATGGCGGGCTTTTGGCCGCTCATGCCTACTTCATACCAAGTCCCCATCATATTGTGCCACTCGTGCAAGTGGATGAGGACATCGCGAATGTTGCGGTCGCGGTCTTCAAATGGAAAGGTTCCCCGTTTCGCTTCTGCGCCGAGCGTGTCGATCTCTTTAAAAAGACCATCAAACTGTTTCTTGCTAGCATCTAGTAGTTCGGTTTTTGTCTTCGGTCGTGCCATCTATATCAGCTCCTTAAGACTAGTATAAAGGATGACACGGTGTCAGGGTCAATTTTTTGGCATATACATAATTTCAAACAAATGCCCATTCGGATCGTAAAAACTCTTGCTCAGCATCCCGCCTTCGTTCATTTCCATGCCGCGTTCTGCTCCAGCTGCAATGGCTTTTTCATAAAGTTCGTCTACTTCTTCTTTGGAGGTCGCGCCTAAAGCCGTGATCACAGATGTTTCAGTGTCAAACGGGCCGATTGGTTTTTTCGTAAATTGTTTCATAAATTCAGTTGTCAGCAACATAATGAATAAATTATCGCCGAGCACCATGCAAGTTGCATTTTCATCGGTGTATTCCGGGTTGAATTCAAAACCAAGTTCTGTGAAAAAAGCAATGGATTCATCGAGATTGTTAACAGGCAAATTGACAAAGATATTTTCAAAACGTCGTGCCATACTATTCTCCTCCAATTTTAAAGCCCCGGTCAATCTGTTACGAAATGATCCGGGGCAGTTTATTTAATCTAATATTCGTCTGTGAAAATGAGGTTTTGCTTCTTGCTGTTGCTTTTGTTTTATTTGATTTTGCTCAGCATGCGGATCTTCCCGCTCATTTTGCTTAGCAATATCCTTAATGTCCGGCTGCTGCTTCTTTTCCTTCGGTAAATCCTTCAAGTTGGGTTTTAAGTCATCTTTCATCGTTAAAATCCTCCTTAAAATTACGAACTAGTCTTGATATACCCGAAGGAAAAAGAACGAAACCCAAAAATAAAAAAGTAACGGACAAAAAGTGGCTAAAACCAGTGAAAACAAGCTTGCAAACGGTTTCTTGGTATACTATAATAAAGAAGGATAATGAAAAGGATTGTTACTGTTCGGCAGGCAAAACCTGGGTTAATTTAAGAGCTGTTTTTGGTATGCAGTGATTAAATTGATTGAGGTTTTTTTCTTTTGAAAGGACGGGTAAACCGCATGAAAATAAAAAAGGTACTGAATAATAATGTAGTATGGGCAGAAAATGAACATGCAAAAGAGATTGTTGTGATGGCCGGGGGATTGCTTTTCAAAAGAAAGTCGGAGATGAGGTCGATGAGACAAAAATTGAAAAAACGTTTGTGATGCAGTCGGATGAAATGTCAGAACGGCTAACGGAACTCTTAAGTGAAATTTCGCCAGAAACGTTTCGAGTTGCGGATGATATCATTCAATATGCGAAAGAAGCTTTGGGCGCAGAGCTGAGCGACAATATTTACATCACGCTCACGGATCACATCAATTTTGCGGTTTCGCGTCACAAACAAGGGATGGATATGAAAAACGCATTATTGTTTGAAATTAAGCGATTTTATCACGCGGAATATCGTGTCGGCTTAAAGGCGCTCGGAATTGTTCAAGACGAACTGGGCGTGCTTCTTGGCGAAGACGAAGCGGGATTTATTGCACTGCACATTGTGAATGCAAGGCAAGACGGTCAGCAGATGCGGACAACGGTGCAGATGACAAAGATCGTGCAAGACATTTTAAATATCGTGACGTATCACTATGGTATGGTTCTTGATGAGACGTCTTTAAATTATACGCGTTTTGTGACGCATTTGCAGTACTTTGCGCAGCGCATGCTGACGGACGAGATCAAAGAATCGGGCGATGATTTTTTGTATGAACAAGTGCAAATCAAGTACCCGGAAGCGTTTCGCTGTATGCTTAAAGTAGATCAGTATTTGAAAAGCACTCACCAAGCTGAGCTCACGCGTGATGAGCAGGTTTATTTGACGATTCATATTTACCGAGTAACAGGAGATGCTTAGTGAGGGAAGAGTGCAGTGCGAGAAAGTCTAGAAAAACATTCTAGGCTTTTTTGTGGTTATCAAGGTATGGTGTTTCAAAATTAATGAGACTCGAATAAAAAGCCTACTAGTTAGGTTTCTTATTATCTGTACTGAACAAGGGATAAGAAATCTATTTATTCCACTTTTTTGGTCAGTTTCGAAATTAGATTAGCTTTTTAGCAATTAATTAGCCAATACTGAAAGCAAAAGAGAACCATGCACGCGCATGGTTCTCTCTAACTAAAACCTTAAAAACTGCTTCTTTGTTTAAGCAAACAAATCGGCAAGCGCCACATCTGCAACAGATTTCGCTGCAACGAGGAGGGCGTCTTCATCAATATCAAACTTCGGATGGTGATTGAAGTAAGGATTTTCGACGCCTTTAGGAGCGGCACCGACATAGAAGAATGAGCCCGGAATTTTTTCTAGATAGTAAGCAAAATCTTCGGAGCCGGACAGTTGTGGGAACTCGCTAACGGAGGTTAGATAGTCACCAATGCCTTTTTGCTCAAGCGTTTTGGCAATTTCCATAGTAATTTTTTCGTTGTTGTAAAGTGGTGGATAGTCACGAGTAAGTTCAAGCTCGCAAGTCACACCAAATTCTGTTTCAATGCCTTTTACGATTTCGCGAATGCGTTCGTCAAGTTTGTCTGCCACTTCGTTTGTCATGTAGCGCATATCGCCTTCAAGCGTCACATGATCCTTAATGACGTTAAATTGTCCCGCACCATCAAACGAACCGATCGTCACAACCCCCATATCAAAAGGATTTAGTGAGCGAGAAACGATCGTTTGGACGGCGTTCACAAAATGGGAACCCGCAACGATTGAATCATTTGCCATGTGCGGCGACGAGCCGTGACCACCTTTTCCTTGGACACGCAATTTGAAGTAGCTTCGGCCGGCCATTGCGTAGCCGGGATGGTAAGCCACTTCGCCTGCTTTCTTGAATGGGAAAAAATGAATGCCGTAAATGTGTTCCACATCATCTAGTAAACCGGATTCTACCATGCTTTTGGCTCCACCTGGAGGAAGCTCCTCGGCATGTTGATGAATAATTTTAATCGTACCTTTTAGTTCATCTTTTAGTTCGATCAAGCAATCTGCAAGGACAAGCAAATACGCCGTATGCCCATCATGACCGCAAGCGTGCATCACGCCTTTTTCGGATGAAGCAAAGGGAAGACCTGTTTCTTCTTCGATTGGAAGCGCATCGAAATCAGCACGAAGGCCAATTGTTTTACCAGGTTTAGCACCTTCGATGGTTACGATGATGCCGTGACCGTTTCCGACTTCTTGATCGATTTTAACGGGCTTTCCTTGATAGAAATCAAGCACGAACTGAGCCGTTTTGTCTTCTTGGAAGGACAGCTCGGGATGATTGTGGAGATGGCGTCTGATTTTGACCATTTCATCTTGACGCTCATCAAGCATCTTCATTAATTTATCACGCATTCGAAACAACTCCTATTCGTTCGTTTGTACAGTTTGAACAGCTTTTTTTGTATGTGGTGTCATGAAGATGACGGCAATTAGGGAAAGAACACAGAAAGCAACATTGGTAAGTAAGCCGACCATAGCTGCTACTTCGATGTTTCCACTTGCTGCGATAACGCCATAAACGGTTGCTGAAATGGCAACACCGAAAGATCCGCCTAGCGAGCTCGCCATTTTGTAAATTCCTGATGCCACACCGACTTTATCTTCTGGTGAATTGGATACGGCTGTATCGGTCGAAGGAGTTGCATAGATGCCAAGTCCTAGGCCGAAGAAAGCATATCCTACGAAGACAAAGATCAAGTAAATCAAATTAGGCAAGAAGGTCATGGCCATGAGCGCAATCCCGATTGCCGTTATTAGGGAGCCGAAAATCATTGGTTTTCTTGCCCCGATTTTTTGTAGTAATTTTTCACCAACACGAATCATTGCAAGCACGCAAACGACATAGCCGAGTGTGAGTAAGCCTGATTGGAAAGCAGTGAAGCCACGCCCTACTTGGACGTAAGTGTTTGCTACTACGAGTGTTCCAGCTGCCGCATTTAGCAAGAAATTAGAAAGTGTTGCGCCGCTGTAAGCCATATTTTTGAAGAGGCTGAATTCGATAAAGCCGCTTGTTTGGCGTAATTCAATGCGGAAGAAGAAAAAGGCACTGATAAGGAAAACAAGAATCATGATGATCGTTGTTGGGCTTGTCCAACCAAATGTTGAGCCACGTGTGATGACAAGGTTTAAACAAACCATTGCGATAACGAAAGTAACAAGACCCCATGTATCGAAGCGACCTTTACTTTCTGTTTGAGCCACTTTGCTTTCTGGTGTGCCTTTAATGAGAAGCATACCAAGAAGTGCGATGATAATCGAAATGATGAAAATCCAGCGCCAGCCCATGTAAGTTGCGATCGCACCACCGACGAAAGAACAGAATCCGGATCCGCCCCAAGAGCCGATCGACCAATAACTTAAGGCACGTTGGCGGTCCTTTCCGTCAAAGTACGTTTTCATGAGAGAAAGAGTTGCTGGCATGATACAAGCTGCAGAAAGTCCTTGAATAACACGACCGATAATGAGAAGAAGTGGGCCGTGCGCTAAAACGATTAAAAGTGAGCCAAGAATACTTAAAATAAGCCCGATGTAAGTAAGTTTCATTCGACCAAATTTATCTGCTAGTCCTCCAGCAACAACGATGAAAATACCGGAGAAAAGGGCAGTAAGACTAATTGCGATGTTGAGTAAATCAGAAGAAATTCCAATATCGCTTTGAATTGCGGGGACGATATTTACCATGGACTGAGCGAAGAGCCAGAAGGTAAGTACTCCAAATACGATCCCGATAATCAGTCGGTTCGTTCCTTTATAAGTGGTTTGTTCTTGTTGCATTAGTTTGCACTTCCTTTCAAGTATTCAGAAACCACTGCGCCCATTGATTTAGCAGCAATTAGCAAGCAGTCTTCGTTAATGTCAAATTTTGGATGGTGATGTGGGTAAAATACGCCGTTTGCTGGTTTTGCGCCTACGTAGAAGAAACAACTTGGCACTTTTTCAGCATAGTAAGCAAAATCTTCGGAAGGTGGTTGTGGCTCACAGCGAGTCACTTCGGTTACTTCTTCGATGTTTGCGTCTTTTAGTGTTTGGGAAACGAAATCGGTCAATTTTTCGTCATTCATCAAAACGGGATAGTCATTTTGATAGTCGAGTTCGTAAGTAACGCCAAACATGGCTTTGATGCCGTCTAAAATACGTGTAATTTCAGTTTGGATTAGTTTGCGTGTTTCTTCGTTCATCGCACGCACATCACCTTCAAGTGTAACATGATCTTTAATGACGTTAAATTGACCTTTGCCATCGAAAGATCCGATTGTGATGGTGCCAACGCTGAATGGATCTAAGCGGCGACTAATGACAGTTTGAATCGCGGTTACAAAATAGCTTGCTGCAACGATGGCATCATTTGCCATGTGAGGCGATGAGCCGTGTCCGCCTTTTCCTTGGATGGTCACGTTGAAGTAAGAGCGACCGGTTTGGATAGCACCTTCACGGTAGAAAACGCCGCCTGTTTCCATTGGACTCATCACGTGGATGCCAAGAACGTTGTCGACGCCTTCTAAGACGCCATCTTTGATCATTTGAAGCGCGCCACCTGGAGGAACTTCTTCGGCAGGTTGGTGCAACACTTTGATTTTACCTGTAAATTGATCTTTTAATTCAATTAAAGTTTCTGCGAGGATGAGCATGTAAGCTGTGTGACCATCATGGCCGCAAGCATGCATCACGCCTTCGTTTTGCGAAGCAAAAGGAAGGCCCGTTTCTTCTTTAATTGGAAGCGCGTCAAAGTCGGCGCGAATAGCGAGGGCTTTCCCAGGTTTCCCGCTATCGATCGTGACAACTACGCCATTTCCGCCAGTAAAGGTTTGAACGTCGCAATCTTTGTCACGGTAGAAATCGACGATGTATTGTTTGGTATTGGCTTCGTGGAAGGATAATTCTGGATGTTCATGCAAATGACGTCGGATGCTCACAATCCGATCCTTTTTGTCGTCTAAACGTTTAAAAAGTTCTTCTTTCATGTCGTTCATGATTTTTTCCTCCTATAAAAATGAATAATCGATAATGACATCCTTATTATAGCTAGTTTAAACGGCAGAGTAGGAACGTTTTTTGTGTTGTTTAGGGGTGTTTTTTGTTTTAAGCTTGTGATTGAATTTACGAAGGATAAATTTAAGGGTAGGATTTTTGATATTGAGGATAGAAAGTAGACAAAAATGAAAATACAGATAAATAAAAAGCCGAAAAGGCGAAGGCCTTTTTGGCTTTTCTAAACGTTATTCCCCAAGCTTCAACCGCTCGATATTCAGATATTTCTGTGCGGTGAAGGCGAGTGCCCCGTAAAGCGTGGAATTCTCACCGAGGGAAGTATTTTTGATGATGACATCGGTAGCGAGGCGATTTTTGACGCGGTCTTTGATGAAATCAATCGTGATCGGGATTTTTCGTGTAATCGAACTATTGATTACGACAATTTCTGGTGCGTACATCATGATGATATTATTGATGCCAACGCTCAAAATATCCGAATACTTTCGAAGTAGGGTGAAAGTTTCTGGATCGTTTTCTTCATAGTAACGGACGAGCACATTCGAATTGACTTTTTCAAGTCCTTTTAATTCGCGAAGTTCGTCGTAGATCACTTCATTCGCTCCATAGCGTTCCAAGCAACCATTATTCCCGCAAGGACAAGCTTTGCCGTGTGGTTGGAAAATCGTATGCCCAATTTCGCCAGCTTTCCCGTCTTTCCCGAGATGAAGCTTGCCAGATTCAACGATTCCAGCTCCAATTCCGCTGTGCATGCTGATCGCGATCAATTTTTCATATTCCGATGAAAACGTGTATTCGCCAAGTGCTGATAAATTGGCTTCGTTCTCAAGGTAAATCGGAAAGGCATATCGCGCGCCAAGCTCGGTGAATAAGTCTAATTGGTCGAGATCGTAGTAAGGCGTGAAAATGATTTCTTCATTTGATACTTGCCCGTGAATCGCAAGCGTCATTCCGACAATGCCATGCGGGGTTTCTGGGAGATCTGCTGTTAAATTGCGCACCGTTTCTTCGATAACAGAAATCGCATTTTCTGAAGTAATCAACTTGTCTTTTTGGCTAAGACTTTTGACGATCGTCCCATCGATATATGCTAAGGCAGCTTCAATGTAATTGTAGCCGATGTCGAGCGCGAGTAGTAAGGAAGATTTTTTGTTGAAGGATAACATGATCGGTTTTCTTCCGCCAACATTGGAAGAATCCCCAATGCGGGTTTCGAAAATAAGCTCGATATCCATGAGCTTTTTCGTGATCGACGAAACGGAAGCCTTGTTGAGTTTGGATAACTCGGATAGTTTCGCTCTCGAAATTTCTTTGTTTTGAATAATAAAATTTAATATTTTCGCTTCATTTTGTTCACGAATGGTGTATTTACTGGAAATCATAGGGTGGCTCCTTTCGCTTTCGTCTATAATCATAGCATATATTTTTTGAAAGCGGTTGACAATTATTTTAGAATCTTTTATATTAGTTCTTGTAAGTTAGTTTATCGTACAAATAAACCTAAGTCAACTTTGAATGGAAAGGATGTGAGTGAGTACAACTGGTTCGGACGAAAATACGATGAAGTAAAATAGCAATGGAATTGAAAACGCTATCAACGAGAAGTAGATTTTAAGGTTTTATTCAAAGTCAATCCCATTTTTTGAAAGCGTTACCTTTAGAAAGGCAAATAAATTGTTGTAGCGCTCACTTGCGGGTTCTAGCAATGAAACTTAACGATAAAAACAGAAATGAGGGAGCAAAGTGGAACAAAATCTAGATCAAAAAAACGTGGCTGGCGGGGCGATCAGCACGCCGGCGAAAACGGTCAGGGCGAATCAAGTGCCTTGGAAAGAGCGAATTGCTTATGCGATGAGTGATTTTGGTTGTAATACGGTGTTTCAAATCCTCGGGACGTATTTCCTTGTATTTTGTACGGATACGTTAGGCGTTGCAGCGGCAGCGACTGCGGGGCTTTTCGCGCTAACGGCTATCATTGACTCGGTGGACGGCATTTTTTGGGGGCAATTGATCGACCGGACGCACACAAAATGGGGGAAATCACGACCGTATTGGCTTTGGTTCACGATTCCGTTTGCAATTTTTTGTGTTATGGCTTTTTCGGCACCAAGCTTCATTATGGGAAGCGAAACAGCAAAAATCGTGTGGATTTATATCGCTTATATTGGCGCGAAAGTCCTTTATTCAGCCATTAATATCCCCGTAACTTCGATTTTACCGGCACTCACATCTAATCCAAAAGAACGAGTAACGCTTTCTACGATCCGTCAATTTTTTGGAAACTTTGGGTCGGCGCTATTCTTGCCATTAACCCTTCCCGCTGTCGTTTTCTTTGGCGGATTGATGGGCGATGGCGCGAGTGGATCGAAATCAGCTGCTGGTTGGACCATTTGGGCAGTTATTCTTGGGATTATTACGATTATTGCAATGTTCACAGCCTTTTTCGGGACGAAAGAACGCGTTGTCACACGAGATTCTAAACGTTCTGTCCCCATGCGTGAAAGCGTTAAGGCAATCAAAGGGAATTATCCATGGTTTATCATTATTTTCATCAACTTTGTTTTTTGGGGAGCTTTCGCGATTCGTTCAAGTGCGCTTCCCTACTACTTCAAATATAATCTAGGGCAAGAAGCGCTCGGTTCGCTCACACTTCTTGGAACTACGCTTCAACTGGCTACAACCGCGTTAGTTCCATTTTTCGTCGGCAAAATCGGGAAACGCAATACGATGATGATCGGAATGATTGGAACGATCGTGTCCCAGCTCTTGCTGTTTTTATCCGAACAAATGGGCGGCAATGTTCCTATTATTTTGACCGCGGTCGTTTTCTTCTACTTAAGCCAAGGCTTGATTGGGGCACTAATTGCCGTAATGCTCTCAGACGCAGTGGATTTCGGAGAATGGAAAAATGGCATTCGTGCTGAAGGTTTTGTTACTTCTTTCTCTTCTTTTTCCGCGAAACTGGGGATGGGACTTGGTTCGATGCTTCTCTCAGCGGTACTCGCGATGGGGCACTACATCGAATCGACGGGCGCAAACGTGACGAGTCAGCCAGATACAGCCTTAAACGCGATTTCGCTTGGCTTCATTTGGATCCCACTGATTGGCTACATTCTATCCGCGATTGCCCTTTACTTCAATAATTTGGACAAATTTGAAGACCAAATGGCATCCGAATTAGACGAAAAACACGCTCGAGAATTATCCGAGTAAAATCAACGTTAAAGGAGAATGAAGATGAAATTTACAGATGGCTATTGGTTAAATAAAGAGCAGTATAAAATTGAAAATCCAGTCGAGGTCTATGAAGCTTCCGCCGTGCAAGATGAAGCCGGAAATGACTCGCTGCTTGCTTACGCAACGTACCGAAAAATTATCGAACGCGGCAACACACTTAACGTGGGGAATACTACGATTCGCGCGTTCTCGCCGATGGAAGACGTGATTGGCATTCGGCTGACGCACTTCGATGTGGATGACAAAAATCCGCGCTACACGCTTTATCCGGAAAAAACAGTGGCGCCGAAAGTTGAAATTGAGGAAGGCGAAGTAAACGGGCAAGGCGCGGGCGTTCGGGCAGGAAACACGAAACTGAGCTCCGGTCGGCTTGATGTGGAACTGCCGCTACACGGCGACTTTAGGATGGCTTTTCATTTTACAGACAAATCAGGTCATCGAAACGAGCTAACGGCTTCAGAGCCAGCAGCGCAAGCATCCATTGATGACCTCACAGCTGGATCGCTCTACCCGCTAAGTGTTGCGGGAGCACAAGCGAACTATCAAGATGCACGTCAAGCAGGGATGATTTTGAAGCGTTCGAAGCATTTTATGCGGGAAATGTTGAATATTGATGTCGATACGAAAATTTATGGGACTGGGGAACGGTTTACGCCGTTTGTGAAAAATGGCCAATCGGTGGAAATTATCAATAAAGATGGCGGAACGGGTTCGGAGCAATCCTATAAAAATATCCCCTTTTACTTAGCGTGCAAGCCTGGGCTTAAAAAGCAAAACGGTCTTTATTATGGCGTCTTTGTCAACCACAGTCAGCCAGTCAGTTTCGAGATTGCATCCGAGAACGTGCAGCGCGTGCAGTTTGCGACGGAAGGTGAGCATCTGGAATACTTTGTCATCGCAGGGGAATCTGCAAAAGAGGTACTCGGCAAGTTCAACAAATTGACGGGTGGCGGCACTCTTCCTCCTGCTTGGACGTTTGGGCTTTGGCTTTCGACTTCCTTCACGACGGATTATTCGGAAGAAACGGTGATGAAGTTCATCGACGGCATGGAAGAACGCGATTTGCCGCTAGATGTGTTTCACTTTGACTGTTTCTGGATGAAGGGTTTTGAGTGGAGCAATTTCGAGTGGGACAAGGCGGCATTCCCGGATCCGAAAGGGTTGCTTAGCCGTTTGCATGACAAGGGTTTGAAGGTTTGCGTGTGGATCAATCCATATATTGCGCAGAAGTCTCCACTCTTTAAAGAAGGCGTTCAGAAGGGCTATTTCATCACACATGAAGACGGAACGCCTTGGCAGTGGGATCTTTGGCAAGCGGGCAATGCTTATGTTGATTTTACCAATCCGGAAGCGGTTCGCTGGTATCAAGATCATTTAAAACGCTTGCTTAACATGGGCGTGGATTGCTTTAAAACGGACTTTGGGGAACGCGTGCCAATGCATGATGCGAAGTTCCATGATGATTCGAATCCGCAAGGCGCGCATAACTTCTATACACATCTTTATAATGAAGCAGTTTATGATGTGCTTAAAGCAGAAAAAGGCGATAGTGAAGCCGTTGTATTTGCAAGAAGTGCCACTGTCGGCGGGCAACAATTTCCAATTCATTGGGGCGGCGATAACGTTTCAAGTTATACGTCGATGGCAGACACGTTACGTGGCGGTTTATCGTTCTTATTAAGTGGTTTCAACTTCTGGAGCCATGATATTGGCGGATTTGAAGAAAGTACGCCAGCAGATCTGTACAAACGCTGGACGCAATTTGGACTATTATCCTCGCATTCACGTTACCACGGCAACATTCAGTATCGTGTGCCATGGTTGTTTGATGAGGAAGCGGTCGAAGTAACTCGCAAATTTACGAAGCTTAAAGTACAAATGATGCCTTATTTGTATACGCAAGCGCGCAAGGCTGTGGAAGAGGGAATTCCTTTGATGCGTCCGCTATTCCTTGAATTTGCGAATGATCCTAACACATACGGGCTTGATTTGCAGTATATGCTCGGGGATAGTTTACTGGTCGCACCAATTTTCAATAAGGAAGGCAAGGCGAGATTTTACTTGCCGAAAGGAAAATGGACACGCCTTGTTAAGGATGAAGGCATGGCTGATGTGGTCGAATCAGATGGCGAATGGTTTGAAGAAATCCACAGTTTCCTAAGTTTACCTTTATTTGTTCGCGAAGGCCACGAGGTGAAACTCGATACGAGCCTTAAAAAAGCAGGGGACTACGAGGAAAAGGCATAAAACCCGCCAAAATCCGCTGTGTTCTTGCAAAAAAAAGAAAGAAGTCGTTTTCGGGCGGCTTCTTTTTGATGTGGAAAAATAGTTGTTCATTTTTCGAAAGTAATTCCGAAAAAAAGCGTTATAATAGAAGAAAAGGTAAAGGAGTGAGACAAAATGGCGATTTCAGAAGCAAAAGCGCGGGAGTTTTATGAGGCGCTGCTCGAAAAAAACCAACAATATGACGGCACTTTTTTTGCAGGAATCAAGACAACGGGGATTTTTTGCCATGCGAGCTGTACGGCTAGGAAGCCTAAGTTTGAGAACTGCGAATTCTTTTTGACGGCAGAAGAAGCCTTGCTAGCTGGATTCAGGCCTTGCAAACGCTGTAGGCCGCTTTCTTATCCAAACAGCATCCCAGAGGAAGTGGAAACGCTCGTTGCCGCCGTTGAAGCTCATCCGGAAAAGCGCTGGAAAGAAGCAGATTTTCACGAACTAGGCATTCATTCGGCCACAGCGCGACGCAAGTTCAAGGAAATTTACGGGATGACTTTTGTGCAATACGCGAGCTCCAGACGAATGGGGATTGCTTTCAAAGAAATTTTAGCAGGTGAAAAAGTGATCGATCAGCAAGTTTCGCTTGGCTACGAATCTCCGAGTGCTTTTAACGATGCTTTCACTAAAATCATGGGGAACCCGCCTAAAAAAACCGAAGTGAAGCCGCTTTACGTGAATATTATTGCAACACCAGTTGGGCGGATGTTCAGCATCACGGATGAAGAAGCGCTCTACCTGCTTGAATTCATGGATCGGCGTGGTTTGGAGCGGGAAATCGAACAACTCCGAAAGAAGCACAACGCTCGGATATTAGTCGGCGAAACAGAGATAAACTCGAAGCTCGAGCAAGAACTAGATGAATACTTTGCGCAAGAACGGACGAGTTTTACGATACCGCTACATGTGGATGGCACTCCGTTTCAAAAACAAGTGTGGCAGTCACTACTTGAAATCCCCTCAGGCGAAACGAGGTCCTATCAAGATATCGCACTGGCACTTGGCAATAAGAATCTCGTCCGGGCCATTGGAAATGCCAATGGACTAAACAAAATCGCGATTGTTATCCCTTGCCACCGAGTTATCCAAACAAGTGGAGAACTGGGCGGCTATGGCGGTGGCGTTAGGCGCAAGAAATACTTGCTTCAATTAGAAGGACATATTGTGGAATGAAGCCTCTCTAAACACCCTTAATCGTTAGATATTTAACGGTTGAGGGTGTTTTTATGTTTTTGCGCAAACAACGAACGAGATGCAGAAAGCGGCCACGTTAGGAGAAAAAGCATTGCGTATTTGGGCTATATTTTTGTGAGGTGAAACGGGCTTGATAAGCATTTTTCTTCTTTTACTTTTATTGTGGTCTCTTACGCATTTTAAAGGGTCACTAGATTATTTAGAGAGGCGAGTTTTTTATTGGTTTTTTTGATAAAAGCTTCTAAGTTCCGCTTTTCGCTGAATAGGGATTTCTTTTAAAGTTTTAGCATCCAGCATTGTCAGAGGGTCTTAAAGTGACAAGTCTCAATCAATTTTTATAAGTCTGTTCCCTGCGTTTCCTGCTAGTAGGAAAAAAATTTAAATGAATGCGTTTTCTATAGTTGGTATGCTTGATTTAACAAAGGAGGAATGGACGATGACGAAAAAAATCTTACTTGTTTGTGGGGCAGGAGCTTCTTCAGGGTTTGTTGCAGCGGCGGCTAGAAAAGCTGCAAAAAAAGGTGGCTTTGATTTTGAAATAAAGGCTAAAAGTGAGTCGGAGTTAAATGATAATTTGGATACTACGGATTTACTTTTAGTGGCACCGCATTTGAAATACATGATCGACGAAGTAAAAGATGTCTGTACGGAAAAAGGCGTGAAATATGGTATTATTCCTCAAAAAGTTTATGGTTCGCTTGATGGAAAGGGACTAGTTGAATTTGCTGAAGAAGTTTTAAAGGAAGGGAATTAGTATGGAAAAAGTAAAAAAAGAAGAACTAAATTTGCTTTCTATGGAAGTTATTTTACATGCTGGGAATGCAAGAGATTTTGTTTTTAAAGCGATTGAACAAGCTGCAAATGGGGATTTTGCGGAAGCAGATAGCTTGATGGAACGAGCGAATGAAGAAATTCATCAAGCCCACCGCGAGCAAACGAGTACGTTACAAAAAGAAGCGGAAGGAATTGAAATTCCCTATTCACCTTTATTTGGGCATGCGCAAGACACGCTAATGACTGTAAAAACGGAATTTAATTTGATTCGAGAATTTATAAAGTTGTATAAAAAATCAAGTGAGAGGTGACAAGCATCATGGATAAATTTATGACGTGGATGACAGATAAATTTTCTCCAAAAGTAAATAAAATTGCTAAAAACGCCTGGGTTGCTTCGATTCAGGATGCCATTTTAACAGCTATGCCAATGGTTTTTATCGGGTCGTTTGCTACGATTTTGGCGATCATCAAAAATTATTGGCCCGCTTTTCCAGATTTATCTCCGATTAGTACGTTTTCATTCGGGTTATTTTCCTTATTTATTTCTTTTCTGATTCCTCAGTCGGTCATGAAGCATAAAGGGATTAAAGGCGTTGAAAAACAAGCAGGACTGGCGGGTGTCGCTTTTTTCTTAATCATGATTTTCCCAACATTTTCAAATGATGGAGGAAAAATCATCTTTGATTTAAACGCTTTTGGAACTGGTGGTATGATCGCTGCTCTTATCGCTGGCTTGTTTGTAGGTCTAGTTATGACTCTTTTTGCTAAACTTAAATTCATCAGTGATGATTCACCTATTCCAGATTTTGTTGCAGTTTGGTTTAATACGCTTTTACCAATTATTGTGGTCCTTCTGGTGGGCTGGCTATTCACATTTGAATTGAAAATTAGCTTATATGATGTTGTAAATAGTATCTTTTCACCACTCATTCAACTGGGTTCGAGTTTTTGGGGTTTTGTTATTATTTATTTCTTGGGCTTTTCATTTTTATATTCATTCGGGATCTCCAGCTGGGTTATTTATCCGGTTCAAGTTGCGATTGCTTTACCGGCTATTGCGCAAAACCAAGCTAATCACGCAGCAGGAGAAGCGGTTACTAATATCTTTACTTCTGAAGCTGGACAACTCTTTTTGATCGGTGGCGGTGGAGCGACTTTGTCATTATGTATCATGCTTGCTTTCATGGCTAAATCCAATCGCTTACGTATTATTGGGAAAGCGTCACTTATTCCCTCGATTTTTAACATCAATGAACCGGTCGTGTTCGGGGCACCGATTGCGTTCAATCCGATTTTAATGGTTCCAATGTGGATTAATGGTTTAGTTGGTCCGATCATAACTTGGTTTGTGATGAAATTTGGGATTGTCCCCATTCCGTATGAACCCTTTCAATTATGGTATCTGCCAGCGCCGATACTTGCATGGGTGACGACAAAGTCCATCACTGGAATTCTACTTATTGTTGTTTTATTCGTGATTTCATGGCTGATTTATTATCCGTTTTTCAAAGTTTACGATAAACAAGCAGTTGAACAAGATCTTGAAATGGAAGGAGAATGATTGTTGTGAGAAGAAATAATTATCCATATTTCCCGGAAAATTTTTTGTGGGGGGGTGCGATTGCAGCTAATCAAGCCGAGGGTGCTTTTACGGCTGACGGCAAAAAGGCGAATACTTCAGATGTTCAGCCGTACTTAAAAGGACTGTCAAATCAAGAAATTCAGGAGCTAGAAAAGGAAGGGATGACGCTTAAACAAGTTCGTGAGCATCTAAATGACACAACCCATTATTATCCAAAACGACATGGGATTGATTTTTATCATACTTATGAATCAGACCTAGAGATGCTCGCTCAGATGGGCTTTAAAACGTTTCGAACTTCGATTGATTGGTCAAGAATCTTTCCAAATGGGGATGAAAAGGAGCCAAACGAATTAGCACTTGCCTATTATGAGCGCATGATTGATAAAATGATTTCACTTGATATGGAGCCAATCATTACGATGCTTCATTATGAAACGCCAATTGGGATTACTTTGCAATATGGCGGCTGGCAAAATAAACAAGTGATTGATATGTTTGCTCGCTATGGCAAAATTTTGTTGGATCGTTTTGGTAGCAAAGTAAAATATTGGATTGTCATTAATCAAATTAATATGATTCAAGTCGAACCGTTTCTCTCGCTTGCAATTTGCTCCGATCAATTCGAAAATATAGAAGAAGCAGAATATCAAGCCGTTCATAATCAAATGGTGGCAAGTGCAAAAATAAAAGAACACGCAAAAGGGCTGCCCTATGATCTAGAGATTGGAACGATGGTCGCGGATGGTACGGTTTACCCGTTTTCTTGTAAACCGGATGATGTAGTTCTAGCAATGCGACATAACCGGATGCAATATTTCTTTACGGATGTTCAGTTTAATGGTGCTTATCCCCAGTATGCGCTGAACTATTTTGCAGAAAATAAGCTAGCGATTGAAGTGACTGCTGACGAAAAGCGGCTGTTAAAAGAAAATACGATGGACTACCTGGCGATTTCTTACTATTTCTCGCAAATGGTAGATAGTAGTAAGGATGTGGACAAGCCTGAATCTGTTACTCCAAATCCAATGCTTTCAGAAAGTCCGTGGGGATGGAAAATTGATCCACAAGGGCTTTACAATACGCTTTCACAATATGCAGATCGCTATCAAAAGCCGATTATCATTGCTGAAAATGGTTTTGGTACTTACGATGAAGTGGAAAATGGCGAGATTCACGATGATTATCGTGTGGATTATTTGAGTAAGCACATTGAGCAAGTTGGCAGGGCAATCTATGATGGCGCAAATGTCATTGCCTACTGTGCTTGGGGGCCAATTGATATTGTCAGTTGCTCTTCGCAACAAATGTCAAAACGTTATGGTTTTATTTATGTAGATCTTGACGATGAAGGGCAAGGAAGTGGCAAACGAATTAAAAAAGATAGTTTTAACTGGTATCAAGAGGTCATCGAGACAAATGGTGAACAAATTTAAAGAAAAGATAGAGCGAAAACTAGCATTTGAAGGACGGCTAGTTTTTTCGCTCGTTAGTGTAAGGGTGTGAAATATATGCCTAACAAAGAACGACTAGTAGCTTATTTAAAAAAAATTTCGGGTGCACGATTTGTTTCTGCGAGAGAGTTAGCCGAGGTGTTAGGCGTTACTGATCGAACAATCCGAAACTATGTTAAAACCGTCAATGCGGGTTCTGCCCCTTTAATTGAAACGAGTAGGGAAGGCTATCGGCTTTTTGTGCAAAATAAAGATGTGCAAACGACAGATTTAGTGGAACAGTCTATTGATGGCAGGCGTTTCTATATTTTGCGAAGACTGTTTAAAAATGCAGATCGGGGAATTGATGTGCTCGATATGGCAGATACGCTCTATGTATCAGATGCGAGTATTCGTGCGGATTTAGCTGCACTGCGTAACTTAGCAGGGAAATACGACTTAATCATTAGGCAGCGTCAAGGGCGCTTTATCTTGGAAGGAAAGGATCGAAATAAACGGCGTTTGATGGTCCAACTCGTTCGCTCTACTGGTCAGGGGGATAATGGCTTTGAAGTCGATATCCAAAAATTTCTGGATGAGATTTCTTTAGAACAAGTCACAAGTATTACGGCTAAGGCTTTTGAAAAATTCCAACTCAAACCGAATTCTTATTTCTTACAAAACTTTATCTTGCATTTGGCAATTGCTATCGACCGTGCAAAAGGAGCAACACTACGTTCCCAAATCACAGACATCACAGAAGATGCAATTCAAGAAATTAGTCAGCGCTTATTTGAGCAATTTGGGATTGAATTACTGCAAGAGGATAGTCAGGAATTACGGTTATTGTGTGAAGGCGAATTTCATCATACGGATATGGAGTTGCTAGAATTCGTGGAACCGCAAGTCATCACATCTCTAGAGCGAGCACTAGCCGAGATCAAAGAGGTATACCTGTTAGATTTTAATGATGATGCTTTTAAAAAACGTTTGCTTCTGCATGTTCAAAATTTATATGTACGATCCAAACAACAAAAGTTTTCTCGTAATTTAAGTTTGCTTGAGATTAAAGTGAAGTACCCGGTTTTATTTGATATGGCTATTTATTTATCTTCCATTCTGGCGAACGACTTAGAAATAACGATTTCAGATGATGAAATGGCTTTTCTAGCACTACATATTGGATCATTTGTAGATAGTCAGAAGAAAGCTGAAGCTAAAATAAAAACAGTGATTGTAACGCCTCGATATAATTCGAATGAAGAACGGATAAAAAATCGGATAAAAAAGGAACTGGAAGAAGAACTAACTGTTGTAGCAGTCGTTCAAGATATACTGGATTTAGAATTGTCTATTCAGCCTGAACTCATTATTTTCACGCAAATGACAAAGGAAAAAAAGCGAGATTTCCTTTCTCAAGCAAAATCTGTCACAGTGAAGGAGTTTCTAACAACCAAGGATTTGAATTTAATTCGTAAAACGGTTGAGGAGATCAAGCAGGAAAAGTACAAAACCTTTTTGGAGAATTTTTTACCACAATTGATTCGTGAAGACTTTTATTTGGAACTAACGGAAGTTATTGATAAAGCAGAAATATTCGAGATTATTACTTCGGGATTCCTCGCAAAACAGTTTGTTCCTGCCAATTTTTTAGAAAAACTTACGGAGAGAGAACGATTATCTTCGACTTCTTTTCCGAGCGGTGTGGCTGTTCCGCACTCGATTAAATATGTTTCTTATCAAACCGGTTTATTCATCATTCATTCGCGCGAAAAGATTGAGTGGGACGGCACTTCGGTGAACTTAGTGATTGCTTTATCGGTAGATCAAGATGATTCGGAATCTTTCAATAAAATTTTCCCAAGAATGATTGAACTGCTAGCGGAAGAAATAAATGTTACTTATTTGAACAAAAGTAAAAACCGTGCTGACTTTATTACGCGATTGATTCACTTGATGACTTCTGAAGGCTATTATTTAGAATGAAAAAGCAAGCAGGAATAAGAGCCTGCTTGCTTTTTACTAATTTTCACGATGATCGAACTTTGCTTTATCAAGTGGAACCATTTTTGTTTTTCTTGCAAGTTTATAAGATAACCAGAAAATCAAGAAAACTGGTAAGCCGATGTAAGAAATACCAATTTTTTGCCACCAAGCGGGGTTCGTGAAATCAGGATTTAAGAAAGACTGATAATCTTGTCCGATAATGACAAGGATACATAAGATTAGCGCAAGAATTGGTCCGAATGGGAAGAATTTCGCGCGATATTTTAATTCGCTTAAATCATGACCTTGTTTTAAAAAGGCTTTCCGGAATCGGTAATGGCTGATCGCAATCCCGACCCAAGCAATGAAGCCTGTTAATCCAGAAGCGCTCAACAACCATGTATAGATAATCGTGCCATTTTCACTTAGCGTTGTGACGAAAGTAAGCGCACCGACGATGGTTGTCACAACAAGTGCTGCCATTGGGATACCACGTTTGTTGACTCTAGCCAAGAATTTCGGCGCTTTGCGATCTTTAGCCATGGACCAAAGCATCCGCGTTGATGCGTATAAGCCTGAATTCCCAGCCGACAATACGGACGTCAAAATAACGGCGTTCATAACAGAAGCAGCGAAGGCAAGACCAGCTTTTTCAAATACAAGGGTGAATGGGCTGATTGCAACATCTGTCGCTTCGCCACCTAGTAAGTTTGGACTTGTATAAGGAATAATTAATCCGATAACGAAAATAGCAAAGATGTAAAATAACAAAATTCGCCAGAAAACTTGCTTGATTGCTTTTGGCACACTTTTTTCAGGCGTGGCACTTTCACCAGCCGCAATTCCGACAAGCTCGGTTCCTTGGAAGGAAAATCCAGCAATGAGGAAGGTTCCTAAAATCGCAAAGAATCCACCTTTAAAGGGTGCTTCCCCAAACGTAAAGTTTTTAAAGCCGATAAACTGACCACCAAGAATGCCGAAGATGGTAAGGACACCGATGATAAGGAAAACGATAACGGTTGCCACTTTGATAATCGAGAACCAGTATTCACTTTCACCGTATGCGCGAACGGAAAGAGCATTCAATCCGAAAATCAAAACTAGGAAAACTGTGCTCCATAACCATGCAGGGGTATGAGGGAACCAGAACTGGACGATAATGGCTGCAGTTGAGATGTCAACGGCAAGCGTAATGGCCCAGTTGAACCAGTAGTTCCAACCGAGTGCAAAACCAAAAGCAGGATCAACAAAGCGAGTGGCGTAGGTGCTAAAAGAGCCGGATACAGGCATATAAGTGGCCATTTCTCCAAGACTTGTCATCAAGAAGAAAACCATTAATCCAATAGCAATATAGGCGACAAGCGCCCCACCCGGCCCCGCTGTTGCGATCGCATTTCCGCTTGCGAGGAAAAGCCCCGTTCCGATTGAACCGCCAATTGCGATCATCGATAAATGTCGTGTTTTGAGCGAGCGTTTCACGTCGCCATTTTCATTTTTACTCATCAATCAAACTCTCCTTTTTTGTGTCGATTATTCATGCACTTTAAAGGATATTAGTCAATAAAAAAACCACTCGCTTCGCTATCAGAAGAGAGTGGATCGAATTTTAATTAACGTCAATTCATCCTTGTCAGATAGCGCACCTACTAAAATGACTGTTTTAGTAGCAGTCCAGCCGCTTTCGCTAACTGTCCCAGCAAAATGAATCGCAAAAATCCATTTCACTTCGGCAACTTTCCTGTTCGGTTTTTGTCACTGGCGTTTCGCGCGCCTCGAAAAACTTACTTGTGATTGCTGCAACCTCTACCTCACCAAACGCGGATGAGGATTTGTGTTTCAATTGTAAAAGTTCCTTTTCAATAGTAAAGCAAATACGGCAAGAAAGCAACCCCCTTTTATAAAAAACAAGATTCGAAAACAAAAACCCTTTTTTCTTGCAAGAAACGAAGGGGTTGACAACGGCGGCAATGCCCCGTAAACTAAAAAGTATAGAAAGTAAGTGTCCAAAAATTTAATCGAGGTGCTTTTGGTGAGTGTAGTAGGATCTTAATTTAGGAACTAAATAGGTAGAAATAAAAATTTTCCTCGTTTCGAGGCTTATTTCTGCTTGCCTAATGAAGATGCCAACACTTTCTAAAAATGAACCTTTTAGAAACTGCAGGGGAATCTGTGGTTTTTTTGTGCTTAAGGACGCTTAAAGGTGTCTTCCTTCTTGAAAGGAGAACGCGAAATGAATACTCTTACTTTTGATAAATTAGAATACCCAGAACTTACTCGTGAACTAGCTGAAAACTGTGTCAGTGATGCGGCAAAAGAGAAAGCGCGAGGATTAAAACCTTATAAAAATAAACGAACGATTGAAGCTAAGCTAGAAGAAACAAGTGAAGCGCGAAAAATTTTGGATAGCGGACAGAATTTGCCTTTATTTGGTGTTAGTAAAATGAAACAAACGCTCACAAAACTAGAAAAAAGCTTTGAGATGATACCTTCGGAATTAATGGAAATTGCCGATTTTCTGCGGAGCACAAGGCGAATCAAGCAATTTCTCGAAAAAAATAGTGGAATTGCTCCGATGCTTGCTGAATTTGCGCAAAGCATTCAAAGCTTCATCGAGATTGAAGATGCGATCAGTCAAGCGATTCGTAATGGAGAAGTGGATAATGCTGCAAGTGCGAACTTGCGGAAAACGAGGAAGTTGCTGGAGGAAAATCAAGCGAAAACGGCTGAACGTTTGGATAAATTCATGAAGAATCCGGAAAACAAATCCTATATTCAAGAATTCTTTGTGACGCGTAAGAACGATCGCGATACGATTCCGATCAAGGCAAGTTTTCAAAAATTTGTTCGCGGAACGGTGATCGAAGTTTCAAGTAAAGGGACGACGGTTTTTATTGAACCGGAAACGATTGCGAAGCTAAGTGCGATTCGAGCCAATTTAAAAGCAGAAGAGCAAGCGGAAATTTATCAAATTTTGGCGGCACTTTCTGGCGCCGTTCTTGCTGAAATGGATGGAATCAAGCATAACTTGGAAGTGCTCACGGAATTTGATTTTATCTTTGCTAAGGGTAAGCTTTCAAGGCAAATGGAAGCAACAAGGCCATTTGTGAATGAAAGAGGCCAAATCAAATTGAAACAAGCGAAACATCCGTTTCTTGCCATGAAAGCTGCAGTTCCTCTTGATTTTTCGATAGGCGAAGATTATCGTGGTTTGATCATTACGGGGCCGAACGCGGGCGGAAAGACGGTTGTGCTGAAAACGGTTGGGCTACTTACGCTAATGATGATGGCGGGGCTCCACATTCCAGCGGCTGAGCGCTCTGAGCTTGCGATTTTTGAGCGCGTTTTTGCGGATATCGGCGACAATCAAAGCTTAGAAAATGCGCTGAGTACTTTTTCGTCACATATGCAAAATGCCGGGCAAATCCTAGCGCAAGTGAATGAAAAAACGCTTGTTTTATTTGATGAAATTGGTAGCGGAACGGAGCCAAATGAAGGTGCCGCACTCGCCGTTGCGATTTTAGAGGAATGTTACCGGCGCGGGGGAATAACGGTTGCTTCGACACACTATGAAGCAATTAAGCGTTACGGCGGTGCGCATCCAGACTTTATCAATGCGAGAATGGCATTTGATGCAGAGACGCTTGCACCGAAATATCGGCTGATTATCGGTGAATCTGGTGAAAGCAATGCGCTTTATATTGCCGAAAAAATGAATATTGATCGTAAAGTTTTGCAAAAAGCTCAGTATTACATGAAAAAACCAGATTATGCACTTGAAAAACTAAGCTTTCAGTCGAAAAATGCGCCGCATGAAGCCAAAGAAACGAGTCAGCTGTCGTTTGAAAAAGGCGACCGAGTTCGTTTGCTTGAAACGGATGAAACCGGCCTTGTCTTTAGCAGCGACCAAGGTGAAGTGATCGTTTATGTGGATGGCGAGAAACGAAAAATTTTGCCTCGTCGATTGAGTTTGCTTGCGTCTCGGGTAGAACTTTATCCGGCAGATTATGACTTAAATCAGTTATTTACAAGCTTCCAAGAAAGAAAAGAACAGCATGATTTTGAGCGGGGTTCAAAAAAAGCTTTGCGGCGTGTTCAAAAAGAAATCAAAAAGTCACTCGATTCTGAGTGACTTTTTGGCTTTGGTTGAAGAAAATAACTCACGAGCTTTATTTTTTTAGTTGGGCCACGATAAAGTATAAAATCTAATTTAGAATGACTGAAGAATCAAAAATCATATCCGATTTTTGATTCTAAAAGAGTAAAGTTCGCATTAGCTATTAATATATGTAATAATAAATATTAATATTTACTATTTTTATTAATAATAAAACTCCCTTATACTTAAAGAAAAACGGAAACCAAAGGATTGAAGGGGGAAAACAATGATTTTCACGAAAAAAAGTTTTTGGATTGCGGCAGTAACAACACTTATTTGTTCACTTGCCGGCAAATATTTAGCACTGGTTCCAGGTTTTAGTTTAGTTGGTGCGCTGGTTATCGCACTGCTCTGCGGGATGTTATTTCAAACGGCTAGTCCGGTTATTTATGCAAGCGTAGAGGGAATTGGCTTTATTTCAAACAAATTCTTACGTTTAGGAATTATTTTACTAGGATTTCGACTTAATTTATATACACTGGCCGAATCAGGTGTAAAAACGATTTTTTTAGCACTTATAGTCGTTACAGGAACGATTTTGCTCACTTACTGGCTTTGCCGAGTTTTCCATGTCGAAGAGCGCTTAGCCATTTTGACAGCAAGCGGATGTGGGATTTGCGGAGCCGCTGCTGTGATGGGCGTTTCGCCGCAAGTAAAGGCGGATAAAGATGATGCCGTTCTCGCGGTTGCCGTTGTTTGTATCATGGGAACAGTTTTTACGCTCATTGAAATTGGTTTGAAACCGCTGCTAGGTTTTTCTGATGGACAATTTGGTGTAATGGCAGGCGCTTCGCTTCATGAAATTGCCCATGCAGTTGCTGCTGGTGGTTCGGCAGGAATGGCGGGCTTAGATGCTGCAATCATCACGAAATTATCACGTGTGATCTTGCTTGCACCTGCTGCTCTTTTTATCGGCATCTGGTATACGCGCCGCTCTGCTGGAAAAGGCGAACCAAAAGGAAAACTACCGATTCCATGGTTTATGGCGGGCTTTTTACTTTCGAGTGCGATCGGAAGCTTCTTACCGATCTCGCAAGCTTTGATCGATGGACTTGTGAGCCTTGCTTATCTATTCCTAGGTATGGCAATGGCAGCGCTTGGTATGAGCGTGAACTTTAAAGTGATCGCAGAACGCGGCGGTAAAGTTTTTCTTGCAGCAGGAATCAGTTCGGCCGTATTACTTGGCTTTACAATGCTTGCGAGTAAACTGTTCTTTTAGAAAGGAGAATGGCGCTTGTTCCAATTATTAGAAACCTTTATTGCCGTTTATGAAACGAATAGTTTTACAAAAGCCGCAAATGCACTTTACATTTCGCAGCCTACGATTTCCGTGCATATTGAAAAACTGGAAAAAGAACTAGATGTGAAATTATTTGAGCGAAATGCACGTAATCGGATTGAAAAAACAGAAGCCGCTACCTTATTCTATGAAAAGGCGAAACAAATCTTAAATGGGTGGGAAAGCGGTAAAGAGGAACTTGCAGCTCTTTCTGGTAAGGCAAGAAGGAAGTACACGATTGCTGCTTCCCAAACGATCGGAGGCTATTTGCTGCCGCAAATCATGGCTGAACTTGGAACGCTTTATCCGGAAATCAACTTCGAAATTTTGCTTGATAATTCGACAAATGTCTACAAGGCTGTGCATATGCTTGAAGCAGATCTCGGCCTTGTTGAAACGCCAGAAGTGTATCCAGATATGAACCGAACCGTTTTTATGAATGATCCGCTTGTCATCTTAGGAGATCCGAAGTTAGACCACTGGATTTTTCGTGAAGAAGGTTCAGGCATTCGTCAGTATACCGAGCTTTACTTGAAAGAACAGCAAATTTTACCAGAAGAAAAAATGATCGCGAGCAGCAATGCTTTGATTTTGGAGCTTGTGAAGCAAGGAATGGGACGCACACTTCAATCGGCTCGAGTTGCCGAAAAACTAGCTCTACCAGTGCAAAAAACAGATTTGATTCGTCCGCTTTATTTGATTTTGCCAAAAGCAGATAGCGGAAAAAACGCCAAAATGGCGCAGTCGATCTTTGAACTGTTAGTGAAATTAGGCGAGCTTTAAATAAAAAAATCATGAGAAACTGGTAAAAAAATGTTTATATTGGTCCGCCTCAAGGGAAAATGTAGTAGGATAGTAGGGTGGCTAAAACAAGTTTTTGAGAGGGGATCACAATTTTGGAACAACCTTCTGTGGATGAGCTAAAAGAATGGCGAAATATCATGTTGATGCACCGTTTTGCGCTGGAAGAAGTCAATACTAAGCTGAAAATTCTCAATGAGGAATTTCAATTTTTACATGATTATAATCCAATGGAACATTTAAAGTCGCGCGTGAAATCACTTGAAAGTATCGGCGCGAAGTTAGAGAAAAAGGGCGTGGACATTACACCGGAAAATGCACGCGAGCACGTTTACGATATTGCTGGCATCCGGATTACTTGCTCTTTTGTTTCGGATATTTTTAAAATTGAAGAGATGATTAAGCACCAAGATGACCTTAAGATCTTGCGTGTGAAAGACTATGTTACATACCCGAAAGAAAGCGGCTATCGCAGTCTTCATATGCTTTGCGAAGTGCCGATTTTTCTTACGAATCGCTCTGAGAAAATCATGGTGGAAATTCAGATTCGTACCGTTGCGATGGATTTTTGGGCGAGCCTTGAACACAAAATTTACTATAAATATCAAGATGAAGCGCCTGAATACTTAACGAATGAGCTTCGCGAAGCGGCAGACATTGTGACGCATTTGGATGAAAAAATGAAAAACTTGAATGACGAAATTAATAAGTATAAAAACAAATTGGAAAATGAGTGATTTTATGCGCGAGTTGTTAACTTTGTTAATGATTTGCGCATTTTTGGATTTTCCTGCATAATGTATACAGCATAAAAGGAGGAAACTGGAATTGGAGATCTTTTTATTTGTTTTACTGTTATTGCTTGCTATATTAGTATCCAATTTACTCAACCGCTTCGTCCCGGTTGTATCTGTCCCGCTAATTCAAATTGGGCTGGGGATTTTAATTGCACTTTTACCACTCGGATTTGAACTTGAATTAAATCCGGAATTGTTTTTGCTATTATTCATTGCTCCCTTGCTCTTTAATGATGGTAAACGGACAGACAAGAAAGCTTTGTGGCAACTTCGTGTCCCAATTTTACTTCTGGCACTTGGACTCGTCTTCATTACTGTACTCGTGATCGGGTATTTTGTGAATTGGATGATTCCGACGATTCCACTTGCAGCAGCTTTTGCCCTTGCGGCGGCATTAGCCCCAACAGATGCTGTTGCGGTGAGTTCGCTTTCCGGACGAATTACTTTACCGAAACGAGTGATGAGTTTACTTGAAGGTGAATCTTTGATTAATGACGCATCGGGTCTTGTGTCCTTCCAATTTGCGATTGCAGCAATGGTAACAGGGACCTTTAGTTTGTTGAATGCGTCTTGGAGTTTTCTTGTCATCGCGATTGGAGGAGCACTTGTCGGACTGATCTTAACTTTACTCAAGTTTCAACTTTTGAAGTGGGTCAGGGGACTTGGAATGGAAGACGTTACCTTCCACATGTTAATTGAAATTTTAACCCCATTTGTGATTTATTTAGCAGCAGAGGAATTACACGTGTCTGGAATCCTTGCTGTTGTCGCAGCTGGCATAATGCACGCCGTTGAACGGAAACGACTAGATCCACAACTTGTGAAACTGAGCGTGGTTTCGAAAAGTACATGGTCCGTTATTATTTTCGTTTTAAACGGTTTAGTTTTCTTGATTTTAGGTACACAACTTCCATCTATTGCGAGAGTAGTTTGGGAAGACTCGGGGATTAGTAACACTCAAGTGCTGATTTATACATTCTTTATCACGCTTGCCCTTATTCTCTTGCGCTTTTTCTGGGTCAGCGGTTTATGGATGTTCGATTGGCTATTTAAAAGTGATAAATCGAAAAAACAACGGCCTTCTATTCGAGCGTCCGTCTTGACTAGTTTATCTGGTGTTCGGGGAGCCGTTACACTGGCAACAGCCCTTTCTATTCCTTTTTTCCTCGACAATGGCGATATGTTTCCACAGCGGGCATTAATTATTTTCATGGCATCGGGCGTGATTTTATTCACACTACTAATTGCAACGTTTATCTTGCCGATTCTTGCCAGAGGGAATGAAGCAGATCTCGGGAATGAACGAGCGGAGCGAGCTACGCAAATTTGGGTTTTGCGGAACGTCAAACGGGAATTGCAAAATCAAATTACGCCGGATAATAAGGCGGCAACGGAAATGGTGATTCGTAACTATCGTCGCCGGATTCAGGAATTACAGCAGGGAGGGAACTCGCAAAAACGCGATATGACGCAAGCGGAAAAAGCGAAGCGTCTTGAGATTATTTCGTGGGAGCATGAATACACGCAAGAACTCCTAGCGGGTGGGAAAATTAGTGCAGAAACAGCTTACAGGTATGGCAGCTTCCTAAACATGATGGAAAGTGCTTTAAAACAAAAGTTCAAAGCAAAAATCAGGAATTTGGTAGTATTTGGAAGGCGATTACTCCATATTTTGATACATCCAAAACGGTTACGTGAGATAAAATCAAAAGTGCGTGAACAGCATCCTGAACGTGCAAAAGCCTTTAAAGAAATTCGCTTTGTACGGGTAGAAAATGAAAAAATGGTGATCCGGAAGTTAAAAGCACAAATGAATCAAGAGAACATGGATCTACTGCTTCCGCTTTTAAATGAACAAAAAGAACAATTGGAACGCCTTACAACAGAGCGCGTACGTCCAAGTTCGCGAGAAAAATTCGAACAAAAAGTGCATGAAGTGGAACTTTCGGGCATTCAAATTGAACGAGATACAATCCAAAGTTTGTTTGAAGAAGGAAAAATTTCACGGGATCTTGCACGGGATATGCGACAAGACTTGAATCTACTTGAAACATACACAATCGAAGAAGATTTAGTTTAACTCAAAAAAGCTTAAAAGTGCCATTCGAAATGCGCTTTTAAGCTTTTTTTATAGTTTAAGTCACAGTTTAAAGAAATTTTGAAAAGTGTCTTGATGTGTGATTTTAAATGTTGTATAATGATTCTTGCTTTAAGTAAACCTGGTGTTTATAAATACTAAACAAGTGCGTTTTGAAGTTTACTTTTATTAAACTTTGAGAAAGGAAGATAAGATGGAAATCGGCAATCGCATTAAGAATTTACGACTTAGTAAAAACCTGACACAAGAAGAACTTGGTGAGCGAACAGATTTATCGAAAGGTTACATTTCGCAACTTGAACGGGATTTAAGTTCGCCGTCGATCGAAACTCTGTTTTCAATTCTTGAAGTGCTGGGTTCTACTCCAAAAGAATTTTTTGACGAAGAAGAAGGCAAACAAAAAGTCATATATGAACAGGCAGAGCGGATTTTTTTTGAAGATGAGGAAAAGGGGTATCATATTGAGTGGCTTGTCCCCGAATCGAATGAAAAAGAAATGGAACCTGTTTTACTTGAAATAGATTCACAAGGCGGTTTTAAAAAATTTGAGCCCTCGCTTTCAGAAACCTTTGCTTATGTGTTAACAGGAGAAGTCAAGGTGTGTTTGGGTGAAGAAAGTTACACGGCCAAAGCAAATGAAACCATTTATTTTCATGCCTCAAACCGCCATCAAATTATTAACCAAACAAATGAAAAAGCAGTGCTCATCTTAGTGGCGACAGAATCGTATTTATAGAAGGGGAGGAAGACAAGTGACAGAATCCATTATTCATTTTAACGGCGTCACGAAACAGTTTGATGATGATGAACCCGTTTTGAAAAATGTAAGTTTTGAAATTGAAAAAGGGAAATTTTACACTTTGCTTGGGCCATCTGGTTGCGGGAAAACAACGATTTTGCGTTTGATTGCGGGTTTTTTAGAAGCAACAGAAGGCGATATTTATCTGGATGGGAAGAAAATCAATACCGTACCAGCCAATAAGCGACCAGTCAATACCGTTTTCCAAGATTATGCGTTATTTCCACATTTAAATGTATTTGAAAACGTAGCATTCGGTCTTCGAATCAAAAAACTAAATAAAAGGGTTATTGATGAAAAAGTGCAAGAAGCGCTGCGGTTTGTTAATTTATCTGGTTATGAAAAACGAGAAATCAGTGAAATGTCAGGTGGGCAAAGGCAACGGGTAGCCATTGCACGGGCAATCGTAAATGAACCCGAAGTTATTCTTTTGGATGAGCCGCTTTCCGCACTGGATTTAAAACTAAGGACCGAAATGCAGTACGAACTTCGCGACCTTCAAAAACGGTTAGGAATTACCTTTATTTTTGTGACGCATGATCAAGAAGAAGCACTTGCGATGAGTGATGAAATTTTTGTATTAAATAAAGGTGAAATTCAACAAAGCGGTTCGCCAATCGACATTTACGATGAACCGATTAACCGTTTTGTTGCTGATTTTATTGGGGAATCAAACATCGTCTCTGGGAAGATGATTCAAGATTTTGAAGTGGAATTTGTTAATCGTCGTTTTGAATGTGTCGACCAAGGCTTTAATGAAAATGAAACCGTTGAAGTGGTGATTCGTCCAGAAGATCTTGAAATTACGGCGGCTGACAAAGGAAAGCTACAGGTAGAAGTCGATTGGGTATTATTCCGTGGTGTGCATTATGAAATGGGTTGTATCGATATTGATGGTAACGAATGGCTCGTCCATACAACCAAAAAAGCCAAAATCGGTGATAAAATCGGCCTTGCTTTTGATGCCGAAGCGATTCACGTCATGCGACTCGGAGAAACAGAAGAAGAATTTGACAAGCGCTTAGAAAGCTACGAAGAGGCGTAAGCGAATGACTAGAAAAGCAAGAAATTTATATCTCGTTCCTTATATTCTTTGGATTGTCTTATTTGTCGTTGCGCCGATTTTATTGATCGTTTATTATTCGTTTTTTGATGTCGATGGAAATTTTACATTTAGCAACTATCAGCATTTTTTCACACCCGTTTATTTGAAAATGACATTGAGTTCATTTTGGTACGCTTTTTTAATCACTTTGTTCACCTTACTCATTTCCTATCCGACCGCTTATTTGCTGACGAAATTAAAACATAAGCAGCTGTGGCTTTTGCTGATCATTTTACCAACTTGGATTAACCTTTTGCTTAAAGCTTACGCATTTATTGGGATTTTTGGTACGTACGGGGCGGCTAATCAATTTTTGGATTTAGTCGGAATCGGACAGCAGCAAATTCTTTTTACCGATTTTAGCTTTTTGTTCGTATCGACGTACATTTTCATCCCCTTCATGATTTTGCCGATCTTTAATGCGATCGAAGAAATTAATCCGTCGCTCATTCAAGCTTCTCGCGACCTTGGAGCATCCAATTTTACAACATTTCGCCGAGTGATTTTCCCGCTAACCGCAGATGGTGTGAAATCAGGGTGCCAAGCGGTCTTCATTCCGGCACTTTCGCTCTTTATGATTACGCGTTTGATCGCAGGAAACCGTGTGATTACACTTGGGACAGCCATCGAAGAGCATTTCCTCGTGACGCAAGACTGGGGAATGGGCTCAACTATCGGCGTTTTCTTGATTATCGCGATGATCATCATTATGTTTCTAACCGGAACTAAACGGAGAAAGGGGGCTAAAAAATGAAAAAACGAAAATGGAGCCATCTCTATCTCATTTTTATTTTTATCGTACTTTATGCCCCGATTTTTTATTTGATGTTTTATTCGTTCAATTCAAGCGGAACGATGCACGGCTTTGGAGGTTTTACGCTTGACTATTACCGTGAAGTTTTCGCAGATACACGCTTACTCGTGATCGTTTTAAACACCTTTGTGATTGCGCTACTTTCTTCAGTAATTGCAACAGCGATCGGAATTTGCGGAGCATTAGCCATTCGTTTTATGCCAAAACCCGTAGGCAAGAATTCACTACTAAGCCTGAACAATGTTTTGATCGTCAGCCCTGATGTGATTATCGGTGCAAGCTTCTTGATTTTCTTCACCATTCTTGGATTAAAACTCGGCTTTACATCCGTGCTAGTTTCACACATCGCCTTCAGCATTCCGATCGTTGTGCTCATGGTGCTGCCGAAACTCCAAGAAATGAGCCCGACTTTGATTGACGCCGCGCGGGACTTAGGCGCGAGCCAGGGGCAAGTCTTATCAAAAGTGATTTTACCTTACATTGCTCCAGGCGTTCTCGCAGGCTTTTTTATGGCGCTCACTTATTCATTAGATGATTTTGCCGTTACATTTTTTGTGACAGGAAACGGTTTTTCGACTTTATCCGTTGAAATTTACTCACGGGCACGCCAGGGCATATCCTTGTCAATTAATGCCCTGTCAACCCTGATCTTCCTGTTCACGATTCTCCTTGTGATCGGCTATTACTTCATCAACCGTAAAAATACAAGCAAAACCACAAGAACGGGGGCGAATAAACGATGAAATCATTGCTTAAAATTTTCATCCCAGTGATTCTCCTTGCCCTCGTCATGATGCTTCTTGCACATTTTATGAATCGCGAAGAAGGCTACGCCGGAGGAAATACATTAACGATTTACAATTGGGGCGATTACATTGACCCGAGTTTAATCAAGAAATTTGAAAAAGAAAGTGGCATGAAAGTCATCTATCAAACCTTCGATTCCAATGAAGCAATGATGACAAAGATTGAGCAAGGTGGAACGACTTTTGACGTGGCAGTTCCAAGTGACTATGCCATCAACAAAATGAAACAAGAACACCTTTTGATTCCGCTTGACCATAATAAACTGCCTAATGCTAAATATATTGATTCGCGGTTTATGGATTTGTCATTCGATGAAGGCAATAAATACTCGATGCCGTATTTTTGGGGAACACTTGGGATCATTTACAATAAAAAACAATTTCCGAATAAAGACTTTTCCACGTGGGATGCGCTTTGGGATCAAGATTTGAAAAACCAAATTCTATTGATTGATGGCGCACGAGAAGTCATGGGGATCGGGCTTAATAGCCTTGGATACTCTTTGAATGATACGAATGAAGCGCATCTAAATGAGGCGCTTCGCAAGCTTAAAAAGATGACACCAAACGTAAAGGCAATTGTTGGTGATGAAATTAAGCTTCTCATGGCTGATGGTGAAGCGGGCGTTGCCGTTACATTTTCCGGGGAGGCCTCTGAAATGCTCAGTGCGAATAAGGACCTCGATTATGTCATTCCAAAGCAAGGATCGAATCTTTGGTTCGACAACATGGTCATCCCGAAAACCGCGAATAACGTGGACGGAGCGCATGCTTTTATCAACTTCATGTTAAAGCCAGAAAACGCAGCTAAAAACGCAGAATATGTAGGCTATTCAACGCCCAATCTAGCAGCAGAAAAACTTTTGCCAAAAGACATTTCAAGCGATAAACGATTTTATCCCAACTTAGACGAGCTGCATAATTTAGAAGTCTATGATAACCTTGGAAAACGCATGCTCGCACACTATAACGAACTTTTCCTTGAATTTAAAATGTATCGCAAATAAATAGCTAGGCGCGCAGCAGGCGCCTAGCTATTTTTGAAGTTATTTTTGCACAAGCTCAGCCAGTTTCAAGGTTGTATTGGCGTTGCGAATCGTAATAGATTGGTATGCGCTTGTCTTTACGATTCTTGACCAACGTGATCTTGAAAAGGTTTTAAGCGGCGCGGACCAAAAAATGAATTGACCGTGTATGCTGATTTTTTCGTATTCAGGTTTGATCTCGCCGATTTGTTCAGCAATCTCAGCAGGCGTTGCTGGCGGAATGACAATGATTGTGTTGTGCTTTGAATCCGGATCGTTATTCCACCAGTCAGGCGCGTAAGAGAGCGATTCAACCAGTTCTTCACCAATAACCAGTGTCACAGGAATTTCGAGTGAAAAATCGGCTAAAATCAGTTCTTCTAAGTGACTTTTCAATTGTTCCACGTCGTCTTGGTCAGAGGAAAATAAAATGTTGCCACTATTAATATAAGTGGTCACATCTGAAAAAGATCGAGCTCTAAACGACTCCTTTAATTCCGCCATGGAAAGTTTATTTTTTCCACCAACGTTAACACCACGCAAAAGAGCGATATAGCGCATTTTAACTCCACCTTTCGAATTTTGCTCCATTATACTATAAATAAAATCGGAAAGGCAGTCATTTGTTGTTTTTAGGCAGGCGCGTCTGAAAGTGTCCACTGGATTTGACCGACATAAGGGCTGCCTACCCGAGCCAAACCTGGGGGAACTTGAATAAAGGGTCCTTCGTTTTTAGCCCAAGAAACAGAATAATAATCATTTAGTCCATCACCTTTCCCAGAAAAGACAACCGTATCCCCAGTTGTATTAATCAATTTGTCGGGCTGTCCGCTTTCTTTGTAAAGTAAGCTATTCGCCAAGACTTGGTTTTTCTGATTCGTGAATGGAGCAAGTAGTTTTGCCTTCACTTGCCAATTATTCGGTTTAATACGTGAATCTTCAACGGAAATTTGCCAATTTGGATCTTTTCGGTTGATCGAAACGGGTTGACTTGAAACTTTTCCACCATCAAATTCAAGTGTCGCTGGGACATCATGAAATTGTAGCAGTCCCCGTTTGACCGCAACATTGGCGGAGGATTTATTTTCAAAAACTTCTGGGTCCCAGCCTCCGGATAGTGTTAAAGCGGTTTGAATCCCGTTTTTTCCTTCTTCTAGTGATACAGGCGAGATAGTAGATACATTAAAACTTAATTTAACTGGCTGGTTCAATCCCTGTAAAGCAGGTGAGTTACCGCCTGGCATATGAACTTCGTAGCCATTTTCTATGGGGGAAACAGTGTTTGAGACATCATCACCATTAAGCTTGAAAGATTTGGGATCGATCGCTAGTTTTCCCTTTAGTTCAGGTGATAATGTGAATGATGCATAAAACACTTCGAAATAGTCTTGGAATTTAGGATAGTTATAAGCCGTGATACCTGGATAAAATGGAGCGCCTTTTCCTTCAATGTCGGCTTCCAATGTGAAGGTGTCACCGACTTCCCCTTTGATAGTATCGGTTTTGGGATCAACGTTTTCTGGATTCGCTGATTTAAAAGAAGTAAGTGTTTGAAAATCTAATCGGAATCCGGCAATCGAATAACCAAGAATATCTGGATCGTTGATGCTAGCCTTAGAAGGCGGATTCGGATTATCAATTTGAACCGTATAAGCAGCAGGATGATCTGGTACGGTGATTGCGAAATTGTCATCAGGTAAACCATCATAAATCAATTTGCCATCTGAATCCCAAATTGTATAACGGTGTTCTTTTGAAAGTCTTGGTCTAATTACTGGATCTGCCCCAAATTTATTTATCTCTCCAATTTTGAGGGATTGTGGTGCCGTTAGAGAAAAGAGATAAAGTTTTGTTCCAGGCTGTGCTGGAACAGTAGAGTAACCAGATGCGACAGTCATATAGTCATTAAAAAGTGAAAGTTCGTAAACCTTAGTATTGTTTGGATAATCAACATGGAATAAATTATTTGCAAGTGGTTGCAAATTCGGTGGATTATCACTTTTAAGAAGGGGCAAGATTTCGGGATTAATAACACTTAGTTCATTGTCACTCAAGCTAAAAGCTAAATCCCCATATTTTTTAGTTTGTGCTGCAAAATAGTTAGCAAAGTCATCAATAGGGCCAATCAACGCATTATGAGACAAGTTACATACTCTAAGATCCAATGTGACGATGGATTTTGGAATAGGTCCTGTAAGATGATTGAAGCTCACATTAAGTCCCGTAAGTCCCTTTATGGTAGAGATTGAAGCCGGTATGTGACCAGTTAGTTGATTGTGGTGAAGATAAAGTGAATTGAGATTTTTTAATGAGATAATCGAGCTCGGGATGGGTCCGGTTAATTTGTTTTGACTAAGATAAAGTCGCTCTAAGGTTGTCGCATTACCAACATTAGAGGGAATTGGTCCTGTGATATTATTGCTAGTTATGAGGATTTCTTTTATATTAGGTAAATTAAAGATGCTTGCAGGAATGTTACCCGATACTCCAATCGTACGAAGTGATAAGGATTGTAAATTTTTTAGCTCACCAATACTTTCAGGAATCGTTCCAGATAATCTTTGATTCCATAAAGTGAGGTTTGTTAAATTAGTTAAATATTTGATCCCATCCGGTATTGTTCCTGTTAATTGCAAATATGGATCAGTAAGGTTAATCGTTTGGATTTTCTTTAAATCTGTGAAAGTCAAATTAGTTCCAATTGTTTTAGGGGAAAGTTGATTATTCACTTCTTTAATTAGCCAATTTTGGTTATCAAAATCTGCAGGTTGAACAACGTCACCGGCAAGGGGGACTGAACGGCTTTCTAGCTTAGGGACTTGTGCTTCTTGGTTATTTGGAAAAAGAGTGTCACTCGCACTTCCCGCGGATGCTTTAACTGTGAGTGGCGCTGAATGAACGACTTGTTGATTTCTCAGTGTCTTGGCTGTTAAAGAATAATTGCCGGGTTGTAGAATTTTAAAAGTTAAAGTAGCTTTTTTCTCTTTGGTGTTAGGCCAGTCAATGATTAACTGCCCATTTTGCTCATCTTTTGTCACGACAGCATTCGTTTCGCTTACAGAAAGGTACGAAAGGTTACCGTTTATTGGTAGCATAACTTTTGTATCTGCCGGATTTTTGTCTTGAATCGTCACCCGCAAAAACTGATCTGTTGAAAGTGAGGTTTCCTCAGTTGTTAAATTTAAATCTGCCACTTGAGTATCTGCTGCTTGAAGTTTTGGTGTCATGAAAAAAGATAGTGCGACAAGAATAACTCCAACTCCTGCAAGAACAAGTAGTTTTGTTTTTAAATATTTCATGTTGCTCCCCCTTTGATGAAAGATGAATTTGTAAAAAATGTTAATAAAATAGAATTTTTTTCAGATGAGTCTTTGACACCCGATTTTATGGTTTTTCAAAAAGCTCTTCACGTTAATATCCTATCAGAATAAGCTTGAGGAAGAATGGTACTTTGTCGCGCGAAGTAAGATAGAAAATGAAATTTGTGTGATGAAAAAGAAAAATATTTTATGAATATTGTAAATTTACAAGTTTACCAAAATGGGCATAAAAAGAGGTTTAAAAACGCTTAATGAGTGGCAATAATTGAAATGTGGAGAAGTTTTGCGTTAAAATATGAAACGAGCAAAAAAGTAATGGGGGTTACATATATGCCAGCATATTCAATTAATTGGTCCTATGATGGAAAAAAAGGACCTGAACATTGGGGACAAATTTGTTCCGACTTCGAGATTGCGCAATCTGGGAAGAAACAATCACCAATTGATATTCGGACAGAAGATATTAAACCGCTTGAGGGAAAACCACTTGAAACAAACTATTCACGGATTCCTTATATAGTAAAACGAGTTGAAAACTCAGTTCATTTTTTTCCACAAGAAATGAATCAAACGCTTGTTTTCCAAAATGAAACGTATCGTTTGGTGGCTTTTCACGCTCACATTCCAAGCGAGCATTTGTTAGATGCAACAGCTTATCCTATTGAGTGGCATTTTGTACATGAAAATACGCGCGGTGAAAAACTAGTATTAGGAGCTTTCATGGATGTTGGAACAAACGTATCGATTGACATGACTGATATACGTCGCGTCTTTCCTGAAGTTTTTAAAGACTTTTCAATTGAACGTGAACTTTCACTTGATATTACGGATTTCTTGCCTGAAGAAAAAGCTTATTTTACTTATGAAGGGTCGCTTACAACACCCCCAACTGTCGAAGGCATTCGTTGGGTTGTTTTGAAAAATAGGCAAACGATTGGACACGTTGCACATCGAGCGCTCGAAAAAGTGATTGGCGGAACAAATCGTCCGGTACAGCCTTTAAATGGCAGAAGCATTCAATTTCACGAATAGAGGCGAAAAACTATGCAAAAGATTTTTGTAGCAGGAAAGTTACTGGGGAAAACGGAAGAAGCATTGAAACAAATGGGTGCCACTTTTTGGTCGGGTACTGGAAAAATCTCTGAAGCGGAACTGAAACATGGAGCAAAAGAAGCAGAGGCTATCATTTGTCCACTTTCTGCTCCTGTAACGAGTGATGTGCTTGCGGCTAGTCCAAACTTAAAAATTGTTGCTAATGTAGGCGCTGGATTCGATAACATTGACGTTCAAAAAGCAAAAGAATTAGGCATCGCTGTGACGAACACCCCAAAAGTCTCCACCGAATCCACAGCAGAACTTTCTTTTGGCTTAATACTTGATGTAATGCGTCGTATTTCAGAAGGTGATCGGCTTCTAAGAACGCATCCAGAAGAATTTAAGGGTTGGGCGCCGACGTTTTTCTTAGGACGGGAATTGCACGGGAAAACGATAGGCATTATCGGACTTGGAAAAATTGGCCAAGCAGTAGCCAAGCGCGCTTTTGCTTTTGGAATGAAGATCATTTATTCTGGACACCATCCAAAAGAAGTTGCACAAAATTGGAACGCGCAATTTGTTTCCCAGGAAGAATTGCTGAAGGAAAGTGATGTTATTTCGGTTCATGCTGCTTATAGCGAAGAACTCTATCATTTATTCCAACGAGAAACCTTCCAACAAATGAAAAACTCAGCTTTTCTAGTAAACGCTTCTCGTGGAAAAGTGGTTGATGAAGCAGCGCTTATTGAAGCGCTAGAGGCGAAGGAAATTGCTGGAGCGGCTTTAGATGTATTTGAATTTGAACCGCAAGTAAGTGAGCGGCTAGGGACACTTGCAAATGTGGTCTTAACGCCGCACATTGGAAATGCCACTGTAGAAACACGTGAAAAAATGGGGGATATGGCTGTCGCAAATGTAAAAGCTGTTTTAGCTGGCGACCCACCTCTTCATTCTGTATACTGAAAGCAAATAAGCGACGGAGAGGCGGGATTAATATGTATGAAAAGGCACTTGAATTTGCAAGAAAAGCACATGTAAGTCAAAAACGAAAAATTACCGGTGAAAAATATTTTTCCCACCCCTTCAATGTTGCTCGAATTTTAAGCGCTGCTGGATTTCCTGAATATGTAGTGGTCGCTGGATTGTTACATGATGTTGTTGAAGATACGGATGTAACACGCGAGGATATCGCAAATGAATTTGGCGAAAAAACTGCCAACCTAGTCATGGCGCATACAGAAGATAAGTCGAAAAGTTGGGAAGAACGGAAGGCTCATACGATTGAAACAGTTCGAGAGGGAAGTCTTGAAGTTAAAGCTTTGATTGTAGCGGACAAGTTGGATAATTTGTCTTCCATTCGCTACGCCATGAGTATGGAAGGAAACCGCGTTTGGAATCACTTTAAACGGGGTTATGATGAACAAAAGTGGTATTATACAGGTGTTTTAGATACGATGACAACTGGGCTTTCTGAAGAAGAAATCCCAGCTTTTTTTACAGCTTATGCAAGACTTGTTCATACGGTTTTTCGGCGTTAATAGACTGCAATTAAGATGAATTTACTAAACCGCCTACCTTACTTGGACTTAAGAGTGAATATAGACTTCGCTGATGGTTATTTGATATAATGTGAAAAAAATAACAATTAGGAGGAGCAACATGTCGATCACGAAACTTTTAGGAATCAAGTACCCAATTATCCAAGGAGCAATGGCTCAAATTGCTAAGGCACCGCTTGTTGCGGCTGTTTCTAATGGCGGTGGGCTTGGTATTATCGCTTCTGGTGGAATGACTGGGGAAGACTTACGGACTGAAATTCGGCAAACAAAGGCATTAACAGATAAGCCGTTTGGCGTTAACTTAATGTTGATGATGAGTAATATTGATGAGTTAACGGAAGTTTTGATGGAAGAACAAGTCAAGATCATCACAACTGGGGCTGGTACGCCGAAAAGTTTTATGCCAGTTTGGAAGGAAGCAGGAATTACCGTGATGCCGGTTGTCCCTTCAGTTATGATTGCTAAGAAGATGGCAAAGCTTGGCGCTGATGCAGTTATTGTGGAAGGAACGGAAGCGGGTGGTCATGTTGGCGAAACGACGACGATGGCCCTTTTGCCGCAAGTTGGAGATGCTGTTGAGATTCCAGTTATTGGCGCGGGCGGAATTGGCGATGGGAGAGGGCTTGTTGCGGCGTTCGCCTTAGGAGCATCAGGTGTACAAGCTGGAACTCGCTTTCTTGCTTCAAAAGAGTGTCCTACGCACCCACGTTTTAAGGAAGCAGTGCTAAAAGCTGGGGATAGAGATACAACGGTGACAGGGCGCAGCGCCGGTTCTCCAGTTCGCTCTATCAAAAATAAAATGATCAAGGAATATTTGCGACTTGAAGCGGAGCACGTTAGTCACGACGAACTGGAAGCCTTGACACTTGGCTCACTTCGCAAAGCTGTGCTGGAAGGTGATACTGAAAACGGTTCGGTGATGGCGGGGCAAATTGCTGGGTTAGTAAAAGAAATAAAGCCTTGCAAGGAAATTATCGAGGAAATGATGAAAGAAGCTCAGGAAACACTGGATTCAATTTCGCTTACATAAAAAAGTCTGGGATGGGCTCCCAGACTTTTTTCTATTGTAGTAGTTTCAGCGATTCACGGTCAAAAGCAGGTAAATCGTCTGGCGTTCTACTTGTTACAAGATTCCGGTCAACGACTACTTCTTCATTTTTCACAGTGGCTCCAGCATTTTTTAAATCCGGGCGAATGGAGGAAAAGCCAGTGACTGTTCTGCCTTTTAGCTTATCCGTTTGTATCAAAAGTTGTGGTCCGTGGCAAATCGCTAAAATAGGTTTGTCGTTCTCTATAAAATAGTCGACAAAATTCACAAAGCGGTCATCGGCACGCAACTGATCAGGTGAAAAACCACCCGGGATAAATAAAGCATCAAAGTCGCTTGGCTTTACATCATCGATTCCTTTATCAATTTTCACAGTGGCTTCGCCTTGCTTACCGGTGACTTGGTTACCGGCTTTTTTTTCAATCGTGATGACTTCGTGACCCGCCTTTTGAAAAGCTTCTGTGGGGTTTGTGAACTCGACATCTTCAAAGAAATTCGTTAGCAAAGTGGCAATTTTTTTTGGCATAAACTAATCCTCTCCTTTGATATAGGACTTCGTACCATATTCCCACATCATATTGAATTTAAACGGCATCTCGAAAAATGAAACTTTTTTTATGATTTTGCTTGTTTTTTGTGATTTTTATTCCATTCTTCTGCTTTTGCCGTAGCGATGGGAATGGCTCGCTTTTCTGGATAGCCTTCTTTTAATAAAGCGTTTCCGATTTCAATGGCTTTTTTTCGTTCTTCTTCGTTTAAATTTTTCCATGAATTAGGATAGTTATTTTTAGTCCACGGCATGGTTTTTCACCTCGATTTCGATCTTTATCGCTTTACGGTTAATTGATGGGTGCCCCGCCTGTTACTCCGTATACTTGCCCTGTAATGTAACTGGCCTCATCAGATGCAAGTAAGACATAAACACTTGCTAGCTCAGCTGGTTGTCCTGCGCGTTTTAGTGGTTGTTTCTGTCCAAACTCAGGGATACTGTCTTGAGGTTGTCCACCAGAAATTTGGAGGGCTGTCCATATTGGACCGGGCGCTACAGCATTAATTCGGATGCCTTTGCTGCCTAATTGTGCCGCTAAGCTTTTTGTAAGTGAGATTAAACAGCTTTTTGTCATTGCGTAATCAACTAAATGAGCGCTTGGTTTCACACCTTGAATAGATGAAGTTAAAATAATGCTATCACCTTCATCTAAATATTGAAGGGCTTCTTGAATCGCATATACAACGGAAAATACATTGACCTCAAATGTATCACGCAGTTGCTTAGAAGTTAAGTTTTGAATGTCGAATTGATATTGTTGGATCCCTGCGTTTAGCACCAAGATATCTAAGCCGCCTAGAGCTTCAACTGCACGTTTTACCATTTTTTTCGCAAAGCCTTCTTCACGCAAATCTCCTGGTAGTAAAATGCATGAACGACCCGCTTTTTCAACAATAGTTTTTACTTCCTGTGCATCTTGTTCCTCATCAGGATGATAGCTGATCGCAATATCTGCCCCTTCTCTTGCATAAGCGATAGCAGCCGCGCGACCGATTCCGGAGTCTCCGCCTGTTACTAGCGCTTTTTTATGAAGGAGTTTGTCATTTCCTTGATACGTTTTTTCACCTGTATCTGGAATGGGGGTCATTTTGCTTTGTAACCCTGGATATTTTTGTAATTGCTTTTCAAATTTTCCACTATAGTATTGATTCCTTGTTTTTTTATCGTTCATTCAAAATACCTCCTGTTTTTTTAGCGTCAAATCTTCAAAATGTGATTTTAAAATGAATGCTTGCGAAGTTGCTAAGTTTTTTTCAAGGGTCTTGTTACTCAAGCTGAAAAAGGCCCGTCGTCCGCCATAAAATAGTCCGATACGTCATTTTGAATGTTTGCTTGGATGCTTGTTTTTTTCTATCACTCTCCAATCCAATTTGTAAGTACTATACCCGTTGATTTTATTTTTAATGCCTATAAAAAGTGTGGATTATCAGTAGTTATTTGAGTTGGAAATTCTGAAAGGTTCCTATTTGGTCTAATTCTTGAAAACTGATATACTAAAGTTAGCAAGTGAACTTAAAAGGAGTTGAGCACAATTGAAAAACGTATTTAAATGGGTGTTTATTTTAGTCTTCAGTGTTGTTTTGCTTCCGCTTCTTGTTGTTTTCTTTATCTATAAGAAAGCGGTTGGGAAACGCGAGTATGATCCATCCGTATTGGAAAACTTGAAAGACGAAGCTACACAAAACTATCTGAAAAATACGGCTCCACTTTCTGATGTTGATTCTCGTTATAAATATATTCGCTTAAAGGAAAAAGCAACCCCTTCTGCGAAAAATATTGAAATTGGTGCAACAGAAGATAAAAAAATTGACGGGCCGGGTGGGAAAATTCCACTTCGAATTTATACGCCAAAAGAAGAAGGACCTTATGATATTATCCTTTATTTCCATGGCGGTGGCTTTGTAACAGGTGGTCTTCAGTCGCATGATGGAGTTGCTCGAAAACTTGTACAAACGACAGGAGCGCGGGTTGTCGCTGTTGATTATAGACTGGCTCCAGAAAACCCATTCCCAGCAGCGATTGAAGATGCTTACACGGTGCTACTATGGGCAGAGTCGCACAAAACGAGCCTACGCAATAAAGGAACTTCACTTATTGTTGCTGGTGACTCGTCTGGTGGTAATATTGCGGCTGTCATTGCTCAAATGGCTAAAGCTAAAAATGGACCCAAAATTAGCAAGCAAATTTTACTTTATCCGACAACAGACATTTTCAGTCGAGATGCTTCAGTTCTCTATCCATCTATGGATCAATTTGCGGAAGGATACGTGCTTACGAAAGAATCGCTCGATAAATACTTTAAACTATATCTAAAAAATGCTTCTGATCGGAAATACGATCCACTTGTTGCGCCTATCCGTAGCAAAGATTTAAGTGGTCTTCCAAAAGCGTTTATTGCAACAGCTGAAATTGATCCAGTTCGCGATCAAGGAGAGGCTTATGCGAAGAAATTGAAAGACGCTTCCGTTCCTGTCTATGCAAAACGCTTAGATGGCACGCTCCACGGTTTCCTTAAAACGGAATCAAAAGCAGCGGATGAAACGTTTGAACTAATCAGCGAATTTTTAGAAGAAGAATAAACAAAACAGCGTAATCCATCAGGGTTGCGCTGTTTTTATGTCGATCAAAAAATCAGATTGAGAGTTTAATTGAACTGGTGTAAAATAAGTGGGAATAGGTTTTACACAAACTTTAGGAAGACTGGAAGTGCAAAGAATGCGAAAACGGAAAACAATGGATGGAAATGCGGCAGCCGCACATATTTCTTATGCGTTTACGGAAGTTGCATCGATCTATCCAATTACGCCATCTTCGACGATGGCAGAACTGGTTGATGAATGGTCAGCAGCTGGAAAGAAAAATTTGTTTGGTGAAACGGTAAAAGTTGTGGAAATGCAATCAGAAGCAGGGGCCGCTGGGACGGTGCACGGTTCGCTCAAAGCTGGAGCACTGACAAGCACTTATACGGCTTCGCAAGGCTTGCTTTTAATGATTCCCAACATGTACAAAATTGCCGGAGAGCTTTTCCCCACCGTTTTTCACGTATCAGCTCGTACGGTTGCAGCGGCGGCACTCAATATTTTTGGAGATCATAGCGATGTGATGGCAGCGAGACAAACGGGTTTTGCTATGCTTGCGGAGGGTTCGGTTCAGGAAGTGATGGATCTTTCGGCGGTTGCGCATCTGGCTTCTCTCAGAGGGAGCTTACCGTTCATTAACTTTTTTGACGGCTTTAGAACGAGTCATGAACTGCAGAAAATTGAGGTTTTGGAGTATGACGAACTGCGAGAAATGCTGGATGAGAAGGCACTTGAACGCTTTCGAGCACGTGCGATGACGCCGAACAATCCAACGACTTCTGGCTCGAGTCAAAACCCGGATATTTTCTTCCAACAGCGGGAAACGGTAAATGGTTACTACGAGGCATTCCCTGGAATTGTACGTGAGGAAATGAACGAGATCAACAAGCGACGCGGGACAGATTATGATTTGGTTAACTACTACGGAGCAGAAGATGCAACGGATATTATTGTTGCGATGGGCTCTGTTACACCTGTGATTGAACAAGTGATTGATTCACTTCTTTTGGAAAATCGCAAGGTGGGGCTTTTAAATATTCGATTGTACAGGCCGTTCCCAGCTGATGTATTGCTTGAAAAAATGCCTGCAACGGTTAAGCGCTTAGCGGTGCTAGATCGAACAAAAGAGCCTGGGGCAGGCGGTGAGCCGCTACTTCTTGATGTGGAAAGTGCACTTTATCACGCAGAAAATCGACCGGAACGAATTATCGGAGGACGTTATGGCTTAGGTTCAAAAGATGTGACACCAGACCAGATACTGGGCGTTTATTCGCACCTAAGCAGTGAAAATCCGAAAGCTCGCTTCACGATTGGAATCGTAGATGATGTGACGAACCTTTCCATTCCAGACGTTGGTCGGAAAGATTTAACAAGTAAGGATACTTTTCAGTGCAAATTTTATGGTTTTGGCTCGGACGGGACAGTCGGTTCCAATAAAGCAGCCATTAAAATTGTCGGCGATAAAACGGATCTCAATGTGCAAGGTTATTTTTCCTATGATTCTAAGAAATCTGGCGGGCTAACCGTTTCTCATTTGCGTTTTGGTAAAAATCGAATTCGTTCGGCTTATTTAGTTCATGAACCAGACTTTGTTTCTTGTTCGACTGCGGCTTATGTAAATAGCTATGATTTGTTAGATGGTTTAAAAAAAGGCGGTACTTTTCTGCTTAATACCGTTTGGCAAGGCGAGCAACTAGAGCGTCATTTGCCAGCCCAAATGAAACGTTATCTAGCAGAAAATGATATTCAGTTTTATACGATTAATGCGATTAAAATTGCGTCAGAAGCAGATCTTGGCAGACGGATCAACACCGTCATGCAGACAGCCTTTTTCAAACTTTCTGGCGTGATGGATTTTGATTTAGCGTTTGAAGAACTGAAAGAATCAGCTATCCGAACTTATGGTAAAAAAGATATGCGCGTGGCGGAAAAAAATATCAAAGCGATGGATCAAACGCTAGCGTATTTGAAAAAAGTGGAAGTTCCAGATGCTTGGCGAAATATAGAAGTGGCGCCTGCGTCTTCTACAGCAAATGCGTCAGATAAACCACGCTATATCGAACAAATTCTTGAGCCGATGAATGCTCTAAAAGGAGATTCCTTGTCAGTTGGAACGTTGATTGAAAATGGAATGGGAGATGGTAGCTACCCGCAAGGAACTGCTGCTTATGAAAAACGTGGGATTGCGCTTGAAGTACCGGAATGGATCTCTGAGAACTGCACGATGTGTAATGAGTGCGCCTTTGTTTGTCCGCATGCAGCAATTCGACCAGTGCTTGTAAATGAAACAGAAGAAGCAAGTGCACCGGCAAGTTTTTCGACTCGAGAAATGCGAGGTAAAGACGTTTCCTACCGGATTCAAGTTTCACCAATGGATTGTACGGGCTGTAACCTTTGTGCGCACGTTTGTCCGGCAAAAGATAAGGCGCTTGTAATGAAGCCTTTTGATGAAATTGCAGAGCGCGAAAGTGAGAACTGGGATTTTGCCAAATCGGTTTCTCCTAAGAAAAATCCGGGCAAGAAAAATACGCTTCCGGGAAGTCAATTTGAACAGCCACTACTTGAATTTTCAGGGGCTTGTGCGGGCTGTGGGGAAACGCCTTACGTGAAGCTTTTGACGCAACTATTTGGAGATCGGATGATGATTGCTAACGCAACGGGATGTTCTTCCATTTGGGGAGCTTCTGCGCCAGCAACGCCTTATACGACGAATAGCGATGGGCATGGTCCTGCTTGGTCCAACTCGCTTCTGGAAGACAATGCGGAATATGGTTTTGGAATGTATCTCGCCAACCAAACGATGCGAGCAGGGCTTTTGAAGGAAATAGAAGCGATTCTGCTTGAAGAAGAGATCTCTGAGAACTTGCGTCACACGCTTAATGAGTGGCGCGAAAACTTCTTAATTGGTGAAGGGACACGTGAACGCGCAGAGGATCTTCAGCTGGCTCTTCTTGCAGAAATGAGTGGAAATAGCCGACTTCGAGCTCTTTACGACAAGCGCGATTTGTTTATTAAGCGGTCGCAGTGGATGATTGGCGGCGATGGCTGGGCATATGACATTGGTTTTGGCGGTATTGACCATGTGCTTGCAAGCGGTGAAGATGTCAATATGCTCGTGATGGATAATGAAGTGTATTCCAATACGGGCGGTCAGTCTTCGAAGGCGACACCGATGGCTGCGATTGCGAAATTTGCGGCTTCTGGAAAACGGATGGGTAAAAAGGATCTTGGCTTCATGGCGATGAGCTACGGGAATGTTTATGTGGCGCAAGTGGCGATGGGCGCGAATAAAAAGCAAATGATCAAGGCATTTGAGGAAGCTGAAAAATTCCCGGGACCTTCTTTGATTATTGCTTATACGCCTTGTATCGCGCATGGGATTTCTGCTGGAATGAAGACGATGCTTTCGGAGACGGAAAAGGCAGTTGAATGCGGTTATTGGAATCTATATCGTTATAATCCAGAACTATTAGCTAAAGGTAAAAATCCGATGGTGATGGATTTCAAAAAACCAGATTTCAGTTTGTTCCATGAGTTTTTAAAGCGCGAAACACGCTTTTCAGCACTTTATAAGTCGAACCCGGAAGTTGCTCAGGCGATTTCGGATGGGACACGTGAGGATGCTTTGCGTCGCTTCAAACGCTATGCGATGATGGCAGGACTCGATCTTGCTAAAATTCTTCCAGATGGGAATGAAGGTAGTAAAGAAGAGGCTACAAAACCGAAACTGAGCGAAGCGGAGAAGGAACAGCGCAAACTCGAGCGTGAGAAACGGAAACGCGAGCGTTCGGAGGATCCGGAGCGCGAAGCGCGTCGCAAAGCTCGGATGGAGCGAAAACAAGCACGTTTAAATGAAAAGGAAAATGAATAAAGGGAAGCCCTTCTTGAGTTTTTGGATTCAAGGGGGGCTTTTTGTTTCTTGCCAAAAAGATTTTGAATTTGCGAGCAAAAAAGTTAGATTACTGCGGGAGAATCTGCTATTTTTATATTAAAAGGGTATACACATACTAAAGGAAGTGCATGGATTTGGAAGAGAATAAACGAAAACCGCTTGAAGGACTAAATCCATATCTTGGTCTTACCCAGAAGGAAGTAGACGAACGAGACCGTCTTGGTTTGAAAAATCATGCTTTAAAGCCGCTTACGAGAAGTATTCAGCGGATTTTTGCTGATAATACGTTAACGCTTTTTAATTTAATTAATTTTACGATCGCTTGTTTTATTATTTACACAGGAAGTTATAAAAATCTATTGTTCCTTGGCGTTGCGCTTTGCAATACGGCAATGGGGATTTTTCAGGAAATCCGCGCTAAGCGTCAAGTTGATAAGCTGACGATTTTAACAGAAGGTAAGGTGCGAGTTATCCGCGAAGGAAGGGAAATTGAAATCGAGCAAGAAGAGCTAGTTTTGGATGATGTCATGCTAGTTCGACGCGGGGATCAGGCTTATGCGGATGGCATTGTTTTAGAGACGACAGGGCTTGAAGTCGATGAATCGCAGCTTACGGGTGAAGCAGATGCGGTCATTAAAAAGCAAGGCGATGACGTGTTTTCAGGCAGCTTTATTTTAAGTGGAGCCGCGCACGTTCAAGCAACAGCGATTGGAGCGGACAGCTTTGTTTCCAAGCTTTCTCTTGAAGTGAAACAAGAAAAAACGGCTTACAGTGAATTGTTGCGCGCAATTAAAATGATTATTCGCGTACTAACCTTTGTAATCGTACCGCTCGGCGTGATTTTATTTTTCTCGCAACTCTCACAGTCTGCAGATATTAATGCTGCCATTTTAGGGACTGCAGCTGCCATGATTGGGATGATTCCAGAAGGTCTTGTTCTTTTAACTTCGATCGCACTTGCGGTTGGAGTTGTCAATTTAGCACGTCAAAAAGTGCTGGTTAAAACGATGCCAGCAATCGAAACACTTGCGCGCGTAGATGTTCTTTGCCTCGACAAGACGGGGACGATCACAAGTGGTAATTTGAAAGTTTCAGAAATTTTGCCTGAAAAAGGCTTTACGCAGGCAGATGTGGAAGAAGGCATTTCGGCGATCATTTATACTTTACAAGACAAAAACTCGACAAGCCTTGCGCTTGAACGGAGTTTTACAGAGAACCCGGGTTGGGAAGCAACCGCTCATTTTCCATTTTCTTCGGATAAAAAGTGGAGTGGGGCTTCTTTTGGAAATCGTGGTACATACATCATTGGCGCGCCAGAATTTGTCTTCGAAACTTTACCAGCAGAAAAAAGACAACAAATTGATGAATTTGCTAAGTCCGGCTACCGCGTACTGTCTTTGGCTAAGAAAAAAGGGGCACTTGAAGATTCCGAACATACACTCGAACTTGTTGGCCTAGTGTTAATCACAGATGAATTACGTGAAGAAGCGAAAGATACATTTCACTACTTCAAAGAACAAGGTGTTTCGATCCGTGTCATTTCGGGGGATAATCCTGCTACCGTATCCAATGTTGCGCTTCAGGCTGAAATCGACGGCAGCGATCGCTACATAGACATGAGCCAAGTTGGAAAAAATCCAGATTATGGGCAACTCGTACAAAATTACGTCGTTTTCGGTCGAGTAACTCCGCATCAGAAAAAGCATTTAGTGCAAGCTTTTCAGGCGGAAGGGCATACCGTTGCCATGACGGGAGACGGTGTCAATGACGTGCTCGCGTTAAAAGAATCCAACTGTAGTATTGCGATGGCAGAGGGAAGCGATGCCTCAAAAAGCGTAGCGGATTTTGTTTTGATCAATAATAACTTTGATTCGATGATTAGTGTGCTAAAAGAAGGGCGCCGTGTGATTAACAACATCGAACGAGTTGCATCACTTTATTTAATCAAAACGATTTATTCGGTCATTTTGACGGTGATTTATACGTTTCTATCGAGTCGCTATCCGTTTCAGCCGATCCAGCTTAGTCCGATTTCTTCACTGACTGTTGGGATTCCATCTTTCTTCCTTGCGATTAAACCGAACTACAAACGAATTCAAGGAGAATTTTTGAAGAAAGTGCTTCATAATGCCTTGCCAGCTGCGCTCTGTGTTGTGACTTACGTGCTTGTGATTAACGCGCTCGGTGGCTTGACGAAACTAAGTTTTGCGCAAACCTCGACTTTAAGCGTGTTGCTGACAGGAACCGTTTGTTTCACAACATTAATTGCTGTGGCTAAACCTTTTGATTTTAAAATTAAAGTTTTGATCACACTTTTAATGACGGCTTTTGTCATGTTGTTCTTATTTGCAGGTTCCATTTTCAACTTAGCTTCACTGCTCAATGTCAACATGATTATGATTTATGTACCACTCATTTTGAGTGTCTATCCATTTTTCCACTTCATCCGGGCAATTATGCTTCGGTTTGTAAAATAAAACGAAAAAAGCACTCGGACGCAAGCGCCCGAGTGCTTTTTTCTGTGGCCTAAGATCTGTGGGAATCCTAGGCGACGGGGATTTGTATATAGATAATCTTTTCACGAGAATGAGAAATGACTAACTACATCTACTATTATAACGGATTTCCAAAAAGTTGCATCTGAATTTCTGGGCTTTTTTTTGGAAAAATCCCCCGAATTGGCATGAATACTAATGTTACACAATTTGTGAATTTTTTATGACAATTTTACATTTATCTGTGCTCATTTAGGTAACCTTTGCGATAAGCATTCAAAAGTTGCTTCAATTCTTCTGCTTGGCGCACGAGTTCCTGCCCGTTATCTGTATCACGTACACGCTTCCGTTCAATTTCCATTTCGATCACTTGACGCGTAGATAAGATATCCGTTTCATTTTTGATTGCTTCTTCGGTCGATGTAAACGGCTGATGGCTCGCTAGTTGAAGCCCGTAACTATTAAAGAGTAGCGTATAACCGGCAAGTCCCGTTGTTTTGTGATAAGCAGGAGAGAAGCCGCCATCAATAACAAGCATCTTTCCATTTGCCTTAATCGGGCTTTCTCCTTTTCCTTCTTTAACAGGCGTATGACCATTTATAATATGTCCGCAAGTTTCTAATCCGAATTCTTTCAAGATCCTATCACATGTTTCTGGCTCGTTCCGCATTTTATAATAAGGATTTTTTTCTTCATGATGGGTCGCTTTGTCAGCCACGAAATAACGCTCAAACGTTGTCATTTCACTTTTACCGAACAAAGATGAGACAGGCCCCGTCCACAAATACCAAGTCACATCAAGTGCATATTCTTTCTCCTTCGTTCCTGCATTTTGAAAATAACCCTCTCTGGCGATTTGCTCGAACTGAACGAATAAATCTTTTCCGGCGTATTTTTTGCCGTGAAGTTCAAGCTCCATAAAACTTCCGTCCGGGTTGAGCGGAATGCAGCCGTGATATAGCAAATTGCCGTTGTAAGTCAAAAACATGCTTCCCTTGGAATACAAAAATAAAATGTGTTTTTGCAACCGTTCGCAATTTTTAAAAGAAGCCACGAGTTTTTGGATGATTTCTGCTTCCTCCTTCGTGAGCGCGTAAGGATTTTTCGGATCAATCGTCGGGAAATTTTGGTCAAGAAGGGGATAAGTTTTGCCTTTCAAATTGATTTCGCCTCGCTCATAATCGATGAAGTCAAGCACTTTACAACCCTCCATCGCAAACTCTGGATGGCGATCAATGATGGGGCCTTCAAGCTTAAATTGGATGATCGAAATAGCTTTATGCATCCGCGCAATTTGGGTGATCTCGGCGTTGCTATATTCCAAGCCTTCTTCATTTTTTGGTTGAAAAAATTCACAAGGATCATCGCCGTAGATAGCATCCGCAAAAAGGGCAAGTGGACGCAGCGAAATCCCGTAGCTATCCTCTAAAATATCTAAATTTAAATAGCGTGCCGAGATGCGGACGACATTTGCTAGGCAAACTTCAGATCCAGCCGCTGCCCCCATCCAAAGCATATCATGGTTACCCCACTGAAAATCAAGCGAATGATAATTCATCAGCGTATCCATGATTTTATCAGGATAAGGTCCTCTGTCATAAACGTCGCCGACAACATGTAAGTGATCAACAACGAGTCGCTGAATCAATTTGGACAATGCCGCAATGAACTCCTTCGCCCGGTCAAGTTCGATAATACTTTCTAGAATTTCTTCATAATAGAGTTTTTTATCGTCTTCGTTGTAGTTTTCATGAAGCAACTCTTCTAATATGTAAGCAAAATCCTCCGGCATCGCTTTGCGCACCTTGGACCGAGTATATTTGGACGAAACATACTGGCAAAGTTCCACGAGTCGAAATAAGGTATCTTTGTAAAAGGCGCACGGATCTGTCACTTCTTCAAGCAATAAATCAATTTTTTGCTCAGGATAATAAACGAGCGTTGCTAAGGTATTGATTTCACCATCACTCATTTCTTCGCTAAAGCAATCACGGATTTTACGTTTAACAACGCCTGACCCATTGCGCAAGACTTGTTCAAAAGCGCTATATTCCCCGTGGATGTCACTTAGAAAATGCTCCGTTCCTTTTGGAAGATTTAAAATCGCTTCTAAATTTGTAATTTCCGTCGCTGTTTTCGCGATTGTTGGATAATTCCTTGCAAGCAAGCGCAAATATTTCAGTTCATTTTGATCCAAACTTCATCAACCCCCAGAAAGTAATTGGTATTGTTTACATCTGGAGATATTATAACGTATAAAAAGCTTTATATCAATAAAATAAGATTTTTAAAAATAAATTGGTCTATACAAAAAAGAAGGAGCGTTCGTTAAGACCTCGAAAAGTCTTTCTGCTCCTTTTAACTCTTTTATTCGCGTTTTAATAATTTGGTATTAGCAAGATACAAGGCGATAACAAGAAGTAATATTGCACCTGAAAGAATAAGTGTTGCGAGCGCATCTGTGTGATCGACGATAATTAAACGTACGATCGCGGTAATCCCAATATAGATGAAATAGCGCAGTGGAAAGTGATAACCAGACTGGAAATATTTGATAATTAAGGCGATAAATTCAAAGTAGAGAAAGAAAATCAAAATATCTTCGGTCATATCGTAAAAAGAAGTAGTGGTATCTGAGATGAACAGATTGTTAAAAATCATGTAAGCTTCGCGAATTAAAAAGGCAACAAGTGTTAAGCCGACCAAGATTAGCCCAATGTTTAAAATGAATTGGAGAAACAAAGGGACGATCCGCGTTAACGTATTCAGTAACTTCAATAAAATTCCCCCTTAAAGTGTGACTACTTTCAGTCTAATCGGCGTTACTTTGTTCCGTCAAGAAAAAAAGAAGTCTGCAGATAAAATCGATTTATATTATAATGGTGTTTCAATGAAAAAAGGGAGCGTTCCAATGATAAAACGATTTTTTAGTTATTATTCACCATATAAAAAACTATTTGCACTTGATTTTGGCTGTGCCGTTTTTGCAGCTTTGCTTGAGCTCGCGTTTCCAGTCGCTGTTAATGCGGTGATTGATAAACTTTTGCCCGGGAAAGATTGGGGACTTATTGTAACGGCTGCTCTAGCCTTGTTATTTTTCTATTTGGTCAATACATGGATGCAATATATCGTGACCTATTTTGGTCACATGCTTGGATTAAACATTGAAACTGATATGCGTCGTGATTTGTTTGCGCAACTGCAAAGACAGCCTTTTGGGTTTTATGACAATCAAAAAACAGGGAAATTGATTTCGCGTATGACAACGGATTTGTTTGAAATCGGCGAAGTGGCACACCACGGACCAGAAGATATTTTCATTTCCATCATGTCGCTGTTTGGTGCTTTCTTCTTAATGCTTACGATCCATGTGAAGCTTGCAATTGCCACTTTTATTCTTGTGCCGATTTTGACGGTTATCATTGTATTTTTCAATAAAAAAATGACGAAAGTGAATGCGCGGATTTTTCGCGATTTAGCTGAATTTAATGCGGGCGTTGAAAATGCCGTAAGTGGGGTGCGCGTGGTTCAGGCTTTTGCCAACGAGGAGCATGAAAGAAGCCGTTTTGCGGGCTTAAATGGAATGTACCGGAAATCTAAATTGCAATTTTACAAAGTCATGGGGTTAAGCTTTTCATTTAACTATTTGTTAATGCGTTTAATTACATTGTTCGCGCTTTTATTTGGTTCATATTATACTATTCGCGGCGAAATCAGTTACGGACAATTTGTTGGTTTTATCCTGCTGACAAATGTTTTTATCCGCCCTATTGAAAAAATTAATGCAGTTATCGAAAGCTATCCAAAAGGTTTTGCAGGCTTTAAACGTTTTCTAGAAATTATCGACACGAAGCCAATGATTTTTGACCGAACAGATGCCAAAGAAGCGCCAGCTTTTAAAGGCGAAATTGTTTACGAGCACGTGTCATTCAGCTACGACAAGGCGCATCCAGTTTTAGCGGATATTTCGCTTTCTATTCAAGCTGGTGAAACAGTGGCTTTTGTTGGGACAAGCGGCGCTGGGAAAACAACGCTTTGCAATTTGCTTCCGCGTTTTTATGAACCAACAGAAGGCGAAATTCAAGTGGATGGGGAAAACATTGAAAGCTTTACGCTGCAGTCTTTGCGGGAACAGATTGGTGTTGTGCAACAAGATGTTTTTCTCTTTTCAGGAACTGTCCGTGAAAATGTGGCTTACGGTAAATTAGATGCAACGGACGAAGAAATTTGGGAAGTCTTGCGCCTTTCGAATTTAGAAGAAGTGGTTAGTGCGATGGAAGCGGGGCTTGATACGGTAATTGGTGAACGGGGCGTCAAACTTTCTGGAGGCCAAAAACAGCGGCTTGCGATTGCTCGGATGTTTCTTAAGAACCCGCCGATTTTAATTTTAGATGAAGCAACGTCTGCGCTTGATACGGAAACGGAACGAATTATTCAAGCGTCTCTGGATAAGCTTGCGGCGGGACGAACGACACTGATTATTGCGCACCGATTGGCGACGATCAAACATGCCGACCGAATTGTTGTGGTCACAAAAGCAGGGATTAGTGAACAAGGAAGCCATGCGGAATTAATGCAGCGTGACGGCGTGTATAGGCGGCTTTATGAAGCTCAATTTGGATTCGATTGATGAAAATAAGTAAAAAAGTTCATTTTTAATGAGCTTTTTTTACTTTTTAGGTTTGGAATAGACCATTTTCGGAAACTGATTAAGAGAGGCAGAATTTAGATAACCAGAAAGGACAGTTGAAATGAAAACTAGAGGCAGTGATGTATTAGTTAAGGTACTTGAAAATTGGGATGTGGATCATGTTTATGGGTTGCCGGGAGATTCGATTGATACGGTTGTCGAAGCACTCCGGAAGGAAAAGGAAGCCATTGATTTTATCCATGTTCGGCATGAAGAAGTCGCGACGCTTGCCGCTTCTGCTTATGCCAAATTGACAGGGAAAATCGGTGTGGCCCTTGCAATTGGTGGTCCTGGAGCTATTCATTTATTGAATGGGATGTATGATGCTAAGATGGACCGAGTTCCGATGCTCGTTCTAGCGGGGCAAGTAGTGACGGGTGTCGCCAATACGAAATTTTTCCAAGAAGTCGATTTGCCAACTTTATTTGAAGATGTTGCTGTGTATAATAAATTGATTGAATCAGCAGATAATATTGCGGAAGTAGTCGATCAAGCGATTGAAACGGCTTACCGAGAAAAAGGTGTCGCAGTACTGACGATTCCAAATGATATTTTGGCTAAACAAGTCAAAGCTAAAACGCTTGAAAAGCGTGAGTACCATCCGGTTCGCCCGCAAATTGATGAAGCAAAAATCGAGCAGGCGAAAAAGCTGATCGGGCAGTCAAAAAAACCTGTGATTCTTGCAGGAGCGGGAACACTTGGCGCTAAGGAAGAATTAGAGCGCTTTTCTGAGGCGTATGATATTCCTGTGATCGTGACGCTGCGCGGAAGAGGCGTCATTTCCGATGAACATCCAAACTACTTGGGGAATATCGGGAAAATCGGCACAAAACCGGCTTATGAAGCGATGCAGGAAGCAGATTTATTACTAATGCTTGGAAATGATTATCCTTATGTAGATTATTTACCCAAACATTCGATTTCGTGTATTCAGGTGGATATTAATCCGAGCATCATGAGCAAACGCTATCCGGCTACGGTTGAAATCGTAGGAGATATGAAAGAAGTGCTTGCGAAGTGGAATGAAGCAGAAGAAACGGTTTCTGGACGACCATTTTTAAAAGCGGTTCAGCATAATATGGAAAATTGGAATAAATGGATGGCGGAAGATGAAGCGAAAACGGGAGAACCACTTGCTCCAGAAGTGGTAATGGCGGAAATTCGTAAAATTGCTCAACCAGATACGATTTTTTCAATTGATGTTGGAACTTCAACGGTTTGGAGTACACGTTATCTGCATCTCGGACAGCAAAATCAGTTTCTAACCTCCGCTTGGCTTGGTACGATGGGTTGTGCATTGCCTGGTGCCATAGCGGCTAAACGTGCCTTTCCAGAATGTCAGACGATCGCAATCACTGGAGATGGTGGCTTTTCAATGGTGATGCAAGATTTCGTTACAGCTGTTCATTATCAAATGCCGATGATTGTTGTTTTGCTAAATAATCAAGAGCTTTCGTTTATTAAATATGAACAACAATCTGCTGGTGAGTTGAATTATGCGATTGATTTGCCTAATATTGACTACGCTACTTTTGCGAAATCTTGTGGTGGTAAAGGTTATCACGTGGAAACACGTGCGGAACTTGAAACAGCACTTGTAACAGCTAAAGAAGATCAACTTCCAGTTTTGATTGATGTACGTGTTGATCCAAATGCGGCTCCACTTCCTGGGAAAATCGTCTGGGATGAAGCGAAGGGTTACTTGACTTTTGAAAGTGGCGAATTGCTTGAAGAACATCATTTGGCTAAAATGCCTCCATTAAAAACGATTTTGCGTCGCTTTTTATAAAATTTAAATATGTCCCCTTAAGAAGAGACAGCACTTCTTAGGGGTTTTTTTGTTGATTATTTTAAAATGAAAATGTTCGACTGGTGTTTTCGTCAGAAGTTTAATATAATAAAAACTGTTAAAATATGAAAGCGTTATCATTGCGATAGCAAGAAGAGGGAGGAAAGTAGATTGAAGAAGAAAGGTATTTACTGGGGAGCTGCAGTAATTGTTGCTATCATTATTATTTTTGTGGCTATCGGTTTTTCGGTGAAAAATGGAGATGCCGCAAGTCAGAAAGAAACAGAAAAATTAGAGCAAGCTGAACCAAAACCAAAAATCAAGGATTTCAAGAATATACTTGATATTGCGGCTAAGCCAACTGCACAAATTTATGGAAATTACCAAACTAATAAATTTACGAATTTTGCAGATTTAGGTGCGTGGCATGGTTACTATTTACCAGCTAAAAGTGCGCCAGAACTATTTGGTGGTTTTGCAGGTCCGGTGATTTTGGGACAGGAATATCCGGCTAACTTAGCGTCAACATTTGATCAAATTCAAATTACGAATCATAAAACGAATGAAGCTTATTCGCTAAGCGAAGCAAGCACTGATTTTGCTTATTATCCTGGTCAACTTGTACAAAGTTATGAATTAGAGGATTTGACGCTTGAATTGCGTTTGATTTTCGTAAGTGAGAGAACGGCGCTCATTCAAACAAGAATTGAGAATAACACAGATAAACCGCTAGAATTAGCGGTAACTTGGAAAGGGAAATTGCTCAATCAACTCGATGATGGAGAAACAAAACTTCCTTTAAATCAAACGCTAACAGGAACGAATGACGGTGTTGAAGTGAATTTCTCGGACATTGAAGAAACTTGGGCATTCTTCTCAACGAAAGAAACAAAATTTGCCATTCGCCATGATAAACCTGTTCAAACAACAGTTGCAGGCGATGCGTATACTTCACAGTTAAAAGAAGCCGTGAAAATTGCACCTGGAAAACAATTTGAAACTAATTTGACTGAAAGTTATACGTTTACAAATAAAGAGTTTCAACTTGAAAAAGAAAAACATGAAGGTTTTGTAAAAGAAGCAAATCAACATTTTAAAGAAAATAAGCAACGTTGGCAAGGTTATCTCGATCAGACTTTCGCTAATAAAAAACAAAAAAGTCATCCTGAATACAAAAATGCTGCGGTGAAGACAATAGAAACTTTAACAACGAATTGGCGCAGTCCTGCAGGGGCAATCAAACATGACGGCATCGTTCCATCGATGTCCTATAAGTGGTTTATCGGACTTTGGGCTTGGGATTCATGGAAAGAAGCTGTGGCGGTGACGAACTTTAATCCGGAACTTGCGAAAAACAACGTACGTGCTTTGTTTGATTATCAAATCAAAGAAAATGATAAAGTGATTCCACAAGACGAAGGTGCGATTATTGATGCCATATTTTATAATCCAACACCAGAACGTGGCGGAGTTGGTGGAAACTGGAATGAGCGAAATTCGAAGCCGCCACTATCTGCTTGGGCAGTTTGGAACATTTACAGTCAAACGAAAGATAAGGACTTCTTAAAAGAAATGTATCCGAAACTTGTGAAGTACCACGAATGGTGGTATAAAAACCGAGATCATAATCAAAATGGCATTGCAGAATATGGTAGCATGATTAGTGATGCAAACTGGCAAAAAGATGACGATGATCAAATCATTAAAGGAAGCGATGGGAAACCTAAACTAGATGACGAAGCCGTTATCGAAGCAGCGGCGTGGGAAAGTGGAATGGACAATGCGACGCGATTTGATAAAGACGGAGTTGGAAAAGACGATCCGGGTGTTCTTGTTCTTGAAAATAAAGATAAGAACAACAAATTAGTAGGGTACTCCATCAACCAAGAATCTGTGGATTTAAATGCGTATCTTTACGCGGAAAAAGGCTTTTTAGCTTCAATGGCGAAAGAATTAGATAAAGGAAAAGCCGCCAAGAAGTACAAGAAAGAAGCGAAGAAAGTCAAAGAGTACGTGGAAGATAACATGTATGATGAAAAAACGGGTTACTATTATGACTTGCAAATTTCATCAAAAGATAAGAAACCAAAATTGCTAGTAAACCGTGGTAAAGGAACAGAAGGCTGGCTACCACTTTGGGCCAATCTAGCTTCTAAGGACCGTGCAAAAGAAGTTAGAAATAATATGATGAGCCAAGCCAAATTTAATACGCAAGTTCCATTCCCAACGGCATCAAAAGATAATAAAAAATTTAATGCGACGAAATACTGGCGTGGACCAGTTTGGCTAGACCAAGCATTATTCGGCGTAGAAGCGCTGCAAAATTACGGCTATCACGCAGAAGCTACATTCATGACTAAAAAGTTATTTAACCAAACAGAGGGATTAATGGGAAATGAACCAATTCATGAAAACTATGATCCGCTTACGGGTGAAGGGCTTCATACTAGTAATTTCAGTTGGTCCGCAGCGGCGTACTATTTAATGTATCAACATACATTATTAGATGATAAAACAACTAGTCAAACAGAATTTAAATAAATGGAAAAGCGTAACGAGGTTTTAGCGCTCGTTACGCTTTTTTTATGGTAAAGATATACAAAGCATTTCAATACTGGAATTGATAAACAGATTCAAAAGATAAAAATTTAATGGGGGATTTGTCTGCGTTATTCATTTTTTTACAAATAATTAATCGCTTGGATACTCGCAATCATAGTTTTGCCAAAAAGGGAAATCAGAAATTTATAAAAGTGGCGTGTCTCAAGAATCTGTTATGTTATAGTTTTTTAGTAAAAAATACTATTTTTTT
>NZ_JAATJW010000050.1 GCF_011800755.1 Listeria valentina
AAATACCTTTAAGATAGAATATAAGAGATAAACAAGGAGGTTTTAACTTTGCCAAATCAAGTTGTAAAAGTTGAACATGTAGAAAAAATTTATGGTAAGAAAAATGAAAATCAATCGATCGCGTTAAAAGATATTTCATTCTCCATGCAAGAAGGAGAATTTATCGGTATCATGGGGCCATCTGGCTCTGGGAAAACTACACTATTAAATGTTCTTTCCACACTCGATCGGCCAACAAGCGGTGAAATCAGCATCGCCGGTCGTGACATTACAAAAATGAAAAACGATGAACTCGCTGACTTTCGGGCAAATTCACTCGGTTTCATCTTCCAAGACTTTAACCTACTTGAAAATTTAACACTTTATGAAAACATCGCTTTACCACTTTCTTTACAAGACGTAAAAGCGAAAAAAATCAAAGAACGTGTGGAAACTGTGGCTAAACAACTAGGCATTCAAGACATTTTAATGAAGTTTCCTGCAGAAGTTTCTGGCGGACAAAAACAACGGACAGCAGCGGCACGTGCGCTCGTCCACGAACCAGCCATCATCCTTGGTGATGAACCAACTGGAGCACTCGATTCAAAAAACGCACAAGGCTTACTTGAAGCGATGACAGAACTTAACCGCGAACAAGCCGTTTCAATTTTGATGGTAACGCATGACCCTCAAAGCGCAAGTTACTGTGAGCGCATCCTTTTCATCCAAGACGGCGTCCTTTACAAAGAATTAAAACGAACGGGCGAACGTAAAGCCTTTTACCAAGAAATTTTGGATGTACTGGCAACACTTGGTGCCGATCAGGACGGGGAGTGATTCGTATGTTACTAAAACTTGCACTCTCAAGCATTAAGACACGTCTCAAAGACTATATTGTACTTCTTATTGGTCTAGTGATGGCGATTTCGATTTTTTATATGTTCGAAACACTTGCTTTAAATTCTTCCTTCATTAAAGAAAACTCGATGATTTCAGCTGTTGGCTTTGTCTTCCACGCAGGATCCATTTTGCTAGCCATCATCACGGTTGCTTATACGATGTACGCAACATCTTTCCTATTTTCCTTACGACAACAAGAGTTTGGCATGTACATGACCCTTGGAGCTAAAAAACGTAAAATCTCGCTCATCATGTTCATTGAAACAATGTTCATCGGACTTTGTTCCCTTGTCATCGGACTGATTCTTGGAACCGTGTTAGCAGCTGTTGTCGGCAACCTTCTCATGAAACAGCTCGACTTCACATCAACAACTTATGCACCATTTTACTTACCATCTATGATTGTCACCATCATTTTCTTTGCAATTTTGTTCCTGCTCGCGGCTTTGTTTAACTTATTCCGCCTATCCAACGTCTCCATCTTAGATTTGATCCACGCTGATTCAAAAGCAGAACGTATCATTATCCGTAAGAAAGCAATCGTCTTTAAAGCGATTTTATCCATTATTTTACTTGCGATCGGCTACTACGCCATGATTGATATTAAAACGACTCAATTTGCGGGCATCATCGTTGCGCTCTTTACCATCACATTCGGAACTTACTTGTTTTTCGCAACTTTCTTGCCACTAATTATCCAAAAAATGCGTGACAAGCAAATCAAAAAAAGCAAACGGCTCAATTCTTTCACTTACGCTCAGTTAAGCTTCCGCATTAGCCAACTGTCACGCGTGCTTGCTACCGTGGCCATGCTTATCGCACTTGGAATGGGCGCAATTGCAGTTGGTTTCGCCTTTCAAAATAACGGGGTGCTTCTTGCCGAACAAGCATCACCATATGATGTCGTTCTTTCCAATCCAACGAAAGCGGAGCAAAAAGTGATTCGCTCAATGGACTTTAAGGAAGACTTCGACTATCATTTCAAAACAGATGACAAGGCTGTTTATTTCAATGTCAAAGAACTAAAAAAGCATCCCCCACTTGTATCAGGCTTTTCAACAGGCGAAGGTACTAAGATCTATCACCTTAAAGAAACGCCAAGTCCCGAAAGTGCTGCTTGGACACAGTTCATCAGCTCTTCCTTACCATCATCAACGCTTGGCACTCGTGAAATCAAGTTTGTCGATAGTCACGAATTTGATACGAAAAATCTAAAAGAAAATACACTTTTCATCGGAAAAGTTCCTGACTTCGAGAATAGCCTAACAAGTCTGAAGAAACTCGATCAACTTGAAAAAGAACGCTATAACGGAAAAGAAGAAATCCTCAGCAAATATGCGTCTTATTCGCAGTATAAAATCTTTGCAAACGGAACAGTCTTTATGGGATTCTTCCTTGGATTCGCTTTCCTAACAATGATGGCAAGCTCGCTCATGTTCAAAATTTTAACAGGAGCGACACAGGACATAAGACGTTACCAAATGCTTGAGAAAATTGGCGTCAAACGGAAACTGCTTGTTCAGTCCATCCGAAAAGAAATGTTCTTGATTTTCCTATTCCCAGGTATCATCGGCTTTGTCCATGTAGCAATCGGAATGAAAATGTTTGGTTTCTTGCTTATAAATCCTTATTATCGTTTCTTCATCCCTGTGCTACTGTTCTTAGCGATTTACGGCATTTACTATTTCATCACCGTTTGGCTTTATAAGAGCATCGTTTTAAAAAAAGATAAATAAAAAATAAGAAGCTAGCGCTACTAAGTTGTTTCTCCGCTAGCTTCTTATTTTTTGGTTTGCAGTTGCTTTTTGAAACATTCGCATCCCTTCTTCCATGACTTTTTAATCCCTTTACCCCAATTTTCTAGTTCTAATCAAGCCTCAATCCATGTTATACTAGTGCTAGACTGGAAAGCTAAGGGGGGCATCATTTGAAAAAAATAATCAACTATTTAGAGGGACACATTGAACCACTTATTGATTACTGGTTATCTACTTATTATGCAAAGTCTGACGAATACGAATTACGCAAAAATGTCGACGGCTTTTTAGATGCCCAGCGCAAAGAGACACTATCGTTATTTCATAAAGCATTCGAGAACATTCATAAAGGGTCTTACGTAGTTCCACTCTTTGAAGAAATTGGTGAAGATCGTCGTGACATGAATACAAGTTTCAAAGATGTATATACGAATTATCACGCGGTCTATACCGCAGCGATTGAATTCTTAGATGTTCAAATTCAAACCGGCAAGGTAGACTTTTCTCTTGAAGAATATAGCAAATTCATTTTGTTTTTCCGGAAACTTGAGATCAACTCTGGAAGGCACCTTTTCGAAGGCTTTTTACAAAGACAAGACTCTTCTTATTGAGGAGTCTTTTTTTGCGTTTAAAAGTCCCGCTCCCCGTTTCTTGCAAGAGTTCTTTAAAGGCCATTACTTTGTACAAAAAACTGGGAATGCTCATAATGATAGACCATTCGCGAAAAGTCAAATGGTTCTCCGGTGCTCAAATAAAATAATTCTTCGACAAATAGCGCTGGATCTCCTGCTTCCAGCTCTAAAAGCTCACTTTCTTTTTCATCAAGTTTCCTCACGTGTAAATATTTGTCAGAAAAACTGATCGTTAGTCCTAGCGCCTTTTCCACATAGTGAAACAACGATTCCTCGGCAATGCTTCTGCTTAAATAAGGGACATATTTCTGGCGGTAATACGATTCTTCAATACACAAAATTTGGTCGTTGATAAAACGCAACCGCTTCACGAAATAAACTTGCTCCTCTGCCGCACATTTTAAGTTCGCGCGCACTTCTTCATTTGGGCGAATCAGCTCCACCGCAAGAACTTTCGATTTCATTTGGAACTCTTTTAGATCTGCTGTAAAGCCTTGACTCTCTAGAAAATTGATGTAACCTGTCCTCTTCCTACGCCGAACGAAAACGCCACTACCTTGAATTTGATAGATCACGCCACGTTTTTCTAATATATTGAGTGCCTTGACAATCGTACTTTTACTAACATCATATTGCTTCATTAAATCTTGAAACGTCGGAAGCTTATCGCCTTGTTGCAGGTGATTATCAATGATGTTCTGCTCAATTTGTTCCACTACTTTTTGGTACTTTGACATTTTAATTCTCTCCCCGCTGTTCCCCGCTCATTTTTCACTTATCCTTCCCAATTATATAAAAAAGAAGCGGGATTGACAAATTGTGAGTGTTGAATTAAACTGTACATGCACAATATTTTTGAAAGGGGTTTCAGTAGAAGATGAGTAAAGTTAGAGATTATCAAAAATTAGCCGAAGATATTTTAGCCATCTTGCATGAAGAAAACATCATCAACGTAGCGCGTTGCGCGACCAGACTTAGAATTGTCCTTAAAGAAACACCTGAAGGCGCAAAGGAAAAAATCGCTTCCCTTCCTGGCGTTATCACCATCGTTTTAAATAACGGCCAGTTTCAAATCGTCATTGGTCCACATGTGGGCGAGGTGTATGATGCCTTTACAAGTCTCGTAAATGTACAAACGGATTCAAATGAGGACCAAAAAGGAAGCGTTATCAATCGAATCATCGCAACGATGTCTGCTGTTTTTGCGCCTTTCATTTACATACTTGCCGCAGCCGGCATCTTGCAGGGTTGTTTGATTTTAATCAACCTTGCTTTTCCGAGCTTTGCTAATACGGATACCTATCAAGTTTTTAGTTTGATTTCATGGGCACCATTCACCTTCTTGCCCATTTTCATTGCCATTACGGCATCCAAGCACTTCAAAGTGAATACCTATATTGCGGTAGCTTGTTGCGCGGCGCTCGTCTCGCCGGACTTAGCCAAAATTGCGGAATCCATCGCAAATGGGGATGCTCATAACTTTCTAGGTATTCCGCTTTCGCCAACCACCTATACCTCTTCTGTTTTACCGCCACTTATTCTCGTTTGGCTGTTAAGCTACTTAGAAAAATTTATTGAAAAACATCTTCCCGGCGTTATCAAGCCTTTACTCACGCCGTTTATTTGCCTCGTCATCATGGTTCCTGTTACCATTTTAGTTCTTGGTCCTGCTTCGGCTCTTTTAGCGAACGGAATCGCAAACGGTTACAACTATCTAGTTCAAGTTGCACCACCACTTGCAGGCGCGATCATCGGCGGCTTCTGGCAAGTGATCGTCATTTTCGGTGTTCACTGGGGCATCACGCCTGTTGTGCTCGCCAACTTCGATATGTACGGGCGCGACTCGTTCCAAGCATTTCAAACCATTGCCGTAGTGGCTCAAGTCGGTGCCGTGTTTGGCGTCTTGCTGAAAGCGCGCAGTAAAGAACTTAAAAACGTCTCGATGTCCGCTTTTATTACAGGAATCTTCGGGATAACAGAACCCGCTATTTATGGTGTTACGCTTCGCTTCAAAAAACCGTTCATCTATGGCTGTATTGCTGGGGCGATTGGTGCCATTGTCGCAAGCTTCTTCAATCCGTATTACTTCGCTTACGCGGGGCTACCAAGCTTAATCACGATCGTGAATGGGATTAACAGTGAATTCCCGTTATCCTTTATCGGGATTGTCATCGGGTGCGCGATTGCATTTTTCGGCGCGATGTTGCTTGTGCAATTCCTTGGCTTCGGCGAAACGAAAGAAGAAGATGAAGAACTAAAAAAAGAAGTGGATTTAAATGACACGCCAAAAGTGGCAGCTGGAGCCTCTTCAAGTCTGCAAGTGAAAAACTTGTCGATTCCTGCCCCAATAAAAGGGAAACGTTTGCCACTCGCAGATGTGCCAGATGAAGTTTTCAGGAGCGGCGCCATGGGACCCGGAATTGCGATCTTGCCAGAAGAAAACGAGGTGCGGGCACCATTTGACGGAGAAGTCGTGATGCTGACCGCTACAAAACATGCGATTGGGCTTCGGTCAAATGAAGGTGTGGAAATGCTTATCCATGTCGGTATTGATACTGTTAAACTAAACGGAGGACCTTTCACATATTTAGTGAAGGAAAAGCAACACGTCAAAAAAGGTGATTTACTATTAACGTTTGATCGCAAGCAAATTGAACAAGCTGGTTGTTCACTCATCACGCCAGTATTAATTACCAATGCAGAAGAATTTACGTCTGTAACACCACAAGAAACAGATGAAACGTCAACAGACCCAACTACTATTTTAGCGATTACAAATACGATTTAATCGGAGGGAAACGAATCATGCAAAAAGATTTTTTATGGGGTGGCGCGCTAGCTGCCCATCAATTTGAAGGCGGATGGAACCAAGGAGGAAAAGGACCGAGCGTTATCGACGTGATGACGGCCGGTGCACACGGGGTTCCACGTAAAATCACCGAAGAAATCGAAACAGACGAATTTTATCCCAATCATGAAGCGATTGATTTTTATCATCACTATAAAGAGGATATTGCGCTTTTTGCCGAAATGGGCTTAAAATGCCTGCGAACATCTATCGCTTGGACAAGGATTTTTCCAAATGGTGACGAAACGGAGCCAAATGAAGAAGGCTTGAAATTTTATGATGCTGTTTTTGACGAACTATTGGCAAATGGCATCGAACCTGTTATCACACTTTCCCATTTTGAAATGCCACTTCACTTAGCTCGCGAATACGGTGGTTTCCGGAATCGCCAAGTGATCGACTTCTTCGTTCGCTTTGCCGAAACTTGCTTCGAGCGTTATCAACATAAAGTGAAATACTGGATGACCTTTAACGAAATCAATAATCAAATGGATACGAACAATCCCATTTTCTTATGGACAAATTCTGGTGTAAAAGTAGCACCCGGGGAAAATGCCAAAGAAGTGATGTATCAAGTAGCACACAACGAACTCGTTGCAAGCGCAAGAGCCGTCTCAATCGGAAAAGCCATCAATCCTGAATTCCAAATTGGCTGCATGGTTTCTCACGTTCCAATCTACCCTTATTCCTGCAATCCAGCAGATATTATGGCAGCCGAAGAAGCGATGCACCAACGTTTCTTCTTCGCTGATGTTCACGTACGTGGTCACTATCCACGTTACGCGCTAAAAGAATTTGAACGTGAAGGCTATCAAATTGATATCCGTGATGAAGATCTAGAAGCCCTTCAAAAAGGAACCGTTGATTACATCGGCTTCAGCTACTACATGTCAACCACCGTAAAAGCTGATGTGAAACAAGATAATACTGGCGACGTTGTCAATGGTGGCTTGCCAAACGGCATTGACAATCCTTATATCGAAACAAGCGATTGGGGCTGGGCTATTGATCCGGAAGGCTTGCGCTACACCCTAAACCGCTTATACGATCGCTACGAGCTTCCTCTTTTCATCGTTGAAAACGGATTTGGAGCTATTGATATACTGGAAGAAAACGGTCAAATTCATGATGACGCACGGATTGAATACTTGCGGAAGCATATTAAAGCGCTCGAAAAAGCCGTCGATTATGATGGCGTTGAACTGATGGGCTACACGCCTTGGGGAATCATCGACCTCGTTTCCTTCACGACAGGCGAAATGAAAAAACGCTATGGCATGATTTACGTGGACCGTGATAACGAAGGAAATGGCTCCATGAAACGCTACAAAAAAGATTCCTTCGATTGGTACAAAAAAGTGATTGCAACAAACGGCAAAGACCTTTTCTAGAATCAGAAAGGCTACCTTAAACAAATTAATTCCTCATATAAAAAGCAGCACACAAGTAAGAACTTTTTACTCGTGTGCTGCTTTTTTAAATCAGTCAGCTTGGCTAAACCGAAATGTCGTTACATAATTTACAGTTTCTCCTTTTTCCAAGAGTGGACTTGCAAAATTCGTTTGATTCACCGCATTTGGATAAAATTGTGTTTCCAAACAAAGGGCAGCATTTTTTTCATAAGTCGTCTTTTCTTTGCCACAAACACCATCCAAACCATTTCCCGTATAAAGTTGCAAGCCAGGTAAATTAGTGGCTACTTCCATTAAAATGCCACTTTCGTCTCCTTTAACGCTTGCTACTTTTGCAAAAACATCCTTAGCTTTATCCAGCGCATAATTATGATCGTAGCCGCCTGCTTGTATCAATTGTTCAAACTCTGGAACCGCTCCAATTGCTCGCATCGTCCGAAAATCCATCGGCGTATGCGCAACAGGAACCACTTCGCCCGTTGGAATCAAGTCCCGTTTTGCAACAGGTGTATAATGTGCAGCCTCAATTTGTAGCAAATGTTTATGGATTTGACCACTCGCATGCCCATTCAAATTAAAATAACTGTGATTTGTTGGATTAAAAACTGTTGTCTCGTCACTTTGGCCACGATAAGATATTCGTACCGTATTATCCTCAAGCAATTGATACGACACTACAAACTTCAAAGTGCCCGGAAAACCCTGATCGCCATCTGGACTAATCAACTGAAAGACAATTCGATTGTTTGCCTCATCCAGTTCCGCAATATCAAAAAGCCGGAACTCATAGCCATTTGGCCCACTGTGCAAACTATTTTCTCCTTCATTCGCTGGCAGCAAATACGACTTCCCTAAAAGCTCAAATCGAGCCCCAGCAATTCGGTTCGCACTCCGTCCAATCGTCGCTCCAAACTTATCAACATTCGTCACATATCCATCAAAGTCCGGATACCCGAGCACTACATCCCGTAACCTCTTAGATCCGTCCCGAACCCACAAATTCGTCATTACAGCCCCTAAATCACTAACAACAAGCTTCATTCCAGACTTATTTTCAAACGAATACAAATGTACTTCACGACCATTCGGCAAGAACCCGAAGTGTTGCTTCTCCATCTCGCTCCCTCCTACCAGCCAAAATTAGGCGGTGGTTGCACCACCGCCCCACTTATCATTTAATAACCACTGTTTCCAAGTCAACTAACTTTGCCCAAGTCAAAATTTGATCCGTTGTTAAGTTCAGAGATACAACCGTGTGGTGGCCTCCGCCAGCTTCAATCCATGCATGAACCCCTTCATGGAACCCTGGTTTCACTTCCCATAAAACTCGTGCTACTGGTAAATTCGGCGCGGGTTCTGTTGGTTCAAACGCCGTCACTTCGTTGATCAAAAGTTTATAATGCGTGCCAAAGTCCGCCATCGATACGACTACGCCTTCCCCTGCTTTCCCGTCAAAAACTAGTCTTGCCGGATCTTCACGGTCTCCCATAGAAAGCGGCGAAACAACAATTTTTGGTTTGTTCACTGCAAGCGTTGGATCAACTTCCATCATATGTGATTCCAAAATCGCTTCCTTTCCAGCCGCTAGCTCATACGTATAATCTTCCATAAACCCAGTATTTTCGTTACGAGCCATCACTTTCATCAATCGGTCAATCGCTGCTGTTTTCCAGTCTCCTTCCCCAGCAAAACCATATCCATCTGCCATTAAACGTTGCACCGCAAGTCCTGGAAGTTGCTGCATGCCATACAGATCTTCAAAATTCGACGTGAAGGCATTATATCCACCTTCCTCTAAGAAACGTCGAATCCCAATTTCTTGACGCGCTTGAACTTTCACATGTGCTTCCCACTTGGACTGCTCATAATCGCCGTAATCAAACTCATAAAGTTTTCGATACTCTTCAAATAACGCATCTACTTCCGCATCCGTTACCGCATCCACCACTTGAACGAGATCCCCGATGCCAAAATAATCAACTACCCATCCAAACTGAATCTGTGCCTCTACTTTGTCGCCTTCTGTCACACCTACATTCCGCATGTTGTCACCGAAGCGAGCCACTTTAATTGCAAAACTTTCATTGTAAGCAACCGCAACGTCCATCCAGTCAGCCACTTGTTTCATCACAGATTCTGAATTCCAATAACCAACAACAATTTTGTTTCGTTTGTCCAGTCTCGCATTAATGAACCCATATTCGCGGTCGCCATGTGCAGATTGATTTAAATTCATGAAATCCATATCAATCGTTTTCCACGGAATGCTTTCATTAAATTGTGTAGCTAAGTGAAGCAAAGGTTTTTGCAACAATTTCGTGCCGCGAATCCACATTTTCGCTGGTGAAAAAGTATGCATCCAAGTAATCACGCCTGCCACTTCATCCCGGTAATTCACTTCTTTCATGATGTTCGTAATCGTGTCTGCACTTACTGCAAGTTCTTTTAAGACAATCGGATAAGGCATTTTCCCGCTGTTATTTAAAGCATCAACCATTTCCTCCGCATCTTTTTTTACACTGCGCAATGCTTCTTCCCCGTACAAGTGTTGTGACCCTACAACAAACCAAAATTCTTTTTCTGCTAATTTCATCATTTGTTTCAGCTCCTTTTATTTTTCTTGTCCATAATAAGCATCTTTGCCATGTTTTCTTAAGTAATGCTTATCAAGAATGCGCTTTGGCAATTCTTCCGCATAACTATTCAATTGTAGCGTATAGAAATTCATCCGACAAACCTCTTCCAAAACGACCGCATTCATGACCGCACTCGCCGCATCTTTTCCCCAAGTAAATGGACCATGGCCATGTAAAAGTACGCCCGGTACATCAAGCGGCTTGATATTTCGTTCTTCAAAAGTTTCCACAATAACTTTTCCTGTCTCGTGCTCATAACCTGCATCAATTTCTTTTTGTGACAGAAAACGCGCGCATGGAACTGTACCGTAAAATGTATCTGCATGTGTTGTCCCCATCGCAGGAACATCTTGACCCGCTTGAGACCAGATAGTTGCCCAAGGTGAGTGCGTGTGTACGATTCCTCCTAGGCCAGGAAAAGTTTGATAAAGCACTGCATGCGTTGGCGTATCTGAAGAAGGATTTAATTCACCTTCAATCACATGATTTTCGAGATCAACGACAACCATATCCGAAGCTTTCATTTCTTCGTAGCTCACTCCACTTGGCTTAATAACAAAGTAACCCGAATCCGGATCAAAAGCGCTAACATTTCCCCAAGTGTATTGAATTAATCCTCGTTCTGGTAGTTCCAGATTGGCTCGAAAAACCTCTTCTTTCAAATGTTCTAGCATTTCGCATTCCCCATTTCTTAAATCAATTTCTGGATGGCTATTTTTTCAATTTCAATCCCTTCCCGGTAACGTTCCATAAATACACGATACCCTTCCATATCCGCTTCTGTTGGCGCAATCGTTATGCCTTCATCTTCGCCAAACACCTTTCGCTCAAGGAAGTCGCTTAAATCCGCGTCAGCACTTTCTAAAAAGGCAGCAAGAAGCGCAATTCCCCAAGCGCCGCCTTCACTCGCTGTTTCCATAACCGTAACTGGTGCTTCCATCGCAGCTGCTAAAATTCGTTGTCCAACTTCTGGCGTTTTGAAAATCCCACCGTGCCCGACAAGCTTATCAATTTGAACGTCCTCTTCTTTTAAGATATCTAGGCCGATACGCATCGCTCCAAAAGCACTTGCTAAGTGACAGCGCATAAAATTTGCCAAGTTAAACTTGCTTTCTGGCGAGCGAACAAAAAGGGGTCTTCCTTCATTCACTCCTGTAATATTTTCACCAGAGTAGTAGCCATAAGAAAGGAGCCCACCACAATCTGGGTCACCTTTAAGCGCTTCTTTAAATAGCACGGAAAACAGTCGATCAGTACGCACTTCAAGGCCAAGTGCCTCTGTCATTTCTTGAAAAAGCTTCATCCAAGCATTAATATCTGAAGAACAATTGTTTGTGTGAACCATCCCAACTAAATCCCCAGACGGCGTTGTTACTATGTCAATTTCTGGGTGCACTTTTTTTAATTCCTCGGAAAGTACGATCATCGCAAACGCAGATGTGCCAACGGATATATTCCCCGTCCGCTTAGCCACGCTGTTCGTCGCAACCATCCCAGTTCCGGCATCGCCTTCTGGAGGGCAAAGCGGGATCCCTGGTTCGAGATTTCCAGTAGGATCGAGCAGATAGGCGCCTTCTTGTGTAAGTTTTCCTGCTTGCTCTCCCGCCAGTAAAACTTTAGGTAGAATCTTTTCAATCGAAAGTGGGATGCCTGATTTTCTTGCAAGTGAATCAAATATTTCAACCTTTTTCGGATGGTAGTTTTTTGTCGCAAGATCTATCGGAAACATGCCAGAAGCATCTCCGATTCCGATTACTTTTTCACCTGTTAACTGCCAGTGCACATACCCTGCAAGTGTTGTCAAAAAATCCACTTGTCCAACGTGCGCTTCTTGATTCAAAATCGCCTGATACAAATGAGCAATACTCCAACGCTGGGGAATATTATATTCAAAAGCTTGCGTTAATTTTTTTTCAGCTTCTTCCGTAATTGAATTTCGCCAAGTTCTAAAAGGAACGAGTAATTGTCCTTCTTGGTTAAAAGCCATATAACCATGCATCATTGCGCTAAAGCCTATCGAACCGACCGATCGAAGTGTTTCACCATATTTTTCAAAGACCTCGGAGGCGAGCTTTCGATAACTCATGCGTAAGCCCTTCCAAATATCATCTAGCGAATACGTCCAAATCCCGTTTTCCAATTGATTTTCCCATTCATAGCTACCGGAAGCGATGGGTTTAAATTTTGAATCAATCAACACAGCTTTAATTCGAGTCGAACCAAATTCAATCCCTAAAGATGTACGGTTATCTATTACATCCAACATTTCTTGAGCTTTTACTTCTTCTGTCGTTTTAATCGGAAAAACCTCCCTCAAAACATGTGATCAAATCATTGCTTAAGTATAGCGCTTACATTCTTAATTTAACTTTTTTGTACGTACATGTCAACCGAAAATAAAAAAAATGTCAAAAACCCCTTGTTATGTACGTACAAATATTGTACAATAAAAGCGCTTACAGAAATACCGGTCGAATTATTGCAAACCTATTCTCAAAAAATAAGGGGTTGACAAAAAAATGAAAAAAGAAAAGAAAATCTCCGCTTCATTCATTTATTTCTTTGGAGCATTCGGGGGAATCCTTTTTGGTTATGACATCGGGGTAATGACTGGAGCCTTACCATTTTTACAAAACGACTGGAACCTAGCTGGACATGCTGGTCTAATCGGTTGGATTACCTCTTCCGTCATGCTTGGCGCGATTTTCGGTGGGGCAATGGCAGGGATGCTTTCCGATAAACTTGGGCGTCGTAAAATGATCTTGATTTCTGCTATCATATTTGTAATCGGTTCCATTCTTTGTGGAATTTCCCCTCATAACGGACAATACTACTTAATCGCGGTTCGTGTTTTACTCGGACTCGCTGTCGGTGCTGCATCAGCACTTGTTCCATCTTACATGTCAGAAATGGCACCTGCAAAACTTCGTGGCCGCTTATCCGGCATTAACCAAGTAATGATCGTTTCTGGAATGTTACTATCTTATATCGTTGACTTTCTCTTGAAAGGATTACCAGAAGAATGGGCTTGGCGTTTAATGCTTGGCATGGCTGCATTACCAGCACTCATCCTCTTCTTTGGTGTCCTAGCGCTACCTGAATCGCCTCGCTTCCTAGTTAAATCGAAAAAATTAGATGAAGCAAAAAAAGTACTGAGCTATATTCGCAAACCCGAAGAAGTGGACAAAGAACTTGATCAAATTCTTAAAACCGCTGAGCAAGAAAAGCAAGTGGCGCATACAACAAATTGGGGAACCCTTCTCACTGGTCGTTATCGTCATCTTGTCATCGCTGGAATTGGCGTCGCGGCCTTCCAGCAATTCCAAGGCGCTAACGCAATTTTCTACTACATTCCACTCATCGTGGAAAAAGCAACCGGACATGCCGCAAGCGAAGCACTAATGTGGCCAATTATCCAAGGTATCATCCTAGTTCTTGGTGCCTTGTTCTTCCTTGTCATTGCAGATAAATTCAATCGCCGCACCTTGTTAACCGTTGGTGGAACAGTGATGGGGCTATCTTTCATCTTGCCTGCCGTCTTAAACACCTTTATGAAGGCTGATGCAAATCCAATGATGATCATCGCATTTCTTTGCATCTACGTTGCTTTTTACTCTTGTACATGGGCGCCCCTTACTTGGGTGATCGTCGGGGAAATCTTTCCACTCGCAATCCGAGGCCGCGCATCTGGTCTTGCCTCTTCCTTCAACTGGATTGGATCATTCCTTGTCGGACTTCTGTTCCCTATCATGACTGCATCCATGTCACAAGAAATGGTGTTTGCCATTTTCGGGATCATTTGTTTTCTTGGAGTGCTGTTTATTCGTTTCTACGTACCCGAAACACGTGGACATACGCTTGAAGAAATCGAACAACAAGCTGCTGCAAAATCCCATAAATAAAACAACGGGTCTAGCGTGAACAAGCTTGTTCATGCTAGACCCGTTGTTACTTTTATAAGCATTCTATTTTCTTCACGGAATCTCGCTCAATTAGTTTCGGCTCATAAAGAATATCCGCTTCTGCTTTCCCCGCTTCAATCGTTCGAACAATCCAACTTGCCGCATCCGTCCCCATTTGTTCTTTGGGATGACTAAGCGTTGTCAATTTGACACTTCCAATCCGGCTGAGCACTGAATCATCATTTCCAATAATCGAGAAATCGTCGGGAATTTTATAGCCGCGCCCTGCAAGTTCAATCGTCAGCAAATTAGCAATTTGGTCGTTATAACAAATAATCCCCGTCACGTCTCCTATTTGAAGGCGCGCAACAATTTCTTGAATCACTTGTCCAAATGATTCAGTTGTATAAGTAATCACATCATTTGCTGAAAACTGAATTTCATTTTCTTCACATGCCTCAATGAATCCTTTCAAGCGATATTTTCCTTGCAAGTCATCCGTTTTCGTCACGAAAAGTAAATTCCGATGCCCATTTTGAATCATAAACTCCGTTCCCAAATAGCCACCTTTTACGTCATCCACACAAATTGAAGGGACATTTAATTCCTCATAAACCGCATTAATCATAACAAGCGGAATCCCCCGTTCTCGCAAGCGAACGTAAAGCGCAAGATTTGGATTATAAAGCGCACTTTTCGTAGGTTCGACAATTAAACCGTCAACCCCGTGATCCATCATCTTTTCTAAACATTCTCGTTCCTCCGCATAATCATTGTTAGTGCTTGCCAGTAGCAAAGAATAATTTTCATTCCGAAGCGTGCTTTCAATCCCCCTGATAATCGTCGGGAAAATATAGTCGGATAAGTACGTCGTAATAACGCCAATTGTCTTATGACCTGTCCTGTTATTAGGAGTATTCAGTGATTTATAGCGCTCATCGACATACGTCCCTGAACCCTTTTCCTTGCGCAAGAAACCATCTGAAACAAGCACAGAAATCGCTTGCCTAACTGTGTGACGACTCACGCCATAGTCCTTCTGCAACTGAAGTTCTGGCGGAATCGCCGAATCGGGCGGATAAATCCCCGCTAAAATTTTGGTACGTATCTCTTCCGCAATCGTTTGATACTTAGATTGATTCATAAATAGATTCCTTTCCGTCCGAAAATCCTTTATCACTAGATTAACAAAAAAAGGCGCTACATGCTAACCCCACTTCAAGAACAAAGTAAAAATTTCATCGCTTCATTTTAAAACTTCCACTTCATTATACAACTTTACCAAATTCAGTTACAATAGCTTAAAAGCCATCTCAATTGAATTTCTTAGTTGAAAGGATGAACAACTTGAAAATTTTAGTTACTGGCGGTTCAGGCTTCATTGGAAGTCATTTCTTGCGCCAATATGTCCAGTCAAATCCAAATCATACGTTTTTCAACCTAGACAAACTGACCTATGCCAGTACACCTATAAACGAAGAACTGCAACATCATCCCAATTACCAATTTGGTGAAATCGACCTTTACGATGCCGCTTCGACAGCAGAAACCATCCAAAATTTCGCTCCTGATATCATCGTTCACTTTGCCGCTGAAACCCATGTTGACCGCAGCATTAATGACGGGCGTCCCTTTTTGCATAGCAACATCGAAGGCACTTATAACTTGCTTGTCGCCGCACGTGACTTTTGGAAAGATGATCTCGCTAACAAGCGGTTTCACTATGTCAGCACAGATGAAATTTTTGGCTCGATCGAAACGGGTAGTTTTGATGAAAATTCGAAGATTCAGCCGCAAAATGTTTATTCGGCTAGCAAAGCATCTGCGCATCAGCTCGTCTTGGTTTTCCAAAATACCTATCAATTACCCATCTCGATTTCAATCTGTAGCAACAACTTTGGCCCCTTCCAGCACCGCGAAAAATTCATTCCAACGTTGATCGAAAATGCCCTAGCTAAAAAACCAATTCCTATTTATGGTAGCGGCTTAAATGTCCGCGACTGGATCTATGTGGAAGATCACTGCCGCGCAATTTGGGAGATTATTACGACGCCTACTTTTTGTTTTGAAACCTTCAATATCAGCGCTCAAAACAGATATACCAACCTTGAAATCGCTCAAAAAGTCCTTATGCAGCTCTCTAAAGAAACAGGCGAACATTATTTCCAATTAATCGAACATGTTGAAGATCGCAAAGGGCATGATTTAAGATACGCCCTTAATCCTGCTAAATTTTTGCGATATTCCAACTGGCGTCCTCAATTTTCACTAGAAGCAGGATTAGAAAAAACGATTGACTTTTACTTGCATCGAAATAATTAATTTTCAGCCGCAGCAGATAAATACAAACTTTTTTCAAGCTATTTTATCTGCTTTCTGGCTTTCTTTTTTTATTTTCTAGTCTTACAAATTTTTTTCTCGAGAAAAACATCACTTTAAGTCATTACACCGTTTTTCTAGGCGCTTTTCCCTAATCAGAATCGGTGCTATAATCAGTTTTGCAAGCAGTTTATGGTGGTGGCAGATCTCCAGATTACAAGGGCAAGTGATACACTCCCTATAAAGTAGACACTAGGAATAAAAAATCTAGTTCACTTTAGAAGGAGTGTATTTTGT